>NZ_JBIAXS010000028.1:0-128652 GCF_042896885.1 Streptomyces sp. NPDC001231
CAGCCCCAACGAATACGAACACCGACACCACACGGCTAAGCTCACGCTGGCCGCATGACATGCCAACGCGTGTCCACCACCACGGGGGAAGGCCCTGGCGGGACTCGGGCCTGGCCGAGCACTGCCAGAACGTCACCGTGCTCGGCGACGGCGCCTGCATCAACACCGGCCCCGTGCCGTTGCCGGTCTTCACCGCCTTCGCCGGCCGGTCGACCGGGCCGTACATGTAGTCCGTGGTGGACGACAGGTACTCCGTGTGGTCGTCGCGAGAGAGTGGGAACCCGAGCGCGGCGAGCGGTGTACCAGAGATGACGGTGCATCGCGGGCCGGGCATACCGGTCGGATCGGGGGCTTCCCATGAGGCGGCGCGGGCGTAAGGGCAGGTGCAGTTGGGGCATCTTGGCCACCATCCTTCTGATAATGCCGGCTTCGGTGTCGGCATGCGTCGAGATGGACACGGACAGGAGCAAGGACGGGGGCACGCAGGCGGGTGAGCGCACCGCTTTCCCAGAGGCGGCGGTCGTCCCCCGGATTCCGTACGGGACGGACCTGCCCGGCAGCTCGGTCGTCGTCGACTTCGCCAGGGACGCCAGTGGGTTCGCGCTGCTCGCCGAGTGTGGGAAGACACGTTGTCGGCAGCGAGTCGCCGTGCTCGACAAGGGTGCCGACGCCTGGCGGCTCGGACGTTCCCCGCTGGCGGACGTGACCGTGGAGCACGGCATCACGGCGACGCTCAGGGTGCTGGGGCCCGGTCGCGCGCTGATCACGGAGGGCGTGTGGCCTCCGCCGGACCGGACCTGGTTCACGAGTGACGGGGGACGCCACTGGCGGCCGGGCTCAGCCAGGCCCTGGGGCACGGCCTTGATGCTGCCCGAGGGCGTCACCCTGTTCGAGGACTGCACACGGACGGACCAGGAGGGCAACAACTGTGAGCACGCCCGCATCCTCACGGCCCTGCCCACCACCGGAGAGTTCCGGTCCCTGGCCACTCAGCCCCCACTCCGGCCCCCCGTGATCCCGGCCGGGCAGACCAAGGACCTGGTCTTCGCCTCCGGTCGTGACCCGCACTCCGGCCGTGTCGCACTCGCCGTCAGCGAGGACGGGGGACTCAGCTGGCGGTTGTCCCGGCCGACGGTAACCGGAGAGTCGGTCTGGGCCCTGCGCGTGACCGGAACCGGAAAGGTGCTCTACGCGGCAGAGCCGGGCCAGCTGCCCGACGAGGGCAACGTGAAGAACGGCCTGCTGGCCCTCCACCGCAGCACGGACGGGGGCCGCACCTGGGAGCGCGTCTGGGAGCACCGCAAGAGCGTGGAACCGCGCTCCCTGCTCGGCACGCCGGTCGCCGCCGTCGACGGCAGCCTGACGATCTACAGTGAGGACGGCATCTGGCGCAGTACTGACGGCGGTCGTTCCTTCGCGCGCCTCCGAAACTCCGGAGGGATGTCGGGATGGGTGACCACGACGGCGCTCGGCTATCTGTGGGGCGACAGCTTCGGCGCTGGGAGCTGGGGCATATCCACCGACGGTGTCCACTGGACCAGGTTCGAACTGGGCAACGGGACCTGAGTAGGGTCGGGGACTGGCGCGGTGGCTGCCACTCGGTTTCCAGTCCCCGCCGCTTCAAACCGGTCGGGCAGATTCAGCTTCGGATAAGCGGCGGCGTAGGCGGCATGGTGCTCGGCGAGATGGGTGACGCCCTCCTCCGTGATCTCGAACCCCACGACGTAGCCGCGGCACTGGGAGCTCGTCTTCTGGGAGCACCACGGCGGCGGTCCTGGCCGCACCCGGCTGCCGACGGTTGTCAGCGGCCGCGTGCGGCAGACTTGGCGAGTTGTCAGCTGGTGCGGTTCACGGGAGCTGTCGGATGGCGAAGGCGTCGTAGACCATCCATGATCCGCCGGTTGTGGTGATGGTGACGGTGTTGTCGCCGGCCTTGAGGTTGGCGGCGGGCAGGGTCACGTTCAGCGTGGCCGGCTTGGTGTTATTAGCCGATGAGGCGCCACCGCCGCCGCCGGCCGGGGTCTGGACGTTGCTCACCGCGGCGCCATTGAGTCCGATCGCGAGCGCGGGCGGGGCAGTGGGGTGGGTATCCTCGAGCCAGGCGGTGAACGTCAGATCGCTGCTCGGCGCAGTGGCGAGGTTGAAGTTCAACGTGAACGTGTGCGACTGGCTCTTGGCCCAGGAGTCGAGAGGCCCGGGCTGGATGTAACTCCAATCGGTGGCCGGGTTGCTCACACCCGCAGTGAAGGTGACGTCATTAGGGAACGTCGACGGATAGGCACTGTATCGATTCGGGCTCAGCGCGAACTCATGACTGCTGGCATCGGTCTCCCCGACCATCATGATCGGCTTGCCGACGGTCGCCGACACAGTACTGCTCGCAGTGGGGAACTCCCCGTTGGCGGACAGCGTGACCGTCGCGTGGCCGAACGCGTCCTTAGCTGGGGTGAGGGAGAACGTGACGGTCTTGGACTCCCACGCATTCAGGGAGACGGGCTGTGGTGCGCTCGCCGTCCACCCGGACGGCACGTCCGCCTGCACCGTAACGTCCGTGCTGCGGGCCGTATTGTTGGTGACATTCACCCGGACAGATGTGGAGTGTCCGGCGACCAGATCCAGGCCCGCGGGAGTAGCTACGGTGGCATCGACCGGGTTGTACCCGACGCGGATCGTGCTGGCCCCCTCGTCACTGCTCTTCGCGTTCTTGTAGGTGGCCTGCGCGGACAGTGCCTGGTCACCGGGCTTTGCGTCCGCCGGGGCGGTGACCGCCCAGGTGGTCTTCACCGACTGGCCGGGCTTGAGCGTGACGACCGTGGTGGGCGAGGTGGCTTTAGCCGTCCAGCCCTTGGGCACGGTGAGGTTGACGGAGGCGCCCGACAGCGCCACGGGGCTGACGTCGTTGGTGTAGGTGGCCGTCACTGTGGCGGTGCCGCCGGGCTTGACGAACGAAGGCCGGTCGACCGTGAGCGAGTTGTGCGCGTTGTAGCCGGGAACGATCCACTTCTGGCTGGTCGTGCCGTCGCAGTCCCGCAGCTCCGCCGGGGTTCCGTTGGCGATGTCCGGGCCGGGGACGGTCAGGCAGCGGCCGGATGCCGGGTTGCGCAGGGAACCATTGGTCTCGGGCTGCCAGCTCTGCGCGGGGGTGCCGTCACAGTCGGCGAGTCCGGTCTTCCCGTCCGCAGTGGCGGTCAGGCACTTGTCGGACTGGCGGATCGTGCCGTCTCCGTGCCTGACCCACTGCTGGTTGGCAGCTTCTTCGCAGTGCCACAGGCCGAGCTTGCCTGGCTCCGCCGGGTCGGTCTGGTGGTTCTCCAGGCATCGCCCGGCCATACCCTCCAGGCGCTCGGTCTGCGACGTGTCCCACACGTCAGTGATCGTCAAAACGTCCGGGTCGGCCGTGTGGTTGATGTGGTCCAGGCCGTACATGTCCAGCAGCGTCTTCAGCACGTTGTAGTGCGTGATGTGCTCGTTGTACTCGCCGGCCTTGGCCATCGGCCCGACCATGATCGTCGGGATGTGGTTGGACGGGGTGAAGTCGTCCTCGTCCCAGGTCAGCACGAACAAACTGTTGTGCGTCTTGGCCCACTGGATGTACGAGTCGAAGGTCTTCTTGATGAAGGCGTCGCCCTGCGCGAGGGTCCCGTCATGCATGCTCTGCTGGCCGTTGCCCACGTAGAAGGAGACGGTGGGCAGCTTGGCGAACCCGTCCGGCGTGGTCGGGAAGTCCTCCTGCCGCTTGTCCATCGGGTTCAGGTGATCCGCGGTACCCGGCGTCGTCTTGTAGCGGAGCCACTGCGTGGGCTTGGCCTGGTTGGCGTAGTCCGCGAAGCTGTGCCCTTGGGTCACCAACTGGTTGGGGAGGTTGTCGGTGTCGACGGACGACGGCGCGGGATAGTCGTTGGTCTTGACGATGTCCGAGGCGGACAGCAGGGCGTAGTAGTTGGGCAGGCTCGGGTGCGTAATACCGTACGAGTTGGTGAATGACACACCCTGGGCTTCCAGGGACTTGATGTACGGCACCTGGTCCTGGGGCTTGGTGGACGGGTTGTTGAGGATGTCGTCGTAGCCCTTGTTCTCCATCATCACCATGACCACATGGTCCGGCCGCGGTACACCGGCAGCCGCAGCGGTGGATCTGGTGGTCGCGGCGGAGCTGGTGGCGGTGGTATCGGCGGCAGCCGACGAGACAGTCCCGCTGAGGGCTGTCACCGCCAGGACGGCCGAGGCCACCAGGCCACCAGCGCGTTGGCGCGTTATCCGCATCTGAACGCTCCCTTTGCTTCGAGTTCCGAAGTGATTTCGGGTTGAGCAACGGGATGCGTCCCGTAGGACCCCGCCCGCGCCGAACCCGGCCGTGCCGAGTGGCAGGGCGTCCGCCAACGACATGAGGAGCCCCCCACCTGCGAGTTGCGGTGCCGGCTCGGCACCCACCAGCAGTCGCCGGCCTGGACGGTCGGAGATCGTGAATGACCGGCGCGCCGATCACGGTGAGAAGGCCATGCCAGCCCTGCCGCAAGGCTCGAAAGCCTCAAACGGTAAGTTAACGGCCCTTTACTTCACCAACAGCGCGAAGCAGGTGAACATAGATCAAACTAATCGAGGGAGTGGAGGCGGCGGCACCAGTTGCTTGTCCGGTTCATCCCGCAAGGAACTCGACGGTCAGAGGCTGTTCTGAGCTCGCATCACGCGGCGGGCTGGAGGCTGCGGATCCGCAGAAGCTGCCGCAAGCCTGAGCCGGGCCCCCGCAACTCATCACGGCTCCTCCGGCGCGGACAGCAGCGCCGCCGACAGGCTCTCGCTGATGAACACCCCGTAACTTTCGGGGCTCCAGCCCTGGCGCAGCACCAGCAGCTCGTAGAGTTCGGGCGCGCTGTACGCGAAAAGGATGTCCCGGGCGTGTTCGACGGTCAGGCCGGCGCGCAGGTGATGGCGGTCGGCGAGGAACCGGGCATTGACCTCCATCCGGGCCAGCCGACTGTCATCGAGTTCCACCCGGAGCCGGGCCATCTCGGGTTCGGTCGCGGCAGCCGCGCGCACCAGCAGGAGGACAGGTGCGGTTGCGGGCATGACCTCGGTGATGAAGCCGCCCCACGCCCGGACGATCGCGTGCGGGTCGGCCGCATTCTCGCGCATGGCGTCCGAACGCTCCTGAGCGTGCACAGGGCCCCGGCCGGCCAGCCCCCGCTCCCACAGGGCCCGCACCAAAGCGGCCTTGCCGCCGAAGGCCTTGTAGACGGTTTCGACCGACACCCCGGCTGCGGCCGCCACGGCGGAGACCGTCGTCGCGCCGTAACCGCGCTCCTCGAAGAGCAGCTCAGCCGCATCGAGCACCGCCGCCCGATTACGCTCGGCCTGCTCGCGGCGCCGACTGGAATCGTAGCCCCGTGCCGCCTTGACCTGCACCACTTTTCGATCCAAACCTTTGAATCAATACAGCTACCTGTATCAGAATAGCGAAGGAAGTAGATCACGGACAACTGCTCGACCCGGGGGAACGCCCCCGAAGCGACAGTCGACCAACTGCTGGCCGCCATCAACACCCATAACCTCGACGCCTGGCCGACCCTTGATCCACCGTGGGGCCGTTACCTGTCAGTTCGCCGAGCGCGAGGAGATCGCGGTGCTGAGGACGAAAGAGTGCAGGGTGCGGGACATCGCCCGCCGCCTGAGCCGCTCTCCGTCGACGGTCTCGCGGGAGCTACGGCGCAACGCGGTGCCGCGTTCGTCGGCACCCAGGCCTGCCACCTCACGCAGGCCATCGGCCAGAGCACAGGCCCGCACGGTGCTCTGACAGGACGGTGCCGTCGGCGATCCCGTGATCCCGTTGCACGTACACGGGACCGCCCCTGCACGAGGCGGTACTGAGCCCCCGCTCCGTACGCCGCACCCAGACCCGGAAGCACCTACGCGAGGTCGGGCTCCGGGCTCATGGATCGAACCTCCAGGCGCCACAGCGAGTAGCCGTAGTTGGATGTCCGCTTGATGCCTTGCATCCGCACGTACCGGGCAGTCACCGGGTCGAGGGTGAGATCGTCCACGCGGGCGCCGGCCGGCTTGTCCCGAACCGAAGCCACCGTCTTCCAGTCAGCGGCGTCGTCGGATACCTGGATGTCGTAATCACGACCGGAGGCCGTCTCCCAGTCGAGCAGGACACGCCGGACGGTCTGCGGGGAACCGAGGTCGACCTGGATCCATTCACCGTCGCGGTAGGCACTGGCCCACCGGGTCGTGCCGTCGCCGTCGGTGGCGTTCTCCGGTCCCAGACTCGCCACTTCGGATGAGGACGCCGTCGTCGGCCGGTGCAGCGCCAGGTCGGGGACCTCGAAGACACGCATGCTCCACAGGGCGTACCCGTTCTGCTTGTTGCCCGCATGCGTGCCGACGAGACGTACCTGCCGTGCCGTGACCGGCTCGAACGCGAGAGTGTCCACTCCTGCGGCTTCACGGCCGGTACGGCTCGCGACGGTGGTCCAGTTCTCACCGTCCCGTGACACCTGGACCTCGTAGTCCCGCCCGTACGCGGGCGCCCAGTCCAACTCGACCTTGCTGATCGCGACCGGCTTGCCGAGGTCGACCCGCAGCCATGCCTCGTCTCCCGGACCGCTGGCCCATTGGGTGGTGCGCACCCCGTCGAAGGCCGCGGCCGCCGTGCCGGCGGAGGCAGTCGCTTCCTTGCCCAGGCTCACCTCTCCCGACACCGACGCGGCGAGTGTCGTCGCAACCTTCGTCAGCCCGGTGCCCACGCCGAGCTTGCGGACCGTCTCGAGGAAGGCGCTGTACGGCACGCCGGCCTTGGCCCCGCTCCACATCTTCTGCGCCAGCGTGCCGAATGTGGGCTCGACCAGCCTGTGCACGTCCAGTTCAGAGTAATTGTCCAGGGTCAGGTCGTTCCACACCGCCGACATGGCTCCGAGCAACTGCGGGTCGCCGGGGGCCACGCTCTGCCCGTTGGGGAAGACGTTCGGCTCCCACTGGTCGTAGAGGTACTTCCCGTCCAGCCCGTGGCCGTGGTAGTAGTTCGCGAACGGGACGATGTAGAGCAGGGCGTCGTTGGTGTTGATGAATGAGTAACCGTCTCGCTTGAGCGCCTGCGGTCCGTGCCAGCCGTTGTTCCAGCTGTTCATGGTCACGTCGCGGTCGTAACCCTCGCTGTTGGCCGCCATGACCGACAGGCTGCCCCAGGCCCGCGGATGCTTACCGAGCGAGCGGATGTGGGCGGCCATCTCGTTGAAGTAGACCTTGTAGCGGGGTTTGTCCACCGTGTACTCGTCGGCACCGAAGTGCACGTCGGGGCTACGGAACCAAGGCGTGAACTCGTCGAACACCGACTTCATGAACGCGGTGGTCTCCGGCTTGGACAGATCGAGGTGGTCGGAATCGCCGTTGTTGAGGCCGAGCGACGGGCGGAACCGTATGAACGCCAGCGAGTGGGCGGGCGCGTCGAACTCGGGGATGATCGTGACGCCGTTCGCGGCGGCGGTGTCCTCGAAGGACTCCCAGTCCGCGCGGTCATACGCCCCGTCCTTGGAAGCCAGCCCGGCCAGCTCGGGGTTGTCGGTCTTGAGCCGGAAGCCGGCCTCAACCTCGCTCCAGGGCCTGCCGCGCGGGAAACCGTTGTCGTTGAGGTGAAGCTGCAGCTCGTTGAGCTTGAACCAGCCCATCACCCGCAGGTAGTCGCGGATGTAGTCGGCGGTGAAGAACCGCCGCCCGACGTCCAGCATGAACCCGCGGACCTTGTAGTTGGGCCGTCCACGGCCGTACCCACGGGGACGGAGTCGCGACCGTCGTCGAGCAGCAGGATCTGCAGGAGGCTGCGGGTGCCGTAGTAGACACCCCTCGTGGTCGGCGCGGCGATCGTCACGTTGCGATCGGTGACCGTGAGGGTGTAGCCCTCCTCGGTGAACCGGGCGTCACCCGCCGCGTCGGCAAGGGAGGGATCGATCGACAGGACGATGTCGCCGTCCTGAGGGATCCGGGGGGACACGTCCAGCTTCCGCCCCGTCACCTGTGCGATCTCGGTGGAGAGTTGTGCGCCCTGGTCGCCGAGTTCGTCGACCTGCTTCTTGGCCAGCACGATCCGGCTGTGCTTGCGCAGATCGAACGAGCCCGTTCCGCCCTCCCACTGCTGAAGAGCGGGCACCACGGCCGGCCGCGGGTTGAGATCGGTCTTCGCGGGGCCGAGTCCCGGTGCGGCCACCGCGGACGGCACTGCCAGGAGGAGCACGGATATCCCGAGCGCCGCCCCTCTGATCAGTCGAGCTGCATGTCCATTCATGCGCACTCCAACCTACTTTCGAGCGGGATTGAACAACATATACCCGAGGTTCGCCATGAGGTATAGACCACTGCGCTGTCGGTATGGGGATGGGCGGCCTTGACGGCGGCGAGGCCCACGTCCAGGCCGATGACACTTTTTCAGCTTGATCAGCCGGTCGGCGAGGCACAGCGGGCCCCGCGGTCCGGCACCAGGTCGAACCACTGCCGGTCGGCCGCGGGCAGCCCGCGCACCGTGACCCCGCCCTCGGCGCCGCCGCGAGCGACCACGCGGCCGTTCGCGTGGATGGAGACTGCGTGCGCACCAGGTGCCTTCCGGGCGACCCTGTACGAGCCGTCGTCGCCGGCCGTGACCGTGGCTTCGGTGAACGGGATGCGCTGGTCGGCCAGATCAGCCCGACACCTACGAGCAGCGATCACGCAATGTCACTGAAGCCCGCTACGTCATCCGCCGCATCCTGCGCATCGCCGAGGACCGCGCCAAGGAACACGGCCTGAAACCCCTGCCCCATCAGGCCCTGCTCCAGGTCTGCGGAACCGACGGGGACATCACCGTCGGTCGGCCGGCCGCGCGCCTCGACATCGCCGCCGACTTCGCCTCACGCCTCGTGCGGCGTCTCGATGAGATGGGTCTCATCACCCGTACCCCGTCCGAGACCGACAGGCGCGTCACCATCGTGACCGCGACCAAGGACGGCGCCCAGAAGCTCTCGGCCATCGATGACGACATGCACCGCCACGCCGCCCTACTCCACCACGAACTCAGCGCCGACGAACGGCACATGGCCCTCTCGGTCTTCTCCTTCCACGTGGGCCTCGACCCCCCGAGCCCGGTCGCCCGAGCCATCCGCGCCGGGGCCGGTCACTGAGACGCCCGAGGCGGAGGAACTGCGGCGGATCGAGCAACTCCGCTCCACATTCGGCGAGTTCACGACGAGGCAGCACTTCACCAGCTCACCTGCCACGAAACCTCGCTACTTTGTCGGTACACGTGATCATTCGCGTGCCGGAGGCCTCGGGTTGGCGATGCCGTCACCTGGCGTGCAGGCGGACTCAGAAACATCCGCTCCTGACCGCTCCGCTCGGGAGTGGCTGCACCGCACAGGAGACACCCCATGCGTCGATCACGTTCCGTTGCCATAGCCGGCCTCGCGGCCCTGGCCGCCACGGTGTGCACACAGGCAGTGGTCGCCCCCACCGCGCAGGCCGCCCTCAACGAGCCCGCCCGCAGCGCCTGCCGCAACGCCGCCGACGTACCGGTCAGAACCGACGCGGTCTTCAACGACCCGGTCGCCGGCACCCCGACCGCGGTCGTCGAGCGCATCTGCTCGCTGATCAAGCAGGCCCCGGCCGGCGAGTCGATCGAGATCGCCGAGTTCGTCGTCTCGGGCGACGCGGGCTCCGACTACGTCGCGGCGCTACTCGACGCCCACCGGCGCGGCGTCGAGGTCCGCATGGTCATCGACGGCTATCAGATCAACAACCCCGCCGCAGCCAAACTCATCGACACCCTCGGCACCGACAAGTCGGCCTCGTCCTGGGTCCACGTCTGCAGTCACCCGAGCCCCGAGGGCAACACGACCTCCTGCCAGGGCACCAAAGGAATGCACAACAAGTTCTCCCTGTTCTCGTCGGTCGGCGGGCGACGCGACGTCGTCGTCCAGGCGTCGAACAACATCACCGACGTCAACTCGACCAGTTACTGGAACAACCTGGTCGTCCTGCCCGACAACCGCAAGCTGTTCGCCGGATACGGCCGCTACTTCGACGACCTCGCCGCCGAGGTGCAGAACCCCGACTACGACACCACCGTCACCGGGGGGATGCAGGGCGGCAAGGTGACCGCCCAGTTCTACCCGGTCGCCGACCGCGACCCGATCGCCGAACGCCTCGCCGAGGTCGGCTGCAGGAAGGACGGCCGCACCCGCGTGGAGATCGGCCAGTCCGAGTGGGACGCCACCCGGCTCGCGATCGTCGACGAGCTCGCCGAACTCGTGACGGCCGGATGCGAGGTGCGCGTCGTGCACGGCATCGCCGACCCAGAGGTCACGGCGGCGCTGGAAACGGCCGGCGTTCCGCGCAGGGTGCTCGACGGCAGCACGAAAGCCGGGCGCATCCACTCCAAGTACATGGTGGTCACCGACCCGACCGGCCCCGGCGCCCATCGGGGCTGGGTGATGACGGGCAGTCACAACTTCAACGCCACCTCTCTGCAGCGCAACGACGAGGCGATGGTCGAGCTGTCCCAGCCCGGCGTGGTCGAGGCGTACGCCGCCAACTTCGCCCGAGTGTGGGAGGTCGGGGCAGAAGGCTGAGCCGCCTCGCCCCGGCGAAGGCGTCGACGGCCCCGACTCGATCGCACACGGAACCGACGAAGACATCACCGTCGGCCGACTGGCCGCGCGCCTCGACAGCGCCGCCGCCGGTCACTGGAACCGTCAGCGGCGCGGGCTGCTCCCGTCGCCGAAAGGCTCCCGGCGGCCTGCTGCGTTCCCGTCCCGTCCACGGGCCAGATCGGCCTCCGGGGAGGAGTTTGTGAACACCCGGGAGCCGCCGCCGACTCGTGAGCCGTGACGGGATTCCTGTTCCGTCTCCCCGGTTCTCGTCAGCCGGAGCGTGGATCAGGCCCGTTGGTCCAGGCGCCGCAGCCGCTTATGGGCGGATTGCTTCATGACGCCCATGGTGCGGCCGATCTCCTTCTCCGAGAGGAGTCCCTGACCGCCGCGCGAAACTTTGGTCGTCGAAACCATTATTTGCTGACCGGCACCGCCGCCAGGCGGAAGGAAGAACGAGGGCTCGGGCCAAGTGCGGTCCGAGCCCTCGCCCGTTCAATCTGCGCGATCAGGACCGGCTGCGGGCGCACGACGCGGACACGGTCGAGGCCCCGCCGACCCGAGGCGGCGCGGCGGCCGAGCCCGAGGGTCCGGCAGCTGGTGCGGAGGGCGAGACGGCCGGCGGCGAAGGCCAGGAGCAGGATGTCGGTGCGCGGCGGGACGCCGATGAGGTGGTGCCGGGGGCGCCGGCTCCTCGTCGGCGCCCCGGCACCACAGCTCAGATCTCGGGCACGGCCTCCTACGTCTGGGGCGCGAGGTCCGGGCCCAGGGAGGAGAACTTCTCCTGGGAGACGACTCGCTGGGGCGGCCAGGTGATGTTCTTCGGGGGCCACTTCTGGCCGGTCTTCTTCAGGAACCACTCCGGGGGCTCGTACATCGGCGGCTCGTAGCCGTCGGGTAGTGCCGTCTTCCACTGCACCCCGCGCGTACGCTCCTTGAACTCGTCCTTGATCGCCTTGAGCCGGTCGGGCTGGGTGACGAGGTCGACGGCGGTGGCCGCCAGATAGCGCGCGGCCGCGAGCACGGCGGCCTGGCCGGGGGCGGCGGCCGCGCAGGCCGCGGTGGACCAGGTGTGCATCTTGGTGCCGATGGGGGCGAGCGCCGCGCCCATCGAGACGGTCGGCACGTTCCAGCTGATGTCGGCGACGTCCGTGGAACCGCCGCCCAGGAAGGCGGGGTTGGGTGGAGTGAGGTCGCCTATCGTGTCGTGCATGCCCTTCTGGGGCAGTCCCAGGGACGCCTGGAGGTCCTTCGCGAGCTTGTGCGCTTCGTCGGTGAACCGGGGCGGTCCGATCTGCCGCATGTTCTCGTGCAGGAGTTCCGCGAACGACTTGGAGGGCAGCTGGTTCCAGCAGGCCGAGGTGATGCGGTGGCGCACGCTGGTCTGGCTGGCCTTGGCCGCGGCCTCGGAGACCGCGATGACCTTGTCCAGGAGCACCTGTACGCGCGCGGGGCTGCCCTCGCGGACGTAGTAGGAGATCTCGGCTATCTCGGGGGTGACGTTGGGGATGTCGCCGCCGTTGTTGATCACCCAGTGGAGCCGTCCCGAGGGGGCCAGGTTCTCCTCGCGCAGGAACTCCGACATGGTCGCCATCATCACGGCCGCGTCCAGCGCGCTCTTGTTGCCCAGCGGGGTGCCGCCGTGGCCCGCGACGCCGAGGAAGGTGAAGGTGACGGCGGTCATCGCGGTGGTGGAGCCCCACCCGGTGGCGTTGGCGGTCGACGGGTGCCAGTCGAGGAAGGCGTCCAGGCCGTCGTACACGCCCTTGCTGACGGCGTAGGTCTTGCCGATCAGCGTCTCCTCGGCCGTCGAGCCGAAGAACTTCACGGTCACCGGGAGCTTGTGCTTCTTCGCCGCCTGCGCGACGGCGGCCGCCGCGGCGGCCGCGGCCGTGCCGAGCGCGCTGTGGCCGCAGCCGTGGCCGGGGCCGTAGCTGGGCGCGAAGGGGTCGTGGACGTACTCACGCGGGTCGTGGTGGCCGACGCCCTTGTTCTGCGAGAGGCCGGGCAGCGCGTCGTACTCGCCGCTGAAGCCGAGCACGGGTCCGCCGCTGCCGGAGGTGAAGGTCGCGGTGAACGCGGTCGGGAAGCCCGCGGTGCCGAACTCGACGCGGAATCCGGCCTTCTCCAGGAACGCCGCCTCGGCGAGTGAGGAGTTCCACTCGCGCAGCGAGAGTTCGGAGTTCTCCCAGATCTCGGAGTTGAGCCCGGTGACCTGGTCGGCGTTGGCGGTGATCCAGGCGAGCGCGGAGGTCTTGGCGGGGCTGTCCTTGGCGAGGCCGGTGGGGGCGCGGTAGCCGGCGGCCGGACTGTCGTCTGCGGCGGCTGCCATCGCGGGGTCGGCCTCCGCGGTCATCGCGGCGGCTGTCACGCCGGCGGCGCCGAGGAGTTGCATGATGCGTCGTCTGCTGAGTGTGGGGCCGCTCGTGTTCAGAGGTTCGTGCTCGTGCTCATGCTGATCGTGCAGGTCACACACATGGACCTCCGGGAGTGAGGTTAGGTGTAAGCGGCAAGCGATCAGCAACATTGGCCCCAGAACTTTGCTTCGTCAACATCCCGGGACGACAAAGTTGTTACTCAGGGGCATGAACGACCGCGGAGGGCTGTGGGACGGGGGCGCACAGCAGCCGGGAAGGGTGAGCAGCGAGCGGGCCGACGCGCATGACTCGGTCCAGTCGGCAGCCGTTTGCAGGCTGGCCACCGGGCGCCTCGTGGGCGGCACGGCCGCACTGGTGGCGCTGACCGGCGTGGCCATCGGTGGGCTGGCTCTGGCCCGCTCCCGCCGCACCGCCACATGATCGACCGGCCGACCCGCCGACCGGCCGACCCGCCGACCGGCCGACCGGCCGACCGCAACAAGTGCCGGCACGCGTTCAGGTCTGCCTGTCAGGCACCGGCCACCCCGGCTGCCCCACTGGTCCGGTAATCATCCCAAGTCCGGCCGTCTGGCAGGCGGCCGCCGGCCTTCGAGGTGAGCCCGCCGATCTGCTTGAAGCGCAGGGCCACCTGACGTTCGACACAGCGGTCCGGATGTCGCAGGCCCAGGCCAAGTCCGAAAGGTCGGTGATTCGGGCCGCTCTCGCCACCAACGATCACCGCGCCGGCCTCAGGGACGGCACCGGGACTCCGAGCAATCCGGTAGCAGAGGTAGGAACGCCACAGCAGCTCACAGGCCGTGCGCAGCACCGTGGCGGCGGCCTCGGGCACGCCGGCCGGCACTGCCGGGAGGCGGGCGGGGGCATCGCTGCGGGCGACGAGGCGCGCTGCACCGGGGGCCGGCAGCCCGTTGTGGCTGAGAACGGCATTTTTTCGTTTGCGAGCCATCCGAATCCGGCCCTGAGACGTAACTACTGTGGAGAGAGTTCCTTAGCGAGATTCAGGAGGAGCAATGGCTATCTTCAGCAAACTCATGCCTGCAAGGAACGACGACCACCGCTCGTCGAGGCACCACAGCGGACACGGTTCGCGTCATCGCAGCGGACACGGTTCGCACCACCGCAGCGGACACCGTTCGGGTCACCGCAGCGGACACCGCCGTAGCCGCCACTGACCGAATGAGTGCTGGGCGGGCCGGAGACTGGAGTCCCGGTCCGCTTCGCAGACCCCCGAGGTGCGCGTCTCATGGTGCATGTCCTGCGGCGTCTGCTGTCGGTGGAGGCTTCCGACGCCGTCGTGGCGGCCGCGCCCGCGATGGCGCCGCGTGAGGTGTTCCGGCGGTTCTGGCCCTACACGCGCGGCGGTCGGCGATGGCTCGTCCCCGTTCTCCTCTTCAGCCTGGTCGGCCCGGCCGTGAACGCCTCGGAGATCTGGCTGTTCAAAACCGTCGTGGACGCTGTGCTCGTCCCCCGCGATCTGCGGCCGCTGCTCTGGCTCGCACCGGTCTACCTGGGGCTCATCGTCTGCTCCGGGGTGCTGCGGTTCGCCGACGACGTGACATCGGCCTGGGTCGGCGAGCGCTTCCTGCTCTCTCTTCGCGCCGATGTGTTCCGGCACGTCCAGGGGCTGTCGCTCGGCTTCTTCGAACGCCGGCGGCTAGGGGACGTGCTGTCCCGCATCACGGGCGACGTCGACGCGGTCGAGACGTTCCTGCTCTCCGGGGTGGCGGACGCCCTCTACTACGTGGTCTGCCTGGGTGTCTACCTCGGCATGCTGATCTACCTGCGGTGGGACCTGACCCTGCTCGCCCTCGCCATCGTGCCGCTGTTCTGGGCCGCCGCCCGGCACTTCTCGCGGCTGATCAAGGCCGCGTCACGGGAACGCAGGCGCCGCAGCGGCTCGCTCAGCGCGGTCGCCGAGGAGGCGCTCGGCAACGTCGCGCTGGTGCAGGCGTACAACCGGCAGGGGTGGGAGGAGCACCGGTTCCAGCGGGAGAACGTGGGCAAGTTCCGGGCGGCGATGGCTTCGACGCGGATCCGGGCCGTCTACTCGCCCGTCGTCGAGATCATCGAGGTGACCGGCGGCCTGGCGGTGATGGGCCTGGGCACCTGGAAGCTGGCCCAGGGACAGCTCACCCTGGGTGGACTGCTGGTCTTCCTCGCGCTGATCGGCAAGCTCTACAGCCCGGTCCGCGGCCTGTCCGGCCTCGGCAACACCTTCTACGCGGCCTCCGCCTCGGCCGAGCGGATCATCGAGTTGCAGGACCAGCGGCCACAGGTCGTCGAGGCTCCGGGCGCCCGGCGGATCGGCCGCGCGCGGGGGGACGTGGAGCTCGACGGCGTCTGGTTCCGCTATCCCGGTGCCTCCTCGTGGGCGCTGTCGGACGTGTCCTTCCACGTGGCCTCGGGCGAAACGCTGGCGTTGGTCGGGGCGAGCGGGGCCGGCAAGTCGACGGTCGCCAAGCTCCAGTTGCGCTTCTACGACCCCGACCGGGGCGCGGTTCTCCTCGACGGCACCGACCTGCGGGACCTGAGCCTGTCCGCGGTACGGGAGAACGTCGCGGTGGTGCTCCAGGAGACCCTTGTCTTCCACGGCACCGTGCGGGAGAACATCGCCTACGGCCTGCCGGACGCGACGGACGCCGATGTCGTCGCGGCGGCGCGCGCGGCGGACGCGCACGAGTTCATCGAGCGGCTCTCGGAGGGCTATGACACGCTGGTCGGCCAGCGCGGCCGGACGCTGTCCGGCGGACAGTGCCAGCGCCTGGCGATCGCCCGGGCGATGATCAGGGACGCGCCTGTACTGCTGCTGGACGAGCCGACCACCGGACTCGACGTCCGGTCGGGCCGACGGATCATGGACCCGCTGCGCCGGCTCATGGCCGGGCGGACCACCGTCGTCATCTCCCACAACCTGCTGACCGTCCGGGACGCCACCCGCATCGTGGTGCTCGACCACGGCCGGATCGTCGAGCACGGCGCCCACGACGACCTGCTGGGCCGCGACGGCACGTACGCCCGGCTGCACCGGCTCAGCGTGGGCGCGGTGCTGTCATGAGCGCCCCCGCCCCCTGGGCCCCGGGTACGAAACCGGCGCCGGGCTACGTGATCCTGGAGCATCTGGCGCGCACCGGCTGGCTCGACGTCTACGACGCCTGGAGCGAGGAACGCGACTGCCGGTGCGTGATCAAGGTGGTGCGGCCGGACCACCGCGGCGAGCAGCGGCTGGGCGAGCGGCTGCTGCGCGAGGGGCGGTGGCTGCGGGACTTCGCCCATCCACACCTGGTCCGTGGCTACGAAACGTTCACCTCGCCCGAGCCGCTCGTCGTCCTGGAGACACTGACCGGTGAGACCCTGTCCCACCTCGTGCACCGGATGCGGCGGCGGCCGGCCGCCGCCGATGTGGCGCTGCTCGGGGTGCAGATGTGTTCGGCGGTCCACTACCTCCACGGTCGGGGCCTGCTCCATCTGGATCTCAAGCCTGCCAACGTCGTGGTCGACCGCGGCCACGCCAAGGTACTGGACCTGAGTCTCGCCCGGCCTCCGGGGCCCGCCCCCGCGGGACTGGGCACGTGCTGCTATCTCGCTCCGGAGCAGGCCCGGGGCGGGCCGCTCACGGCCGCCACCGACGTCTGGGGCATCGGCGTCACACTGTTCGAAACAGCCTGCGGAGAGGAACCGGTCGCCTGCGAAGCCGGCCAGGCTGCGACAGACGGCCACGACCATGACACCGATGACCGGTATTGGCAGCTCGAACAGGCCGCCCCACCGATCGGGACCCGGCGACGCCTGCCGCTCGCCCTCGCCGCCGCCATCGACACCTGCCTACGGGCCGATCCATCGTCCCGGCCCACGGTCGCCGCACTGGCCTGCGCCCTCACGGCAGCGCTGCCCCCGTGACACCACCCGGACGGCAGCCCCAACCTCCCGAGCCCGCACAGGACGGCCTACGGGCGAACCATGGCAAGAGCGATACCGCCGGCAGACACCCGCGGGCGCCGGAAAACATGTGCGCGCCGACGCCCCTGCACGACTTCGTGCAGGCCCTGGCCGACCACCACCCCAGCGACGCGCACGACAACAGGGCCATCCCCGCCTTGCCCACCCCGCGCTGAAGCCGCACAGACCCACAGCGATGCGGCGGAGGCGGAACCATCGGGTCACGACACCGCCCCGCGAGCGGTCACCCGAAGCAATCCCGGCAGAGCACATCACGCAAGGTCGCAAGGTCACACAGAGGAGCAGCGGTGTGGTGGATACGGCAGGAGCAGCGGACGATGGACGACGGAGCAAAGCCGAAGGGAAGACTTCCCGATGACTGTTGCGAGCCGCGACAGGCTCCGGCGCGTTGGCATGACGGCCCTGCAGATCGGCGCCGTCGCCGTGCTGTACTACGCCTCCGGCAGGCTGGGACTGCTCCAACAACTCGTGCGCGGCCAGGTCACGCCGCTGTGGCCTCCGACCGGCATCGCCCTGGCCGGCCTGCTCCTGATCGGCCCGCGGATCTGGCCCGGGATCGCGCTCGGCGCCTTCCTGATCAACATCTCACTCGGACCAACGACCCCCGCCGTGCTCGCCATCACGGCAGGCAACACACTCGCGCCCCTCTGCTCCTACGCGCTCCTTCGCCGCACCGGGTTCCGCCCCCGGATGAACCGCTTCCAGGACGCGCTCGCACTCGTCTTCCTCGGCGCGCTCACCGGCATGCTCATCAGCGCCACCGTGGGCAGCAGCGCCCTGAACCTCGCTCACGCGCTGCCCCCTGGCGGATTCTGGCTCACCTGGTGGGTCTGGTGGACCGGCGACGCCATGGGCGTCCTGCTGGTCACGCCGCTGCTGCTCGTCCTCCGCTCGGCGCACTGGCCGAAGGACATCCCTCGATCCGGATGGGCGGAGGGATCGCTGCTTGTCGCGGCCACCATCGCCGTCGGTCTCCTGCAAACCTCCCCCGCACCGCTGCTCTTCCTCGGCTTCCCGCTGCTGACCTGGGCAGCCTTCCGCTTCCAGCGCGCCGGAGCCACACCCTGCGCGCTGGCCGTATCCACCTTCGCCATCCTCGCCGCCACCCGCAGGAGTGGCCCGTTCGCCGGGCACACGCTGCTCACCGACATGATTTCACTGCAGGCATTCAACGGCACCGCCGCGCTGACCGCGCTGCTGCTCGCCGCCGCCATCACCGAGCGGAACCAGACCCAGGAAAAGATCGAAGAGGCCTGCAGACGGCTCTCCGAGATGGTGGCGAGGGCCGCACCGCACACCGGCGGCCTGCCAGCGCCCGACGCCCAGGACGACGAGGAGGAGAACGGCGGACAGACCCGACCTTCGTGATCAATCAACAACTGCGACGCGGTGCGCGCGGCAGCGGCCACCGCGATCCTCGCAGCCCGAAACACCACCCCGTGCCGCGCCCACGCTGCCCGCCCGGGCCGGCCTGCCCGGCTTCGCCTCCGGCAACGCGCCGGCATCCGTCGTCAGCACCACCGCAACACCCCATCGCATGGCGATCCACGGCCGACGTGCACACGCCGCGCCGCACCCCCGTGGCCCGCACGCAGGGCCCGCACATCGGGCTTGGCCTCCACCCCACCGCACATCCAGCCACCGCAGCCCCCACATGCACCTCCCCCACCGGTGGCCACCACTCCCCCGGCCGGCCACCAGCTGAACCGCCCATGATGCCGCGGCTCTGGCGATCCCTCGGCCAGGTCGGGCTGGCCACCACAGAATGGACCGATTGGTACAACCACACCCGGCTCCACGGTGAGATAGGGCACATCCCGCCCGCCGAAATACAAAGCCCTGAGCACCACGAAAGCCCAGGTCACAACCAACATCTGAGATCTCCACCAAACCCGAAGCGGTTCACGGAGACATTTTGTTAGGCGTTCTAACATTGGCAGGTAGGCCCCCACGACTGGGTGCCCACTGTGCACGGCCTCCCCCATCCCTTCGGATCGAGGCCGCGGACGTCCGCCCACGCTGACGCCCGCCCAAACTCGTCCCCGATAGGAGGAGGACTGCATGCTCGAAGCCGCAAACACGCCCCGCCCCGGGGGCGAGCCGCCGAAGGCCCCGATCGAACGCCGCCACCTGGGCGGCACCGAACGGCGGCGCCACGGCCACGAGGCCGAGAACCGTCCTCCCGTCTCCAGCCAGGAGCTCAGCAAGGCCCCCGCGGAACTCATCGAGGAGCCCGGCCCCAGGGTTAACCGGCGCGTCTTCATCATCGCCTCGGCCGTCATCGTCGCCTTCTCCCTCTGGGCCATGCTCGTGCCCGCGCACGCCGCCGGCACCATGCAGACCATGGTGGCCTGGATCGCGGAGAACCTCGGCTGGTTCTACGTCCTGACCGTGACCGTGGTGATCGTGTTCGTCCTCTGGGTCGCGCTGTCCAAGGAGGGCTCCGTCCGGCTCGGCCCCGACCACTCCCGGCCCCAGTACAAGCTCTTCACCTGGGTTGCCATGCTGTTCGCCGCCGGCGTGGGCATCGACATGCTCTTCTACTCCGTCACCGGGCCCATCACCCAGTACATGGCTCCGCCGGCGGGCGAGGGCCAGACGGGCGCGGCCGCCCAGGACGCCGTGGTCTGGACCATGTTCCACTACGGCGTGGCCGGCTGGTCCATGTACTCGCTGCTCGGCATGGCCATGGGCTACTTCGCCTACCGCTGGGGCATGCCGCTGTCCATCCGGGCCGCCCTGTACCCCCTGCTCGGCAAGCGCGTCCGCGGCGGGCTCGGCGACACCATCGACATCGTCACCCTGGTCGGCACCGTCTTCGGCGTCGCCACCTCCATGGGCATCGGCGTCGTGCTACTGGACGTCGGCTTCGCCTTGCTGTTCGGCCTCCATGGAGGCCTGTCCCTGCAGATCGCGCTGGTGGTCGTGGCCGTGATCATGACCATCGCCGCCTGCACCTCGGGCGTGGAAAAGGGGATCCGGCTGATCTCCCAGCTGAACATCTGGAGCGCGGCGGCCATGCTGCTCTACATCCTGGTGACCGGACAGACGGCGTTCCTGCTCAACGCCCTGGTGGAAAACATCGGCCGGTTCGTCTTCTCGCTGCCGGACCGAACCCTGGAGACCTTCGCCTACCAGGAGGGGGGCGCCAAGTGGATGGCCGGCTGGACCCTGTTCTTCTGGGCGTTCTGGCTGGCCTGGGGCCCGTTCGTGGGCCTGTTCCTGGCCCGCATCTCCCGCGGCCGGACGCTGCGCGAGTTCGTCATGGCCGCCATCGCCGCCCCCGTGCTCTGCGACTTCCTGATCGTGAGCATCTTCGGCAACAGCGCCATGTACCAGGTCCTGCACGGGAACACGAAGTTCGCCCAGCTGGCCCTGCACAGCCCGGAGGAGGGCTGGTTCGCGCTGCTGAAGATGTTCCCCGGCGCCAGCTTCCTGATAGGCCTCGGCACGCTGTCCGGACTGCTGTTCTACCTCACCAGCGCCAACTCCGGCGCCATGGTGATGTCCAACTTCTCCTCCTCGATCCCCAACCCGTCGCAGGACGGGGCGAAGTGGCTGCGCATCTTCTGGGCGGTGCTCACCGCGGTGCTGACCATCGCGATGCTGGTGGCCGGCGGGGTCACCACCATGGAGTACGCGACGCTCATCTTCGCCCTGCCGGTGACGGTCATCGCCTGGCTGGTGATGGCCTCCTTCTCCAAGGTCCTGCGCATGGAGCGGGCCGAGCGCGAAGGCCGGGTCCTGCGCCGGCAGTCGACGGCGGCGCACGGCGGCCACGTGCCCGAGCGCACCTGGCGCCAGCGGCTGGAGCGGATGCGCTCCTACCCCTCGAAGAAGCAGGTGGCCCAGTTCGTGGAGCGCACCGTGCAGCCGGCGCTGGCCGACGTGGTCCGCGAATTCGGGAAGCAGGGCTACCAGGCCACGCTGGACCTGGTCCCGAACGAGCACACCGGCATCTCCAGCCACGCGCTGGTGGTCGCGATGCCCGAGCACCGCAACTTCCACTACCAGGTGCAGGCCGTCGAGGCCCCGGTGCCGATGTTCGGCGGACGCATGTCCCGCCAGACGGACGTCTACTACCGGGTCGAGGTGTTCACCCAGACCGGCTCCGAGGGCTACGACCTCATGGGCCTGTCCCACCAGCAGGTGATCGACGACGTCCTGGACCGCTACGAGGCGCACCTGGGCTTCCTCACCTACTCCGCCGAGCACGACTACGCCTCGGTGCTCACGCCGCCGATCGTGACCGCCACGGGCGCCGTCTCGGTGGTGGAGGCCGCGGAGCCGCAAGACGACGCCGGTGCGGACCCAGTGGGCAGCGGGCCGAAGGCGTAGGCGCCGTTCCACCGGACGCCGGTGCCCGTGCCACCCGCTTCACAGCCCCACCGCTTCACCACGGCACCAAGTCAGGCGACCTGATCAGCCGTATCAAGCAGGACCTCGGCGTCCGTTGGCAGCACGACTCCCGTCGCCAGTAGCGGAGGCAGGGGATGGACCAATGTGGTCTTCAAGTCGGTATGGCAGCGTCTGCTGGAGGGGGCTCGATGTCGGAGTCGAAGGCAGATCTGTACGCCGCGATTCGCCGTGACCACCGCGACAACCTCATCGCCCGGATCACTCAAAGCCAACCGGCAGATCTGCGGGACGCTGAGGGGGGATGAGGTTGTACTCGTCGTCTACGGTGCCCCTTTGGCGGCTTCTGAGGTCCGGACGGCGGTCAGGTGGGCGAGGGCGGCCATCGACAAGGTGATGTGCCAGTACCAGGCGTGGTGGAGACCTGGCGGTGCTCCAGATGGTCGACTCCGACGCCCGGCTGCTCGGCAAGCTTCGGATCACCGATGACGCGGCAGGCCTCCAGGACCTACTGCGACTGCTTGCCGAGCACGGTGACAGCCCCAGCGACTCCATCCCCATCGCGATCGAGACCTCACGGTGACTCTGGCGGCCTGCCTGCGGGCCCGGACGCCAGGTCCAAGCGATCATCCCGATGGCTCGCCGGCCACCGGGACCGGCATGCCGCATCCCGCAAGAAGTCGGACCACCAGGACGCCGTCGTCCTGGCGAACATCCTGCGGACCGACGCCGACCTGCACTGGCCACTGCCCCGAGATATCGACCTGGTCAGAGCAATCGCCGTCCTTGCCCGGGCCCAACAGGACCCGGTCTGGGACCGCACCCGCGCCCACCATCATGTGGGCGTTGCTGCCGGCCGGTCAGTGTTTCGGGTTCAGCAGAAAGTGCGCTGGGCGTTGGCGAATGTCTTGAACGCGTCCTGCGTTCCCTTTCCAGCCTTTCCGTCGATGGCGCCGGTGTAGCCGTAGTGGGCCTTCAGCAACCGTTGCAGTGCGCTCACAGTGCCGCTGCCGACGATTCCGTCGATGGCGCCGGTATAGCCATAGGTCGGCTTGAGGTAGCGCTGGAAGGCCTTCCAACTCTCGGTGCCCAACTGGCCGTCGAGGGCGCCGGTGTAGCCGTAGTTGCCGTACTTCAGCCAGCACTGCACGTAGGTGGCCTGTGTGGTGCTCAGGCCGAGGTTGACCACCGCGAGTGGCGCTACGGTGCCGGAGTTCGCGGCGGCTGTCGCAGCCGGGGCCGAGGCCGCCTGGCTGGGTGACATGGCGACGATCGAACCGCCGAGCGTCATGGCGGCGACGGCGGCGGCACTGACGATGCGGCGCCGCAAGGTCCGGGACATGAGGTCGAACACAGAGTCCTCCTGCAAGAGATGCGGAGCGGCGGCCTTGGCCCATGTGGATCGCCTGATCGTTCTCTTCTTACGCATGGCCCCGCTCGGGTTGGAACACCTGATGATCTGTGCGGCACTGATTCTTCCGGGGGACGGTCGGCAGGTCATTGACGGTGCGCGCACTTGTGTTGACTGGGCGCGCCTGGAGGTCCCAGTCCTGCTGCATCAGCTGCCGGTAGTCGCCGGGCGGCATGCCGTATGCGGCTCGGAAGGCCCGGCTGAAGTGCGCGGCACTTGTGAAGCCCCAGCGGGTGGCGATGGCGTGGATGGGGCGGGAGCCGAGCTGGGGGTTGGCCAGGTCTCGGCGGCAGCGCTCCAGCCGGCGTTCGCGGATCCGGTTGGAGACGGTCATTCCCTGGTCGTGGAAGAGCCGTTGGAGGTAGCGGAGAGAGATCTGGTGCGCGGCGGCGACGACCGCGGGGGAGAGACCAGGGTCCCCGAGTTGCCGCTCGATGAAGGCGCAGATCCGTGCTTTCAGGACGCGCAGGTGCGAATCGGGGGGCAGCTGAGTGCCGCCGTCGAGGTGGTGGGCCAGGAGCGCGGCTACGAGATCGACGCCGATGACGGCCAGCCGCGCGGCGTCGGCCGCCTGGTACCCGGCGGCGCCTGCGGCCAGCTGGGTGAGGTAGCCGGACACGAGTGCGCCGATCCCGTCGGACGCCGATAGGCGCTGCGCGGTGAGCGGATCGACCTGGGGGGCGGGCATGGGGAGCATGGCGCGGGAGAACTGCATCATCACGCCCTCCACAGCGTCCGGATCACCCCCGGCCCAGCCCTTCCAGGGTCTGGAGGTCGAGTACAGCAACAGCTCCCCGGGCCCGATGGCGGTGTCCCGGCCGTCCTGCACGATCCGGTGTCCCCCGCGCAGGTTCAGGTACAGCTGGTAGGACTCGGGGTCCGACTGGCGAATCAGCCTGGGGGTGCGGTGGGTCTCCAGCGGTGGGTACCGGAGCACGGACACCTGCACCTCGCCGAGGTCCAGCAGTCGTAGGCCGGCCCGGAAGTCGTCCTCGTGCTCGCTGCGGAGCTTGTTGGGTATCAACGCGCTGTTCGCCATGTCGAGCCAGCTGCCGAACCGCTCGGCCACGGGCAGCTCCTCCGTCCGGAACTCCCTCACGATCGCCATGCTTCCCCCTCCCGGCGGCGCTGATCGCCCCCCTGTGAAAGGACCGCGCAGCTGATGCCGCAGTTGGGGAGCGTTCTCGCCACTCTGGCGTTGCCGGCTCCCGGCCTGGCACGGAGCGCAAAGGCCCCGCCGACGCGCAACAGACCGCTGAGGGCGCCCGATCCCTGGCCGCGCCGACCGCCAGCCACAGCCCACCCCACTCTCCCCTTTTCTGTTCTGGGGGTCGGCTGCGAGAGGCGCATAGGGGATGTCGGGCTCGCAACCACGGCTGGGGAGGCGTGGTGACCTGCGGATACATCAGGTCGAGGATGTCGGGGAGGAGACGCTCGTGGAGCAGAGTGAGCTTCACGCGGTGGTCGCGTCGGCCTCAGCGGTGCGGGGCAGCTCGGGGAAGGCTTCCTCCCAGACCTCGCGGATGTAGGGGCTGACCAAGCGGCGCAGAACAGGCCACTGCTCGGCCGGCAGCCGATGGTGGGGGGAAGGCCGCCAAGTCCTCGCGCGGGCCCTGGGCAAGGACGGTCCGGTAGAGCGTCATGTCAGTATCGCTGGTGGAAGGCGGAGGCACGGCGGACACACAGGGCTCCCCTGCCGTATGTGTGGATCCGGCGCGGTGTTGCCGGGCCGGATCCCGGGTGCCGGCGTTCTCCCCTGCAGTCGTCACGGCCTGGGCAAGTCCGGCAGGAGCGGGGCCTGTCCCGGCGGTGATCCTGTCGTGTCCGGGGCTGAACGGCTGGTCACAGTGCTGTCCGTGTTGTTCGCGTTGTCCAGTCCAGGGCTGTGGACATCTTCCGGCGCCGGGCAGTGCGCAGGTTCGTGGCCCATGGGTTCGATGGTCTCAGCTGGCTCATAGCCGGCCCGCGAGACGGGCGTAGGTGTCGAGGGTGCGTTCGGCCTTCGCGTGGCGATGCCCTGTGCCTGCCCACAGGTGGATCAGTCGTATGTCACCGGCAGCGGTGGCCGCTTTGCGGAGTGGGCCGGTGAGGTGGTGGAGGGCGGGGTAGCCCTCGGGGGCGATGGGGTCGTACTGATCAATGAAGTGGTTGCGCAGGGCGCGTGCGGGCCGTCCTGTGAAGGCGCGGGTGACGGTGGTGGCGAAGACGGGGTCGACCAGGGCCGCCTTGTGCGGTGCGGATGCTCCGCTCTCGTGGGTGCGCAGCAGGGCGGTGCCGATCATGGCGGCTTCGGCGCCAGCGGCCAGCGTGGCGGCCACGTCGGCGGCGGTGGTGATTCCTCCGGTGGCGATGATGGGCAGGGCGACGGCGTGGCGCACCGCGGTGATCAGGTCGGTGAGCCGGATGGGCTGGGGCGGCCGTGCGGGGCTGAGCGTGGCCGAGTGCCCGCCGGCAGCCGGGGCCTGGACGATCAGCGCGTCGACGCCGGATTCAGTGGCCAGGCGCGCTTCTTCGGCCGAGGTGACGCTCTGCAGAACGGTGCTCCCGGCGGTGCGGAGAGCGCGGACGACGGCGCGGTCCGGGATGCCGAAAGTGAAGGACACCCAGGGGATGGGGGCGGAGGTGAGCAGGTCGATCTTGTCCGTCCAGTGGTCGTCGTCCTCGATCGGCTCCTCGGGCAGCGTGAGGCCGTAGCGGTTGGCCTCCACCTGCACCGCCTGCGCGTAGCGCTGGTATGCCTCGTGGGAGATGGGGACCGGGTTGGGGGCGAACAGGTTGACACCGAAGGCGACGCCTTGGGCGCGCGTGGTGTGGATCTGCCCGGCGAGTGCCTGTGCGGTCTTGTATCCGCCGGCGAGGAACCCCAGCCCGCCCGCGCGGGCTGCGGCAGTGACCAGTGCGGGGGTGCTCGGTCCGCCGGCCATCGGCGCCGCGATGAGAGGAAGGTCTGCTCCGAGGTCGGACAGCAGGGTGCTCACGACAACTCCTCCTGGGGGTAAGGCAGCGGCGGGGGTGTCAGGCCGCCGTGGTCACGGGGCCGAGGTGGTGCGGGAAGCGGACGCAGACGGCGGCGGACGCGACCGCGGCGGCGACGACCATCGCGCTGCTGAGCAGGAGCGCCTGGTGGTAGCCGTGGCTGAGCAGCGGGGTGGCGAGCAGCGGGCCGAGGATCTGGCCGGCGCTGTATCCGGTGGTCAACAGGGCCACGGCCCGGGGTACTTGAAGATGGCTTCCGATGGACAGGGTGATTGTGCTGACGCCCATGAATGTGGCGCCGAACAGTACGGCGGACACGAGCGCGGGCGTGGTGCCGCCGAGCAGTGCCGGCAGGGCGATGCCGATGGCCTGGATGGTCAGCGAGGCCAGCAGGAGGGCCGGCCTGGACCAGCGGCGGGCCAGCTGGGTCCACAGGGCGCAGGAGGGAAGGGCGGCGAGGCCGACCACGATCCAGGCTCCGCCACCGAGCCAACCCTTGACGCCCTGTTGGATCGCGGCGACCAGGAAGGTACCGGCGATGATGTAGCCGATGCCCTCGAAGGTGTAGCTGGCGAGCAGCGAGAGGAACCAGCGGTGGGTGCGGGGCCGTTCGGCCCGCGCGACTGTCGCGGAACTGACGGCGTCCGGCTGCGGGGTCAGGGGCCAGGCGAGTGCGGTGAGCACGGCCGCGAGCGTGGCGCAGGTCCACCAGGCGGCTTGCCAGGTGGACGCGGCGTGCACGGCGACGACCAGCAGGCCGGACAGGGCGATTCCGGCACCGACCCCGCCGAAGGCCCAGCCGACCAGGTGGTGGGCGTGGGCGCGAAGACGGGAGAGCATCGCGCTGACGGCGATCACGAAGACCAGCGCGCTGGCGGCACCGGCCATGAGACGCAAGCCGAACCAGGCGGTGCCGTCGTGCGTGACCGGCATGAGCGCCAGCGTCAGCACCAGCACGACGAGCGAACCCCGCAGTGCCGCGGCCGACCGTACGACGGCGGGGGCGGCGATGGCGGCCAGGGCTCCTGCGAGGTAGCCGATGAAGTTCGCCGTGGCCAGGTTCGCCCCGAGTGCCGAGGAGAGTCCGGCCTGCTCGTGCATGAGGGGAAGGATGGGGGTGTAGACGAACCTGCCGACTCCCATTCCCGCGGCGAGGGCGGCCGCCGCCTGGACGACGATCGTCCAGGGCGACTGCGTTCGGGGACGGGGCAGGGCTGATGCCTTCACGGCTTGGGCTCCTTCCTGGGTGGCGTTCACGGGCCGACTTCGACGCTAGGCAGCGCACGCGCGGCTGTGAAATGCCGGTTACGCTGCTGCTATGCGCCGCAGGCATGGATGCGCGAGAGGGGTGCCAGGGGCATGGATGTCGAACTCCGTCACCTGCGGGCCTTCACGTCCGTGGCCCGCCACCGCTCGTTCTCCCGTGCCGCCGAAGAACTGCTGATCACGCAGCCGGCGCTGAGTCGTACGATCGCGCAACTGGAGGGGAATCTGAACGTCCGCCTGCTCGACCGCTCCTCGCGGCACGTCGAACTGACGGACACCGGCGCGGAGTTCCTGGTCCACGCCGAGCGGGTGCTGGCAACGCTGGACGAGGCCCTCGCCGTGGTGAGCCGCCGTGTCACGCTGCGGCTCGGTTTCAGTTGGCTGCTGCCCGACCCCTGGGCTCAGCAGGTCGTCAGCCACTTCGAGGAGAGCACGGGGGCGTCGGTCGACCTGACGCGGACCGATGATCCTCTCCAGGCGCTGCGCCAGCGCACCGTCGACATCGCGCTGATCCGGGGTGACGTCGACGTACCCGGACGGGCGCGCACCGTGCGCCTGTACGACGAGCCGCGCATCGCGGTGTGCTCCGAGCGCTGCGATCTGGCCCGCCTTGGTCATCTGGACTGGTCGGACGTGCAGCACTGGCCGTTGGTCGTGAACACGGTCAGCGGCACCACCGGCCCCTGGTCGTGGCCGGTGGACCAGCGCCCGGCCCAGATCATCGAGACGTCCAACTACGACGAGTGGCTGGAGACGGTGGCTGCCAACCGCGGGATCGGTATCGTCCCCGAGGTCGCGCGGCGCCGCACCCAGCACGCCGCCCTCCGCTTCGTGCCTCTCACCGACGCCCCGCCGAGCCCGGTCAGCCTCGTCTACCTGCCCGACGTCCAGCGCACGCTGATCCGCCGATTCCTGGACACAGCCCTCCGGACGAATACGGAGTGACGCACGTGGCGGCCCGCCTTTGAGCTGCGTCGATGCCTGATATGCATGCATGCGTTGCCCCAGGCATTTCAGACAAAGCTGGGCGGTCATTAGCGTTGACGGTGACCGGACCATGCAGCGAGGACCACGATGAGTACGACGAGACTGTCCTGGCAGGAATGCGCAATCATCCTCCTGGGCGGCCCGACAGCCGTCATCGACATCGGCGGCCTGCGCATCGTCGGCGATCCGACCTTCGACGGACCCGGACCTTACGGGTATCTCACCAAGCCCGCCGGACCTGCTGGCGACGAGGACAGGGTGGGGCCGGTCGACCGCGTCCTGGTTGGCCACGAAGCGCATGCGGACATCCTCGACGAGCGCGGCCGCGTGTTCGCGAAGACCGCCCCGATGATGCTCACCGGGCCCGTGGCCACGCAGCGACTGGGACCACCGGCCGTCGGCCTCTTCCCGTGGGCGAGCCACGCCCTGCCGCGCCGGGACGGCGGGGGCGATCCGACGGTGACGGCGGTCCCCGCGGTCCACGGCCCCGAGGACGGCGAAGGCGACGGCGACGGGAACGTGAACTGCGAGGTCACCGGGTTCGGGCTGTCCGGGCGGGGGTTTCCCACCGTGTGCGTGAGCGGTGACAACGCCTCGATCCGGACGATCGCGGAGATCCCCGGTCGGTGCCGGGCATCGACGCGGCCGTCCTGCGTGCGGGAGCAGCACGCGTCCCGGCGAAGTTCGACGGCCGGCCACTGTCGCTGGACAGCCCGAGCGGCGCTGCCACGGCCGCCGTCCTCGGCGCCGGCGTCGTGGTCCCGGCCCACCACGACGGCTGGGCTCACTTCTCTGAAGGATGCCGGAGATCGAGCACGCCTTCTACGAGGCGGGCCTGTCGTCCGCAACAGACCGACAAGGAACAGACATGCCTTTGGTACGGATCGATCTCATCCGCGGCCGTCGTCCCGACGAGCTGAGGGCGATCGCCGACGCGACGCACCGCGCGCTGGTGGATGTGTTGCACATCCCCGAGCGGGACAGATTCCAGCTCATCACCGAGCACGACGCCGACCACGTCATTGCCCTCGACGCCGGCCTCGGCTTCGCACGCACCGACCGGCTCGTGTTGATCCAGATCTTCACCCAGGCAGGACGCACGACCGAGGTCAAGCAACGCGTCTTCCGAGCCGTCGCCGAGCGGTTGGAGGACCTCGGCATCGGCGGCGAGGACGTCTTCGTCTCCATCGTGGAGAGCGGCCCTCAGGACTGGTCGTTCGGATTCGGGCGCGCCCAGTACACCGAGGGGGCTCTGCCCGTCCCCGGCCGCTGACGTCATCGGGTTGCCTGCCCGGGTCAGGGCGGTGCCGTGGTGTTCGCCCTTGCCGACGTCCAGGCCGAGAAAGACGTCCATATCGCCGGTGTTCGCGCGTTCTTCGCCGCCCACGGCATCCACCGGTTCGTTCGCCTGATCACCGACAACGGGAGTCGCGTCCATGTGCCCGCCACCCGCCGCCATCGAGGATGCGTCCAATTTCTTGACGTCCAGGTGGACCGTGTGGCCGGGTAGCGGGCCACGAACTGTTTCGGCGGGCGCCGGTTGACGGAGCCGTCAGGATCGAGGAACCGAGGTGAGGAGTGCGGGACGTCAAGCGGTCCTGCAGCCGGGCCTCACCGTAGTGGTCGTAGCGGTCTTCCACCTGGACAGACAGGCGCGGGAGACGCCGGCCTCGGCGGCGACGTGGGCGATCGGACGGGTGCGGCAGCGTTCGATGAGCCTTCGGCGTCCCTCGATGGTCAAGGGGGCGTTCGCATACGTCACTAGAGCACCTTGGTGCTCCGGCCGGCCGCGATCACCGTGCGGAGGGGGAACGCGATGAGCAGCGCAACAGCGACCAGGAATCCGCTCGACCACAGCGGCCCGAGGTTCCCGACTCCGGTGCCGAGGGTGGTCGCGGCGATGAGGGGGCCGACGGCAGCGCCGACGTTGAGCGCCGCGGTCGCGTAGGAGCCGGCCATGGTGGGGGCTCCCGCGGCCTCGTAAAGGACCCGCGTGATCAGGGTGCTGCCCAGCGCGAACGACAGGGCACCCTGGACGAACACGAGGGCGAGCAGAGCGACCGGCTTGTCGGCCAGCACGGCCAGGGCCGGCCAGCCGATGAGCAGCAGCGGACCGCCGACCGCGATGACCGGGCCAGGATGCTGGTCGGACAGTCGACCAGCGATGGTGACCCCAGCGAAGGAACCGAAACCGAAGAGCACCAGGACGACAGAGATCCACAGCTTGTCCAGCCCGGCGGTGTCGGTCACGACGGGGGCGAGGAAGGTGAAGCTGGCGAAGGTTGCCGCGTTCACCAGCGCGCCCAGCAGCATCACCAGGATCAACCGCGGCCTTGCCAGCTGGGCGAGTTCCGCTCGCACGGCTGGCCCGCCAGTCTCCTGTTCCTTCACACGTCCCGCTGGGATGGCCTTCAGGATGCCGAGAGCGGCGGGCAGGCAGAGAGCGGCGACAGCCCAGAATGTGGCCCGCCAGCCGAGCAGGGTGCCGAGCACCGAGCCACCAGGGACACCGACGATCGTGGCCGCCGTCGTGCCTGACAGCAGCACGGCCAGCGCACGTCCCTTCCTGTCGGGTGGGACCAGCGTGGCGGCAGCCGTCAGAGCGACGGCGAGGAACCCCGCGTTCGCGAGCGCGGCGACGACCCGGGTAGCGAACAGGACCGGGAAGCTCGTGGTGATGGCGCCCACGGCGTGAGCTGCCGCGAAAGCGAGGATGAACCCGAGAAGACTGGAGCGCCTGGGCCAGTTGCGGGCAAGCGCGGCCACAAGGGGAGCGCCGACGATCATGCCGATCGCGAAGACCGAGGTCAGCATGCCTGCTGTCCCGACGGTGACGTCGAGATCTGAGGCGATGTCCGGCAAGAGGCCGGCGAGCATGAACTCCGAAGTGCCCATGGCGAAGACCGCCATGGCAAGCAGATACAGCGGGAGAGGCATCGAGTGGCTCCGAGGTGAGGAGAAGCACGAGAAGGTCATCTCGTCACCGCGGCCAGCCCCGAGAGAAACACGCGTCCCGCCAGACGATGCGGCGCGACGACAGGGCTATGAGCTCAGTGGTTCAGGGGGCCGGCGGCGTGACCGAAAGCCCCCACCTTGTCCGACTCAGGACTCGACATGGCCCGCACGCTACCCGATCGATGCCCGTCGAGGCACCTCGGTTTCACCGGCATTGGCCTGTGTCACCAACGTCATGTCCCGCAACTCCTGGTTCGCCAGCAGCACTTTGCTGCTGGCGAACCAGGAGCTGTCCGGCCGATCATGTGACTGCGCCGGGTTCGGATCGTTCTCGACGCGGTCGGCACGGCGGAGTCTCGCCGCCGTCGGGCAGTCGGCCGGTTCCTGAGGGCATCCCGGAGTTTCCGCTGTCCGGGGCGCTGTCGTGGAAGCACCTGGGTTCGACGGCGGGTGTCCATGGGGCCGGTGGGGCCGAAAGCACGGCGGGTCGATCTACCGGGCCACTTGGCCGGGGCGGTGGTCACGGCATCTGCTGTTCGGTCCAGATGCATTTTCCGGCAGAGGTGTAGCGGGCTCCCCAGCGATCGGAGAGGGCGGCCACCAATTGCAGCCCGCGCCCGCCCTCGTCGGTTTCCGAGGCGTGACGGATCCGGGGCGTGGTCAAACTGCTGTCGGAGACCTCGCATATCAACCTCTCGCCCCGTAGCAGACGCAGCCCGATGGGACCTTTCGCATGCCGGACGGCGTTTCCGACCAGCTCGCTGACCAGCAGCTCAGCAGCCATGGTCAGCGCGTCGACATCCCAACGGGCCAGCTGCCCCCGGACGTGTTCCCGCGCCTCGCCCGCAGCGATCGGCCCATCGGACAGCGGCCAGGCCACGACGTCCCCGGGATTCACTTCATGCATGCGGGCAATGAGCAGCGCGGCGTCGTCATCCGTGAGCTGCCTGTCCGGCAGCACGCCGGCGAGCACGTCATCGCACAGACGTGCCAGCGATTCGTTCGTGCATCCGGTTCGGCCCCCGTCACGCCAGGCTGTCCCTGCGCTGGGCTGGACGCCGGAACTGAGGACCGCGCTCGACAGCACCCTCGCCAAGTCGTTCATCCCGTCGTCGATGTCTCCGGTGGCGGCATCCACCAGACCGTCGGTGTAGAGCACCAGCAGGCTCCCCTCCGGGAGATCGATCTCGCTCGTCTCGAACGGTGGCCGCGCGGCACCCAGCGGTGGGTCGGGCGGGCAGTCAGAGAACTGCACGGGCTGTCCCGGGCGGACGATGGCCGGCGGAGGGTGCCCGGCACAGGCGAAGGTGCAGGTGGCGGAGGCAGGGTCGTACACGGCGTACAGGCAGGTGGCGTAGAAGTTCTCTCCGAGGTCGTTGACCAGGTCGTTGAGGCGGTTGAGCAGTTCTGCCGGCGGGAACTCCAGGTCGGCCAACGTGTGCACAGCGGTGCGAAGCCGCCCCATGGTGGCCGCCTCGGGCAGGCCGTGTCCCATCACATCACCGACGACCAGGGCCACCCGGGCGCCGGACAGGGGAATGACGTCGTACCAGTCACCGCCGACATCGATGCCCTCGCTGGCGGGAAGATAACGCGCGGCCGTGTCCACGAACCGCAGCGACGGGAGGGCACGCGGCAACAGTCCCCGCTGGAGCTCCTTGGCGCGGGTGTGCTCGGTGTCGTACAGCCGGGCACGCTCGATGGCCTGCGCCATCAGTCCGCTGAGCGCGGTGAGCAGGGCCCGCTCCTCTCCGTCGAGGAGGTGCGATTCGGCGAAGGAGATGACGCAGCACCCGATGCAGCGGCCGGAGACGATCAGCGGCAGAAAGGCCCAGGCTGCCTTGCCGGATGCGCTGAGAAGTCCGGACATCAGCGGATAGCGAGCGACGTACTCCTCGGCCGAGCCGATGAACGCGGGCTTCCCGCTGTGGTACACCTCCGCGACGGGAGAGACGGTGGTGACAGAAGTTCCGTCGATCTTGTCGAGAAAGGCCCGCGAGTATCCGACGGACCCGGCGACGCGTATCACCCTGCCCTCAATGATCTGGATGACAAGACCAGAGGCGCTGAACGGAGGCAGCACCCACGCCGCGATGGCCGCCACCACATCGCGCATCGTCAGGGCCTGCGCGAGTGCGGTGGTCAACTCGGTCACCCGGGCGGTGCGCTCCGCTGCGGCCCGTTCGACGGCTGCGCGTTCCGCCGCCCGGGCCCGGCTCTCGGTGACGTCGGCGGCATACACCGTCAGTCCGTCCGGCACCGGCACCAGCCGCATGAGGTACCAGCGCTGGTTGGTGGGCCAGCGCATCTCGAAGGTGGCCGGGGCGCCGCTGTCGACGGCCTGCCTGCAGCGTGTTTCAAGGCCCGGCGCGGCGTGGTCGACGCGCAGGTTTGCGAAGATGTCCCACAGAGTTCGGCCGAGCAGCGCGTGCGAGGCGCCGAGCAGCCGCTCCGCCTCCGCATTGACGAAGGTGACGCGCCATGCGCCGTCCACCACGAAGAACGCGTCGCTCATCTGCCACAGCGCTCGGCGCATCGAGTCCGGTGCGGTGAGGGCCGTGCCGCTGCTTCCTTCCGGACCGGCCGACCGTACGGGTTCACTGTGTCGGCCGATTGCGGGCCCGCTGCGGGGTCGGCGTGCCCCTTCCCCCTGGGGTGGCCGTGGCCCCTCCCGGCTGTGATGGCTTTGTACCTGCCGGTCGGCCGAGAGCTGCCCCAGACGCAGCGCGGCCCACGCGGTGATCACTTCGACGGCCGCGCGCTGCTGCGGCGTGGGCTCCTCGGCGGGGGCCATCAGCACGGACAGCGCGCCCTGTATCCCCTCGGGGGCGATCAGGGGAACGGCCAGCAGCCCGCCCCCGCCCGGCAGCGTCGCGCCAGTGCGGTGCTCGATGGTCTCAGCAGGCTTCCATACCGGTGTCCCGCGGGCCGCTGCGCGGGCTGGAGCGGTGCCGCTCGCCTCCTCGATCTCCGCCCAGTTCCGAACGGCCGTGCGGAGCAGCCCGTGCACTGCCGTCAGCTGCAGCCCGCAGCTGCCAGGACCGCGTAGATGCACCATGCCGCCCAGACCACCGGACTCCGTCACCGCATGGTCCAGGGCGAAGCTCAGAAGGTCGGCACCTGACAGGCTCTCCCCCGCAGTGGTGATCACTCGCAGTCTGGTAGCGGCCACGTCCGCAGGGGCCTGCTCGGACATTCGGTCACCTCCGCGGCGAGCAGGCGGGGGATTTACCACCCTTAATAATTATTAGTTGAGCCATCCTGCCCAGTCGAGACGTAACGGAAAACAGGGTTCTTCCGGGGACCATCCGTGGCGGAGGACCATGCGGATGCCGGCAGCATCGCGCGGAAGAACAAGGCCAGTGGCCGGTCGGCGGTGATGACCAAAGCGACGCGAGGAGTTTCGGGCACCTAGGCGCAAAAGCGAATCACAGGAATCTGGTCGGCCGACCAAGAAAGGGGGCGCGGATGACCGCAGCCAAGCAGAGAATGCGGGGCGAGGGCGAACAGCACGCGCTCGATCGTGTCCAGGCGCTGCCTGATGGCGCGCTCGCCCGGGGAGCCGATCGTGTCGGCGAGGAGTCGATATTCGAGAACGCCGTGCGCTGCTGCTCCAGGATCTGCGCCAGCTCCTCGCCGGGCTCGGCAACATGAGGGTTCCACCGTCCTCGTCGGCCTCAACGGCCTGTGCCTGCTCACCGATGGTGCCTGGCGCCGTACGGGGCCGTCGGCTCCCCGGCGTGTGCGGGGCTGCCCGGTCGGGGTAACCGGAAACCATGCACCTCCTGGGGCAGGTGTTTTCTCACCGGCAGCGCTCGGGGCATCCCAGCGTTGCCCTGCTGGCGGTGCCGCTCGGGCTGATCCTGGCCATCACTCTGGCCGATGTATTCAGTCCCCGCGGCGTACCGCTGGGTCCGCTGCTGATCGTGGCGCCCGCGATCACGGCATCGTTCGCCGGCCCCGTCCTCACCGCGGTGATGGGCGTGGTCGCTGTGGCGGCTTTGTTCAGCATCGGTCTGACACCCCCGATCCTTCTGGGGACTTTGTACTTCGATTCGCAGGTCATCTCCCTGCTGGTGGTGTCGGCGATCGTGACCGTGTTCCGTTACTTGCAGGGCAGGCACTCTCGTGAGCTGACGCAGGTGCGGACCGTGTCGGAGACGACGCAGCGCGTGCTGCTCAGGCCACTGCCGCACCGTATCGGCCCGCTATGGGTGGCGTCGGTATACCTGGCCGCTCAGGAGCAGTCCCTGATCGGCGGCGACCTCTACGCGACTGTGCGTACGCCATGCGGCACCAGATTGATCATCGGGGATGTGATGGGCAAGGGCCTGACCGCACTCGGCGACGCCGCTCTGTTGCTCGGCGCGTTCAGAGAGGCCGCACACCGCGAGGCCACCCTGCCCGACCTCATGGCCTACCTGGACCACAGCGTGTGCTGGCACCTGGCCGAACCCAGCGAACGGGATCAGGTCGGAGAGTGCTTCATCACCGCCGCTGTCCTCGACATCCCCGACGAGCACCCCATGGTGCAGATGGTCGTCTGCGGGCACCCGCCACCTCTTCTGTTGCGCGACTGGCAGGTCACCACACTGCGCGCCACCCACCCCGCGCCGCCGCTGGGCCTGGGCGAGCTGACCCGCCCCGACTACCACGTCGACACCTTCACCTTCGAGCCCAGGGATGTGCTGCTACTGCACACCGACGGCGTGACCGAAGCCCGCGACGCCCAGGGCGCCTTCTACCCGCTGGCCGAACGGGCCGCATCCTGGGCACACTACAAACCCTCAGCACTGATCCGTCACCTGCGTGCCGACCTGCTCGCCCACGTCGGCGGGCACCTGGCCGACGACGCCGCCGCGATCGCCGTCCAACGCACCTTCCCGCCGGCACCCACCGGCACTACCGAGCACGCGCCCCCATTCCGACCCACCGACGAAGGCGACCAGGACCGTCTGTGAGGAACAGCGGTGGACCGAGCTGACGGCCGTCAGTTGCTGGGGGGACAACTGGCCCCTCCGGCAGACGCTCCGCAGGCGTCATCCGTTGCGCGGCGGCAGGCTCGAGGAGTGGCGGACATCCCGCCGCCATCCGGAGGGACCGTGAGAGGGATGCGGGTCTTCATCACAGGCGGCTCTGGTTACATCGGCCGCTCCACCATAGAGGCGCTGATCCGACACGGTGGGATGGTGACGGCGCTGGCGCGTACCGAGCACTCCGCGCGCATCGTGTCGGGCCTGGGCGCCGTCCCTGTCGAGGGGACGCTGACCGACGTCGACGTTCTTCGGGAGGGGGCCCGCCAGGCCGACGGGGTCATCCATCTCGGGGGGACTACACCGAGGGCACAGCGGAGATCGATCGCGCCGCGGCGCAGGCGCCGCAGGAGGGCGCGGGAAGTCGTCCCTACGTGCACACCGGCGGGGTGTGGGTGTACGGCGATACCGACGGGGTCGTCGACGAGGACGCCCCGCTGAACCCGCCGCGGATCACCGCTTGGCGTCTGGAGAACGAACAGCGTGTGCTCGCCCGGGCGGCCACCGGAGGGCATCCGGTGGTGGTGATGCCGGGGCTGGTCTACGGGCGTTCCGGCGGGCTGGTGCAGCTGTACTTCGTCGAGCCGGGGCGCACCGCCGGTGCCGTGCCCTGCGTCGGAGACGGCTCCAACCACTGGGCGCTGGTTCACGTCGACGACATCGCCGAGTTGTTCGTCCTGGCCCTGAACGCCCCGGATGGTTCCGTTTACGCCGGGATGAGCGGACAGAACCTCCCGCTGGCGGATCGCGCCCACGTGCGCGTACAGCAGGCTGCGGCGCAAGGAGTGCACGGACTCGCCTTGTTGAGCTGCCGAGCGATCTTCCTGCGGTTGGTCTCGTCCGCCAGATAGCGGGCGGCGTAGACCGTGCGGCGAAGCGTCCCGTACTCCTTCAGCGCGGCGGCCAGGGAGTTCTGCCGGGACGAGGCGGACGGCTTCCCGACGATCAGCGAGGCGGTGGCGTGCCCGAACTTGATCGGCCCTGCGAGCCGCAGCAGACCGTCCCAGTTCTTCTCGGCCAGCCCCATGTTGATCTTCCGGGTGAGCAAGGGTCCTGCCACCGGCCAGAGACTGTCGACGTCCCGCTGCGGGCCCATCCGGAACAGCCTGATCTTCCCCTTTGCGCGGGTGCCTTCGATGTTCTTCGGCAGCAGTTCGTGGAACGTTCTCGTATCCAGTAGCTCGTACTGTGGTGAGTAGTCGGCGTACGGAAAATCCCGGTGAGATTGATCTTGGCTGACGGAGCGACACTCCGGGCGGAAGCCACCTTCAAATCGCAGCTCGACGTGTCGGTCTCCCTCTGTCCCGCGCCGGAAGAGCGGGCTTTGGGGTGTGAGTAGTTCGAGGAAGGTCGGGAAGCCGATGAATTCGGCACGACAGAAAGCCGGGGCCGTGGTCACCCTGGCAGGGGTCGCCGCACTGGCGCCCTCGGTATGGCAGACGGCCGCCCACATCACCGACGAGACGTACCGCGCCCCGGAGGCGCGCCACGGGGAGGGGCACGTCCAGTACCACATGGCACGCGAAGTACTGATCACTGCAGGCTCGGTAGGCGTCCTCGTGATGGGCGTCATGGCCGGGCAGGACAGGAGCCGTGCCGTGTGGCGCGGCATGGCCGCCGCGGCCGCCGGGATCAGCACCGCGATGTGGTCCGGTGGGCCAACCACCGGCGTGTGGGCCCCCAACCGGAAGGCATTCTTGGTCCACCTCGCCTCCACCGCGGGACTCGGCGCAGGGGTGGCACTCCTGCGCCCGCAGGCGGGGCACCGATGACCGCACAGGTCATCGTCGCAGGTGCCGGGCCCGTCGGACTGATGACCGCCGCCCTGCTGGACGCCGCCGACGTACGCGTCGAGGTCTTCGAGCGCAACGAAGGCCCAAGCAAGCACTCCAAGGCCACCACCATGCATCCACGCACGCTGGAGGTCCTGGCCACGGTCGAGACTGTCGGAGGGCGCCGGCTGGCCGAGGTCCTCGTCGACCACGGCACACCGGTATCCAGCACCCACTTCGCCGTCCTGCCTGACAGGCTCGACTACTCCGGCCTGGACACGCCCTTTCCCTTTGTCCTGCTGATCGCCCAGGCTGACACCGAGCGATTCCTGGCCGACCACCTGCGTTGGCGGGGTGTCCCGGTGCACTACGGGCAGGCAGTGTGGGGATGGGAGAAGATCGACAGCGGATTGCGTGTGCGCGTTGGCAACCACGCTCGCACCACCGCCTACCTGGTGGGTGCCGACGGCGCCCACAGCCGCGTCCGCGAGCAGGCCTCGATCCCGTTTCCGGGCGTGCCGCCGACCATGGTGGGATTCGTCGCGGACGTCGAGCTCACGGATCCGCCGGTGGCGGCACGGCAGGTGTGGCACCGCGACACGGGCTACGTCAGCGCCGTGCCGATGCAAGGCGGGGTGTGGCGTCTGTTCGGCGCCGAGGCCGCCGATACCGGACTCACCTCCGAGCAGGTACGGCAACGGCAGGCCATGCCGTTGGGCCTGGAGGAACTGCGTGCCACCTTGCGACGTGTCGCCGCCACCGACTTCGGGCTGCGTGCCGCGTCCTGGATCTCCCGAGCCAGCGACAGCACCCGCCGCGCCGCGCGGTACCGCTCCGGACGCGTCCTGCTCGCGGGAGACGCCGCCCACGTCCACCTGCCAGCCGGGGGGCAGGGACTCAACGCAGGACTCCAGGACGCGGCGAACCTCGCGTGGAAGCTGGCCGCCGAGATCCACGGCTGGGCTCCCGCCCACTTGATCGACGGCGCGTTCTGCTACGAACACGAACGCCGACACGTGGCAGAGCAGCTCATGGCCAACACCCTGGCCCAGGGGGCACTGATGCACACCTTCACGGCCGGCGGAAAGGCACTGCGCGACCTGGTCAGCGATCTGATCAGCCGTGGCGGCGACACCGCCGAGCAACTGGCCGGATGGCTCTCCGGCCTCAGCCTGAGTTACCCGCAGCCCGAAGGCACCCACCCGCTGGTGGGCACGCGAGCGCCGGATCTCCCCCTCACTGACGGCGGAACACTCCACCAGGCGCTGCGTCATGACCGCTACCTGCTCTTGGACCTCACCCCCGACAGCGGCCTCGCCGAAATCGGCTCCGCCCACATCGACGTGCGCGCGGCGCCATCCCCCAGCGGCACCTGGTCCGCCCTGCGCGCCGTCCTCGTCCGACCGGACGGCTACATCGCCCACGCCACCCAGTCCACCGGCCCTCTCAACCTGGCCACGGCACTCGCCCAATGGACCACGGCCACCGGCGCCGTACCGACCGCGGCCCAAGAACTCCAGTTGTAGATCGTGATGTTCGTCGTGGCCTGGGTGACGTCGACCTGATCAGGCAGCCTGTCAGCTACGGTGCAGGCCATGACAGCCGAGTGTACGTGCCCTGGTTCTCAGCCGGGGAGACTGACGAGGACGCGTTCCAGAGGCTGGAAGGCGCATGGCGCACATTCGTATCCGTACTACGCGAGCGGGCTGTCACCTGGCCATGCGAACCGCACGACACCCTCATCCTCCGCCCCGAGGAGACCGCGTTCGCGCATCTGCTGGCCCTGCTCCATCCGGTGACGCCTGGAACCAATTCCATCTCCTGCGTATTCGGTGCGTTCTTCGACGGGCAGGGAGTGCTCGGCACCGAAGTGCACAACCAGATGTACATCCCCCAAGTCCAGGAGTCCGTGGTGGAGATACTCCATGCTGCCGGTTCACCTGCCCGCTGCGCGGAACTGACTGCGGACTGGTTCGAACGCATCCTGCAGGGCGAAGCCGGCAACTGCCCGCCCCGACGTCGTGATCTTCATGTCTGATTCGCGGCTTGCCTGCGGTAATGGCCGGCCTGGGCTCGGGCCTGGTGGCGGCGTCGCCAGGCGGACCGGTTCTCGGTCGCGCGAGGTGGCTCAGCTCGCCCTGCCACGAGTACGCGGGCTTGGATATTCTTCCGATGTGAAGATCGTGGTGGGGGGCCTCGCGGCCGGGTTGGGGTTCGGGGCGGCTACCTCGCTCGTCAACGCGTTTTCGTCGCCGTACGTGGAACTCGGGATGCCGCTCGTCGGCACTGTCTGGGCCAAGGCTGCCAAGGTGCTCAGCCTGCTGATGGACGCCGGCTGGTCCTGGGCAGCGCTAGCGGTCGGGATGGGTTGGGTGGCCGGGACATGGGCCCGAGGCGCACTGGTTGGGGCTTTGGCACTGATCGCGGCCTCGGTGGCGTATTACGTGACGGACGCCTTCGTTTTGGGGGAACCGCTGGCCTTGTTCGCGGCGGAAACGGTCATGTGGTCAGTGGCGGGTTTGCTGTTCGGGTTGGTCCTGGGTGTGGTGGGTGCAGCCATCAGGCGGCCTGGGCTGATCGGCTTGCTTGCCGGGTTGACGGTGCCGGTGGGTGCTGCGGTACAGATGGTCGTGATGCCGCCCCGGCCTCACCTCACCTTGACCCCGGCAATCGTTCTCGCCGAGGTCATCGTCTGGACAGCTGCCGTGCTCGGCGCCGGCTGGGCTGTATACCGTTTCCGGGCCGCGAGGCGTGTGTCGGGATCCCGGCTCAGTGGCTGCCGAACCTCGTGAACAATTCGCTGCCGTCAGGGGCTGGGTGACTCCCGAGCCGCTGTTGCGGTGGTCGAAGGTGGTGTGGGCGGTGCGCGTGACCCCGGCGTGCTCCGTGCCTTCCACCAGCACGACCGCTCGGCTGAGGGCGACAAGGAGAGCTGTGCTGGCCCTAATACTCCAGCAGCACTTTGACGTTTTCCCTGTTCAGGAGCGGTTTGGGTGAGTGTAGTGGGCTGGGTTCCGGCCCGTGTTCTCTTTCCCGGACCGCCCCTCGATCGTGTGCAGCCGCCGCTGATAGTGGCAGCGGCGGGCGACGGCTTGGCGTCGTCTGCGCCAGTGTGACCATCTCAGTGCGCGTGCGCTGCTGTGGGGCTGGTGAACGGCGTTGGGTGAGTGGCCAGTTGCCAGGAGCCGCCGAACTTCTCACACGGTGAGGGAGGCGAGGCAGGAACCGTTTCTGCTGCCCCCTTTGCTGCGGCGTCGGCGGCCATGACGGCGAGGAAGCATGCGCCAGTACGGCCAGGGTGATGTGCCGCATCCAGCCGGTGTAGCGGCGGACTTCGTACTGGCCGAGGCCGCATTCGTTTCAAAGTGCTGCTGGAGTATCGGCCTCGATCGTTCTTGAGGGTCCGTCAGCAAGCTCACGGACCCTCAAGAACGATCGAGGCTAGCGCGCCACGCGGTAGCGGAGATAGACGACTCTCGAGCTGAAGGTACGGGCCTCGACGAGTTCGAGATCCACCCGGCGCTCGCGCTGGGGAAAGAACGGAATGCCACCGCCCACCAGCACCGGGTAGACCCTGGCCCGGTACTCGTCGATCAGACCCAACGCGGCCGCCTCGGCGGCGAGAGTCGCGCCACCGATCGCGATGTCGCCCTCCCCCGGCTCGGCTCGCAACCGCTCGATCTCCTCGGCCAGGCCGCCGGAGGCCAGGCGGGCATTGCCCTGCACCGCCGACAGCGTGGTGGAGAACACCACCTTGAGGAGCGGCTTCCAGATCGCGGTCCACTCGAGCGTGGGGTCGTCGAGCGAGGGATCCTGGTCGGCGGTCTCCCAGTACAGCATCGTCTCGTACAGCCGTCGTCCCAACAGGTGGACGCCGACCTCTCGGATCTCGTCGATCCAGGAGCGAAAGACCTCCTCGCCGGGCGCCGTCCAGTCGAAGCCGCCGTCCGGCCCGACGATGTAGCCGTCAAGTGAGACGTTCATCGAATAGGTCACGCTGCGCATCAGCGGTCCTCCTCGGTAACGGGTTCGACAGTACGACCGCCGGACGCCGCAGAACTCATCGCGACTCGCGGGATCTTCACGGACCGGACGGCGTGGCTTGACAGGAGCGTGACGTAGTCCGGATTGACGGGTGCCCGTCGCCGTCTGGCTGCTCGCGCACTGGGGCATGGCGCGCACCGGGGGCCGATCGGGCAACTGGATGCACGCCCATGCCGAGGTGGAGGAGCTACTGCCCTCCGTGATCGAGGCGTTCGGACCGGAACACCCGGCAGCGCTCGACGCCGGCTGCGCGCATGCCGGGGCCGTCGGACGGGCGGGGGACCCCGAGACCGCACATAGCCTGCTCAAGGAGCTCCCGCACCTCGGTCCGAGGTTTCTGCAACGTGAACATCCGACCTGCTCCGTCGGGCGTGCCAGCCCGCAGGGGGCTTCCACCGCTGCATGTGCTCGCGCTCATCGACCCCGCACCACCGGCAACCGCTGGGTGGAGGTATCCGCAGGTCAGAACCATCAGGGGACATTGCCACTCCTTCCCCTGCACCACATTCTGCCCGCCACCGGTTTGGGCAGCAGTGGCGCCTTTTCGCATGGCGCGGATGTTCACGTGTTTCGACAACATTGGGCGGCGCCGCGCGAGTGCGTCAGGCGGGCAGGGCGGCGAGCCAGTCGGTCAGGAGGCGGTTGACCTCGGCGGGGCGTTCTTGCTGGATCCAGTGGCCGCAACCGTCGAGGATGTGGGAGGAGACCAGGCCCGGCAGCGTGACCGGGTAGGCGTTGATCGCGTCGGTCAGCCAGGTCGTGGAAGCGTCCAGGTTGCCGCCGATGAACAGGGATGGCTGAGTGATGGGAGCACCGTCGAAGGCGGCGAGGTCCTCCCAGTCGCGGTCCATGTTCCGGTAGCGGTTGAGCGCTCCGGTCACGCCGGTGCGTTCGAACTCCCCGGCGTAGACGTCGAGGTCCCGCTCGCTGAGCCAGGCGGGCAGCCGGCCAGTGGGGAACCGGTCACGCATCGTGCCGGCTTTGCTGACGAAGTGCGGGTCGGGCGCGCCAGGTGCGGGCATGGTGTCGGCGGACAGGGCCGCGTAGAAGCCCGCGAGCCAGCCGCGTACATCGGGTTCGATCTCGGTTTCGGCGCGGCCGGGCTTCTGGAAGTACGAGACGTAGAACTCCTCGTCCCCGCCCATCTGGGCGAAGACGTCGCTGGGGCGGGGCCCGCCGCGCGGGGTGTAGGGAACGCTCAGCAGTCCCACCGCGCGGAAGACCTCCGGCCTGAGCAGGGCGGAGTTCGCGGCGATGGTCGCGCCCCAGTCATGGCCGATGACCACCGCCGACTCCTCGCCCAGGGCGTGCACAACCGCGACGTTGTCCTCCACCAGGTCGAGCATCCGGTACGCCTCCGTCGCGACCGGCTTGGAAGAGCGGCCGTAGCCGCGGACATCGATGGCAACCGCGCGGTATCCCGCCGCCGCGAGTACCGGCAGCTGCCGGCGCCAGGAGTGCCAGGACTCCGGGAAGCCGTGGACGAGCAGTACCAGCGGCCCGGTTCCCTGCTCCGCAAGGTGAATCCGGCCTCCCGGCGAGGACACCAACCGGTGTGTGACCTCCACTGCGTGCTGCGACATGCGTCTCCTCCCGGACTGTCGGTCTTCTGTGCCCCGGGACAGCCCTCTTGCGCCGTTCCGTTGGCTCAACACCAATCCTGCGGAAGGCCCCGTCCAGAAGACGAGTTCGTTTGCCGATTCAGCAAGCCCGGCCCTCCGCGGTGGCACCGGCCCGGTCAGCTGCCCGCCCCGGAGTACGTCGGCCACCGGGCTGCCTCCCGTTCTCACGAACATCGACTCCGCCCGCCACCGACTGCCTCCCTGCGAGATGAACAAATCCGCTGCCGCTACTCGTGAACAAAGCCACGGACCCGATTCCCCCACTACTCACGTACTCTCAGCCGCCCCGGACCTGGCCGGCCGGCCTCCGGCCCCGGTCGAACAGGCCCTGGCCATGGAGCAGCCGCCCCCCGGCCGTGGACACAGTAGACCCGCCGCCGCGCCCCGGCACTCCCCCCGCCGCACCGGCACTCCCGCGGCATCTTCCTCCGCCATACCGCTCGCCTCACCGAGCCCGCAACGTGCGGTTGCCCCCTCCCCCGCCTACACCCGCAGCGACAGCGCCCAACCCACCGTCGACGAATGGGCAGCCGCCCGCGTGCCCGCGACGCCAGCGGAGAGGGCCGCCGCGCGGCGGCTGGTCAACGACACAGCCTCCTTCTTCAAAGGACGCTGCGGAAAGGACACGGGTTGCTACCGCTACGCGGCACGGTTTCCGTGTGGGATTCCTTGCATGCCCTCCGAGGCTTCTGTGAGGCATCTGGCGGAGGCGACCCGGTCCGGCACACGGCTCCGGACGAACCGGCGAATGCCCAGCTCAGGGGGCACAGGGGTGGGGACAACCCCCTGAGATGGAGGGGGCTCGGCCCCCCGCGAGGCCTACGGCTGACAGGCTGGTGGCGGTGGGACGGCCGTAGCCAGACTCGCCTGCATGACGATTTCCTCCGACGCCACGGTCACGACCGCCCCGGCCGCCGTGCGGCCCCGCAGATCCCGCCCTGACGCCGGCAGCGACTTCGCCCGGTTGTCGCAGCGCATCACCGAGGCGGGTCTACTGCGGCGGCGCCCCGGTTACTACACGGTGCGGCTCGGTCTGGTGATCGGGCTGCTGGCGGCGGGCTGGGCGGCCTTCGTCGCGCTGGGCGACACGTGGTGGCAGCTGACGGTCGCCGCCTTCATGGCTCTGATGTTCGGCCAGGTCGCTTTGGTAGCACATGACTTGGCGCACCGGCAGGTGTTCCGCAAGCGTCGTGCGAGCGCGATCTGGGGCCGGCTCTTCGGCAACCTCGGCATCGGCATGAGTTACGGCTGGTGGATGAACAAGCACACCCGCCACCACGCCAACCCCAACCACGAGGAACTCGACCCCGATGTCGCCCCGGACATCCTGGTGTGGTCCACCGAGCAGGCCCGCAACAGCAATGGTCTGGCCCGATTCATCGGCGGCCACCAGGCGTTCTTGTTCTTCCCACTGCTGACGCTGGAGGGGTTCAACCTGCACGTGGCGAGCGTGCGGGCGCTGCGCTCGCCGTCGCTGAAGAGCCGTCTGCTGGAGGGCACACTGCTTTTCCTTCACCTGGCGGCCTACTTGTCCGCGCTGTTCCTGGTGCTCTCCCCCGGCAAGGCCGTGGTGTTCCTCGCCGTGCACCAGTGCCTGTTCGGTGTGTATCTCGGCTGCACGTTCGCCCCGAACCACAAGGGCATGCCCACCTTCACCGGCGACGACCGCCCCGACTTCCTGCGCCGCCAGGTACTCACCTCCCGCAATGTGCGGGGCGGCCGGCTCACCGACGTGATGCTCGGCGGGCTCAACTACCAGATCGAGCACCACCTGTTTCCGAGCATGCCCACTCCTCATCTACGGCGGGCCCAGGTCGTCGTACGCGCGTACTGCGCGGAAAACGACGTGCCGTACCACGAAACCGGCCTGATCCAGTCCTACCGCGAGGCACTCACCCACCTGCACCGAGTGGGCGAGCCCATCAGACGTCAACGCAAGGCGTCGTGACGACAGGACGACACGCGGCGCCGCGGGCACGGGCACCCCTGTGTCGACCAGGGCTGACCCCGCCTACCCGTCGTCAGCGCCGCTCCGCCTGCGCCGCCGCAGCGGTGCTGTCACCCACATCGTCAGCCCGACAAGGGACACGATCACCGCCCCTCCGACGACGGTGGGAACGGCCGCCATGAGAAGAAGGGTGAGCAGCACCTCGGCCCACGTCGGATCCTCACCCATCGTGCTTCCACGTTGCGCCATGATCGTCATGACACCGACGGGCAGCGATCAGTTCCCAAGGCCTCCGGCCGTCCGCCGTACGCGGGAGGCCGGATGCCTTTCATGGGCTCGACGACATCGGTCAGACGGTTGTCCCCGTAGGCGGCCTCCGCTGTGTACCGCTCGGAAGCGAGCGTGATGTGAAGGTGTTCTTCGTCCTCGACGCCCACGCGGTCATGGACGGAGTCGAGACCGAGCAGGCGCGGCCGTAGTCCCCTTCGCCCTCGGGGTAGTTGGGCGGGGAGCCCGTCCGGTGTCGGCGCGCCGATTCCGGGACCGTGATCAGGGGCCCACCCAATGAGGTGACCCAGGGGTGTGACACTGCGATCTCGGTTCAAGCGGTGCGGGTGACAGCAGGCCGTCCTCTCAGCCCAGCTCGCAGCGAGCCAAGAAGCGGCGCCGCACCCGGTCACCGATTTCACCTACGACGATCAGCAACGCCGCACTCGCCGCGCACCCCGCAAGGCTCGCCGGCTGGCCCAACACCTTGCCCAGGAGCCAGAACACAACGGTTACAGCCGCCCACCCCATGGCCCACATGCCGGTCACCAACCACCAGCGCCGCCTCTTCACAGGCATCACGACAGGTCTTCAAGACCTGGCCGGTTCACCGGAGCGTCACGGACCACGCCAACAGCCTGCGGGCCGACCGCGAGAAGGCTCGGGCGATGGACGCAGCCAGCTTCGTCTGACAACCGCCGGACTGCGAGAGGCGTCGCGGACTGTCAGGGGCGCCGTAAGCCATCGCGGAGCGACGCTCGAAGAGCACCTTGACCGGCCGTGACGCTCCCGCACCCTCCGGAGGCCGGGCGGACCCGCTTCTGTGACTGATCGCTCTGGCTGCCCGACTGGTCGACTGGAACGCCCAGAGGAAGTGCTGGCCGGCGCGGTCGACGGAGGCGGGGTCCACCCCGGCGTCCGGTCAGCGGGTGGCGAGGAACTCGAGCGTGTCGATCACGCGGTTCGAGAAGCCCCACTCGTTGTCGTACCAGGCGACCACCTTGACGTGGCGGCCGTCGACGCGGGTGAGGGCCGAGTCGAAGATGGAAGAGGCGGAATTTCCCGTGATGTCGGACGACACGAGCGGGTCGTCCGAGTACTCGAGGATGCCGGCGAGCGGCCCCTCCGCTGCCGCGCGGTACGCCGCCAGCACGTCGTCGCGCGTCACGTCGCGGGCGACGGTCGTGTTGAGTTCGACGATCGAGCCCACCGGCACCGGTACGCGGATCGAGTCGCCCGACAGCTTGCCGTCGAGGTTCGGCAGCACCAGGCCGATCGCCTTGGCGGCGCCGGTCGTGGTCGGCACGATGTTGACGCCGGCGGCCCGGGCGCGACGGGCGTCGCGGTGCGGACCGTCCTGCAGGTTCTGCTCCTGCGTGTAGGCGTGCACCGTCGTCATGAACCCGTGCTCGATACCGGCGAGTTCGTCGAGGACCGCGGCCAGCGGCGCGAGCGCGTTGGTGGTGCAGGAGGCGTTCGAGACGATCGTGTGCACGGCCGGGTCGTAGGCGTCGGTGTTGACCCCGAACGCGAGCGTGACGTCGGCGCCGTCCGACGGCGCGCTGACGAGCACCTTCTTCGCGCCCGCGTTGTTGTGGGCGCGGGCGGCCTTGGCCGAGGTGAAGCGGCCGGTGGCTTCCAGGACGATGTCGACGCCGAGTTCGGCCCACGGCAGCTGTGCCGGTTCGCGCTCGGCCAGCACCGTGATCCGACGGCCGTCGACGACGAGGGTGTCCCCGTCGACGGTCACCGGACGCCCGAGACGGCCGGCCGTGCTGTCGTAGGCGAGCAGCCGGGCAAGAGTGGCGGGCTCGGTGAGGTCGTTGACGGCGACGATCTCGAGGGCGCTGTCGCGCTCCAGCAGTGCGCGCAGCACGTTGCGTCCGATGCGGCCGAATCCGTTGATGGCGATGCGAGTCATGAGTGATGTCCCTTCCCTTCGCCACCAGGCTCGCCCGCGGCTGGCGCCGCTGACAGTGGCGTGATCGCCACGGTTCAAAAGGATCCCGCCACGCGGCGCCGGGCGGGTTACTCACCCCGGGTGAAGGTGCGCCGGTACTCGCTCGGTGTGGTGCCGAGGATGCGCTGGAAGTGCAGGCGCAGATTCGCGCCGGTGCCGAGCCCGACGTCGGCGGCGATCTGCTCGACGCTCCGCTGCGACCGCTCCAGCAGTTCACGGGCCACGTCGATGCGGGCGCGCATCACCCACTGCATCGGCGTGTAACCGGTCTCCTCGACGAAGCGCCGGGAGAACGTGCGCGGCGAGACCCCCGCCTGCCGCGCCAGTATGTCGAGGGTGAGGGGCTCGCCGAGCCGGTGCAGCGCCCACTCGCGGGTGGCGCCGAAGCGCTCGCCGAGCGGCTCGGGGACACTGCGCGGCACGTACTGGGCCTGGCCGCCGCTGCGGTAGGGGGCCGCGACCAGGCGGCGGGCCGCGTGGTTGGACGCGGCCACCCCGAGGTCGCCGCGCAGGATGTGCAGGCACAGGTCGATGCCGGAGGCGGCGCCGGCCGAGGTGAGCACACTGCCCTCATCGACGAACAGCACGTTCTCGTCGACCTGGACGAGCGGATGCCTGGCCACGAGTGCCCGCGTGTAGTGCCAGTGCGTCGTGGCGCGCCTGCCGTCGAGCAGGCCCGTGGCGGCGAGCGCGAAGGCGCCCGTCGAGATGGCGGCGAGCCGCGCGCCCCGAGCATGGGCGGTGATCAGTGCGTCGACGACCGCCTGCGGCGGGTCGTCGCGGTCAGGAAACCGGTAGCCGGGGACGAAGACGATGTCGGCCCACGCAAGGGCCTCGAGACCGTGGGCGACGTAGTACGCGAGGCCATCGCCGCCGGTCACGAGACCGGGCGTCGCCCCGCACACCCGCACCTCGTACGGCATGCTCGCGCGGGTCGTGAAAACCTGCGCGGGAATTCCGACATCGAGCGGCTTCGCGCCCTCGAGCACAAGGACGGCGACGCGATGCAGGCGGGAGTCTGGCACAGGTAGAGGTTACGTGAGGCGTGCCCCCGGACCACACGGCCTTCATGCATCCAGACTCATGCGCCACGGATGGTACGCATCCCCCTCGCGGGCCACCCCTACGACGAAGGAGAGTTCGACTCAATGGCCTTGGAACGCAAGGCCAACTACCGCTACGCATGGCCAGCTCCAAGCATCCTTGTCCGCAAGGAGATCCGCGCCGCCGCCGGAGGGCGCTCAGAATTTGGCGAGTACACGCCCATTGTCCTGGGCGCGGCGAAGGGGTTACATGGTGCCTGCACGCGGACGAAAGCGCTTTCTGCCGGTCGGGAGAACCCGGCCGAATGCCCCTTCAGTGCCGCTGGGAGGCTGTATGACACCGCCCCGCACCAGACGCTACTCACTCGCCGTCGCCGCGCTCGCCGCGACCGCCTCGCTTGCCGCCGCCACGTTTCCGGCCCAGGCGGCCCGCCCCTCAACCGCCCACACTCCGCTGCGAGCCGAGGCTGTGGCGGCGTACGACTTCGGACACCCGGACCCCGCCGACCCCGGTCGCGAGCAGGACATCGGACGCTCCGGCACCACGCTCACCCTGATCAACGGCGGCTCCGCGATGCGCGTGGCCGACGAAGCGTACCCGGGCGCTTCGCCCGCCCTGCAGGTGCGCCAGCAGAACCCGGCCACCGCAGGCAACGACGACTGGAAGGCCGGGGCCTGGGACGCCGAGGGCATGTCGTCCCTCGGGGCCTTCCGCAGTGCCCGCGGTGCCACCGTCATGGGCTGGTTCAAGATGACGGGCGACAATCCCGCCCTCAACTCCAACACGCCCAATCCGAGCGACCGTTACAACGCGATCGGACTGGCCGGCATACTGTCCGGAACCTCTGACGGTCACGCGGTGCGTGCGCTGCTCGAACTCATCCAGGTGAACGGCGAGTTGAAGCTGGTCGCGCTGGGGAGACGCCTGGACAGCGGCGCCTCCCAGACCTTCGCCGCCGAGGCCCCCTGGGAAGAACTGCTGCCCCGCGGTGAATGGGTCCACCTGGCCGCGACATTCGACTTCCGCGACGGCATTCTCGCGCTGTACCGCGACGGCAAGCCCCTGGACGGCTTCTACGTCACGCCGGGCGACCCCTGGGAACTCGCCACCACGCCGGCGCCCCACCGCGCCTCGCCCACCGATCCTCGCGGCATCAAGATCGGCGGCAGCTTCCCCCAGAACACCCGGGAGAACAACGCCTGCGACTGCCGCATGGACGACCTCCTGTTCCTGGACCGCCCGGTGCCGGCCGGACAGGTGGCGGCGGAGTACCGGCGCATGACGCAGAGCCGCTGAACGTTCCCGTCCTGGATCGTTTTCCCTACTTGTCGCGCCAGCCCGAAGGGACCCGCATGGCGTCACGACGTACATATCGAAGGCACTGGGCGGCCGTGGCCGTCAGCGCAGCCCTCGCACTGGGCGGTCTCGCCACCCCTTCCCACGCAGACGAGCCCGCCGCGGCGACAGCCGCCCTGACCGACCCCATTCCGCAGAAGCCCGTCCTGTCCACGACGGGCCTCGTCCTGGAGGAGTTCGCGCAATTCCCCAAGTCGGATCCCGTTCCGGCACCAACGGATCCGCGCCTGATGCGCCACGCCCGGATCAACACCATCAATGAACTCCCCGACGGCTCCGGCCGGATGGCGACTCCCGACCTCAACGGCACCCTGTACCTCACCGCCCCCGGCACCGCGACCAGCACCTCCGGTGGCACCCCGCACCCCTACCTGGACGTCAAGGCCGTATTCCCGCACTTCTTCTCGGGCCGCGGCCTCGGTCAGGGCTTCGGGTACGCCGCGTTCCACCCGGAGTTCGGCACGAACGGGCGCTTCTACACCATCCACACCGAGCTCGCGTCGCAGGCCACCGAGACCCCCGACTACCGGCAGGCCGGCACGCCCGCCTATCACGGCGTCATCACCGAGTGGACCGCCGACGACCCCTCCGCGGCCGTCTTCCACGGCACCCATCGCGAGGTGCTGCGTATCGCTTTCACCGGCCAGGTCCACGGCGTTCAGCAGATCGACTTCAACCCGACGGCCAAGCCCCACGACAAGGACTACGGCCTCCTCTACCTCGCGGTGGGCGACGGAGGGCAGGGCGTCGGCAACAGCGAGCCGCAGAACCTGGCGCTCCCGCACGGCAAACTTCTGCGGATCGATCCCGCGGGCCGCGACAGCGCCAACGGCCGGTACGGCATCCCCGCGTCCAACCCGTTCGTCGGTGAGCCCGGTGCCCTTGGGGAGATCTACGCCATAGGCATGCGGGACCCGCACCGCTTCAGCTGGGACGCGGGCAGCAGCCACCATATGTATCTCGGCCACATAGGCGAGCACGCCATCGAGTCGGTGTACGAGGTCAAGGCCGGGGACAACTTCGGCTGGAGCGAGCGCGAGGGCCCCTTCGCATTCGACAAGAGGACCACCGACCCGTGCGCCCGCATCCTCCCCCTTCCCGCCGACGACGCCCAGTACGGCTACACCTACCCGGTCGCCGCCTACGACCACGACCCGGAACCCGGCTGGGACTGCCGGTCCGACGTGGGCCGCGCCATCGCCGGAGGCTTCGTCTACCGCGGCAAGGACGCGCCGGCGCTGCGCGGAAAGTACATCTTCGGCGACCTCGTGGACGGCCGGATCCTGGCCGCGGACACCCGCGACATGCGCCGCGGCGCCGACCTCGCACCGCTCGAGCAGCTGATGCTCTTCGACAAGTCGACCGGGAAGACGGTCACCATGCGCGACCTCGCCGGTGACCAACGTGTCGACCTGCGCTTCGGCTCCGACCGCGGCGGCGGCCTGTACATCGTCTCGAAGGCCAACGGCAAGGTCTGGAAGGTGACCGGGACCCGCACCTTCGCCAACTGCGGGATCGGCAACACCCCCACCACCCACACCACCGGCCCCGACAACTGGGCGCCGGTCACCCCGGCCAAGCGGGCGTACACCGAACGCGAGACGATCATGACCGAGCCGGGCGTCGCCCGCCCGGGACCGCGACGCCCCTTCGAGTACGCCGTCCTGACCGCGGGCCCGCGCTACTCCTCCGTCACCGTCGAGGCGGAGGTGCGGATCGACACCCCCGTCGAGATCACCAACCGTGACGTCATTCTCATCTGGGACTATCAGTCGGACACTCGATTCCAGTACGCGCACCTGTCGAGCGACAACACCATCTACCCGCACAACGGTATGTTCACGGTCAACGACGCCGACCGGCTGCGCATCGACGACCAGTGGAACGGAACCTTCGGCGCACCTCCGGCGATCAAGAACGAAGGGTGGCACAAGGTGCGCCTCACCCACTGCGCCGACACCGGTGAGACCGCCGTCTACCTGGACGGCAGCCCCAATCCGCTGATCACGGCCACCGACCCGGTCTTCGCCTCGGGCCGGGTGGGCTTCGGATCCTTCGACAACGTGGGCCGCGTCCGCCACCTGAAGGTGACGGGCACTCCGGCCGGCGACTGACCTCGCGGTCGCGGGCCGAGACCTCGGCCCGCGACCCGACGCGGAACCTGCCGAGTCCGAGCCGACGGGCGCCCGCCGAACAGGCCCTCAGCTGATCTGAGCTCAGTACTACAGAGACAGTTGAGCTGGGTGGGCGCGGAAGACTCGTAGATTCGATCAGTCGGTGCCGGACCTGTGCACGGCCTGTTCCCAGAGATTCAGGCCCGCGCGGAGGAGTTCGCGCACGGCTGCGGTCTCCTCGTCCGTCCAGGCCCCTTGGCCAGCGGTCGGTTCGAGAGCTTCGCCGCCGAAGATCTTTTCGTAGGCGCTGTCGTGGATCGGTCCTTGGGAGGGAAGTGGTGAGCCGGACTTCAGGCTCCGGGAGAGGTCTTCGAAGAAGTTCCACGCGTCCAGCAGCAGCCCTGCCGAAACCGAGCCAAGGCCAGGGTGTTCGACCCACTGACGTACGACGGCCAGATCGAGCGTGGCTTCGCCTTCCAAGATGAGCTCCCAGCCGTTGCGAACACAGTATTCCTGCAGCGTCTTGAGGTCATGGAACGCGAGGAGTCTTCCAAGGCCGTCAACGGCGAGCGCATCGGGCGCATCGCCCTCTCCGGGCCGCCAGATCAGCGTCAGGTCCCCTCTCCTGGTCGCGATTCGGTACGGATAGTAGTCAGCCATGCGAGGTCTCCCGTGGTGTCGCGGCGGCACTCGCCGCGTGGGTCATCCTGCCTGCAATGATCGACGTGTGGTGACTTCGGATCAGGTGGAACCGTGGGGTGCGGAGCTGGCGGGTCCGGGGCCGCGGGTCGCTGGTGTTTCGAGCGGTCGGAGCCGCGGGCAACGGCGGTCGCCTATGTGAGGGGCTGGGGGGCTGCTGGCAGACGTGCCGCGCCAGAACGGGTGGCAGCTGGCTGAGCAGGCCGGTGCCGCGACACCCTGGTCGACGCAGCGGCTACTGGGGGCCGCCCGCTGGGACGCCGACCGGGTCCGCCATGTTGTGCTGTCCTACGTGGTCGAGCGCCTGGGCGAGGCCGCCGCGGTGCTGGTCGTGGACGAGACGGGGTTCTTGAAGAAGGGCAATCGATCGGCGACGTTCAGCGGCAGTACACGGGCACGGCGGGGCGGATTGAGAACTGTCAGGTGGGCGTGTTCTTGGGCCACGCGTCCTCGCGTGGACGGGTGCTGACTGACCGGGAGTTGTACCTACCGGACGAGTCATGGGTGCGCGACACACGTCGGCGCAGGGATGCGGCGACGCCCAAGGAGGTGGGCTTCGCCTCCGAACCGGAGCTGGGGCGCCGCATGCCGACGGGGCGCGGCACTGGCCGCACCGGCTGCGGCCTTCGAGCACCTGTTGTTGGTGCGGCGTTCCATCGCTGATTCGGCCGAGATCGCCTACTTCCTCAGCCACGCGCCAGTGAGGACCGTGCTGGCGGAGGCGGTGGCCGCGGTGGGTGCGCGCTGGTCGGTCGAGGAGTGCTTCGAGACCGCGAAGAATGAGTGCGGCCTGGACCAGTACGAGGTCCGCAAGTGGCCGGCCTGGTATCGCCACATAACGCCGGCGAGAACTCCGCCTGGAACGCAACACCACCACCGTCCCGCCAGTTCCACGCCCGCGAAGAAAGCCACCTACGGGTGCAACCCGCAACACGTCGAGACGATCGACATCGACGGCGGCGAGGAGGAGGTCCCGGTCAAGCTGGACACGTTCGTTGACGACAGCCGCAGGCGCTCAGCGAGACTGAGCGCGGACCACCGGGCCGACCTGGATGCGCTTGGCATGCGCCGGCAGGAACCCGCCACGCTCAAAGCGGCAAACGGTTGACGGTCCGCTCAAGATGCGATCGCTCAAGAGGGGACTAGCGTGTGTGAGTAGGGGCCGGAAACCGGCAGTATGCCCCTTCCGGCAGACCCTCTTTGAAGACCGCGGCCTCCGCGCATTCGTGAAGCCCCGCACTGCGGGATTACGGAGCCGGGCAGGGGAGTTCTTCCTCATGACACGTGGCGAATTCAAGATCACGCCGCGCATCTGCTATGGCTGCGGCCGACATTCGCGTGTCCGACAACGCGCAAGTCGATGAAACAGAGAAGGTACAGATCATGCAGGCACAGCGTCTGAAGCACCTCTTTGCGGTTTCCGCAGCAGGCGTGCTCGTGGCCGGTGGTGCAGCGATCGGCGCGGCGGGGACCGCAGCTGCCGCCGCTCCGACTCACGCGCCGCAGACCTCGGTGAGTTCCTACGGTGACCACGGAGGCGGCGGCCACGGAGGCGGTCACGGTGGCGGCCATGGCGGCGGCCACGGTGGCGGCCATGGCGGCGGCCACGGCGGCGGTCACGGTGGCGGCGGTCACGGTGGCGGCGGCCACGGCGGCGGCGGCCACGGCGGCGGCGGCCACGGCGGCGGCGGCCACGGCGGCGGCGGCCACGGAGGCGGCGGCCACGGCGGCGGCGGCCACGGAGGCGGCGGCCACGGAGGCGGCCGCTGATCACGATCGGAGCGCGGTGTGTGACCATTGTGCGGCTCTCCAGTCGGAACACACGCACACACCGCGCCTCCGTCGGCGTCTGTCCCAGCCCACGACTCGTCCCCCCACCCGCGCGAGGACCCCAGCACGCAGCCACCGCGCACGCCCGCTCCGGTTGGCCAGGTGGTAGGCAACCGACGCCGTGCTCAGCATCCCGATCGCCTTGGGGAGTTGCCGCACCGACGGGCCGCTCCCTGTACGTGTGACCTGCGCCGCGGGCGCGTCTTGGGACCGGTGCCCATCGTTGGGGGTCGTCGAAGTAGGCGTAGACGAAAGCCGTGCCGGTGCGGCATCGCGCGTGCGCCGGGCGGAAAGTCTCCGAGGTGAACGTCTTGCCCTTCACGTGGGCCGCTTCGATGACCCGGCCGCGGTCGGCGCCTTGGCTTGGGCGGTGTGGGCCGAGGCGGTAAAGCCGGTGGCCCCGGCCGGCATGGCAACGGCCAGCAGGCCACCGGCGATCCGCATGGTGATCACGAGGAGCCTCCTTTCAGTCTTCGATGACGCGGATGATCGTCTTGCCGGGGATGCGCGTGACCGGGGCGAATGCGGCGGGTGCCTCGGCGAGTGGCCGCACGGCGCCGACGGCCGGCTTGAGCCGGCCGTCCCTCAGGCGCTGGGCGAGGTCGGTGAGCCGCGCGCGATCGGGCTCGACCACGAAGAAGACGGCCCGCCCGTCGGTGGGCTGGACCTTGGGCGGCATGGCGATGGTGACGAGCGTGCCGCCGGCGCGCACCAGTGCGGCCGACCGGTCGAGGACGTTCCCGCCGATCACGTCGAACACGACGTCAACCGCGCCGGTGTCCTCCAGCTTCTCGGTTTCCAGGTCGAGGAAGGTGTCGACGCCGAGTGCGAGCGCCCGGTCCCGGTCGGCCGGGCGGCCGGTGCCGATGACGCGGGCGCCGGCCTCGCGGGCGAGCTGCACCGCGATCGAGCCCACACCGCCGGCGGCGCCGTGGATCAGGACGGTCTGGCCTGTGGTGAGGCGGCCGTGGTCGAACAGGCCCTGCCAGGCGGTCAGCCCGGAGATGGGCAGCGCGGCGGCCACCGTGTGGTCGATGTCCGCCGGCAACGGAGCGAGGTTGCGGGCTTCCACCGCGGTGTACTCGGCGAGCGTGCCGTTGCGGGTCCAGTCGGCCAAGCCGAACACCCGCTGGCCGACACTCAGGCCGGTGGTGCCGTACCCCAGCTCTTCAACGACACCCGACAACTCGTGTCCGGGCACGCTCGGCGTCCGGTCGCGGCCCGCGCGATCGGTCCAGGTGCCCGGCCAGTCCAGCTCTCCGGGGGTGAAGCCCGCGGCGTGCACCCGCACGATGACGTCGTTCTCGGCCGCGTGGGGGTAGGGCATGTCCGACAACGACAGCCCGGCGATACCGGCGTCACGGTCCCGAACAGTGATGGCTTGCATGACAGTCCTTACTGGGAGGGGGCTTCGACGAGCGCACGGCCCGTTCACACACAGGGCTCGCAGCGGCGCATCACCGGAGAGAAGCGCAGCAGGTTGATGTATGCCGTCCCGCATGATCGATCTCACCTGCCCGCGGGCATTCCCTCCGTCGTCCTGTATGCGTTCTCATCAGGGAGACGAGACAGCCCCTCGGGGTGTGACAGTTCGCGCACCATCACCTCGGCGACGCGCTCACCACCGTGGATGAGCTCGCGCGCCGCCGCGGCCTTGCCGCCGCCGTCGGTGACGTATACGGCGTCCGGGTGCAGCAGCCTGACCAGGCCGGTCAGGTCCCCGGCCTCGTACGCGGCGCGGAAGATTGCTGGCACGCGTTCACGCTCCGCCTTCGGCGCCTGCGGCATGCGCTGCTTCGCCTTGGCCACCCGTCGCCGTGCCCGCGAGGCAAGCTGCCAGGCACCCGGCAGACGTCCAGCACTTCGGCGATCCGGCCGAACCCAAGACTGAGGACATCGTGCGGGACGAAGGCCACCCGCTCCGGCGGGCTCAGTTCCTCCATGATCAGAAGCATCGCCGAACTGACGCACTCATCGACCAGAACCGGCTCCGACGCGTCCGGCCCCGTCAACAACGGTTCCGGCAACCACGGCCACCGTGACCAGCCAGGCCCGCAGATCACGGACGTCCTGCAGATCCGCTCCGGCCGCCCGCAGCCACACGTCCTGGGCCACGTCCTCGGAGGAGCTGTCCGGCCGCGCGGCTGAGGCCGTTCCTGCCGGTGAACAACGGTCGGTGCGGACGGTGGCGTGATGCGTGCGGCTGTTCAGCCACAGGAGGACATGCTCGGGGCCAAGTGGGGAATGCACCGGCCCGCGGTCTTCGGGGTGGCCTACCGGCTGCTGGGGAGCGTGGCCGATGAGCCAGCTGGTCGATAGCCAGGTGTGGTGAGAGGTCGCCTTCACCTCCAGCGACACGTCGCTCTGCGGAGGGAGGCGCCCCGGACGGTCCCATCCCGAGGGATCAGTCGATCACGGTGGCCCGCCAGGTCTCCTCGTCGGCGTCCAGCAGCGCCGCGACGAGCGCGGGGTCCGGCAGCGGGCCGTGGTCGGCGGCGGTCCGCAAGGCCGAGGCCGCGGCCAGATGGCCCAGCCGCAGGGCGCGGTCCACGGGCAACTGCCGCAACAGCCCGCTGAGGAATCCTGCGGCGAAGGCATCGCCGGCGCCGACCTGTTCGGCAACACGCACGGTAAGGGCGGACACACTGTGGGCGGCGGCGCCGACAAAGGCGGTCGCGGCGCGGCCCCCGTCCTTCACGACGAGGACCCGCGGGCCGGGCAGGAGGTCGCGGACCCGTACGGCGTCAGTGATCCGGTCCCCCCACAGGGCCTGGGCCTCGTCGAGGCCTACGAGGACTATGTCGGCCCGGTCCGCGAGCGGCCGCAGCACGTTGGCGGCCGAGCGGCCGGCCCAGAGGGCGGGCCGGTGGTTGACGTCGAAGCTGACGGGCCACGGACGGTCGGGGCGCAGCGCGCGTTCGACGAGGGCGCGGCAACCGGGCGACAGGGCGGGGGTGATGCCGCTGAGGTGGACGAGCGCGGCGCCCTCCACCGCCGGATCGTCGAGCACGTCGGGGGTGAGGGCCGAGGCGGCGGATCCGGCGCGGTGGTAGTGCACGCGGGTGCCGTGCGCGCCCGGGTCCTTGAGCAGTAGTCCAGTGGACCGCTCCGGGTCGGTGCGGACGCCGCTGACGTCGACGCCGCCCGCGGCGATCCGGGCGCGGACGCGGCGGCCGAAGGGGTCGTCGCCGACGGCGGAGACCCAGCGGGCGGGGATGCCGTGGTCGGCGAGGTAGAGGGCGACGTTCGACTCGGCGCCCGCGATGTCGACGCGCAGCAGGTCGGCGCCGTCCAACGGTCCGAGGGGGTCGGGGGCGAGGGCGGCCATGGTCTCGCCGACGCAGACCACGGGGCCGGGGCGCAGTGGCCGGTGGGTGCTCATGGTGGGCTTCCTAGAGTGTGTCGGCGCGGTCCGCCGGGTCCGGGGCGGAGGGGATCGCCGGGCGATACGGGGCGGCCGGGGCGCCGGGCACGTCGACCCGGACAGCGAAGACGGCGCCGTCGAGCGGTCCCGGGGCGGGCAGGCCGATGTGTGCGCTGGTGACGAGAAGCGTGCGGCCGTCGGAGGCGCCGAGGCAGAGTCCGGCGGGCTGTTCGGCGAGCAGGTCGACGATCCGGTCGAGAGTGCCGTCGGGGTGGTAGCGATGGACCTGCCCGATGCCCCAGACGGCGGTCCACAGCCCGCCCTCGATGTCGGTGGTCATCCCGTCGGGGCTGCCGGAGGCGAGCGTGACGAAGGGTTCGGGCGTGCCCGGGTCGCCGCTCGCGGGGTCGACCGGACAGCGCAGGATGACGCCCCGGGCGCTGTCGGCGAGGTACATGACGGTGCCGTCGGCGTTGAAGGCCGGACCGTTGGGGATCGTGATGTCCCGCAGGACGCGGGTGACGCGGCCGTCGCGGTCCAGGCGGTAGAGGGAGCCGGCGTCCTCGGTCGTGTCGTAGGCCATGCTGCCGGCCCAGAAGCGGCCGTGGGGGTCGGCGACGCCGTCGTTCATCCGCATCGGCACCGGGGCGTCGTCCTCGGGTCGCGCGATCCATGCGACCCGGCCCGCGGGGTCGATGCGGCAGATGCCGGTGCCCGCGGCCGCGATCCAGTGGCCGGGGTGGCCCTCGACCGGTGCCACCGCGCCCAGCGGGCACGGCAGTCGGGCGATCAGGGTGTGCGGCGCGGCAGGGTCGTCGGGGGCGGCGAGGAGCCGGCCGCTGAGGATGTCGGTGAGTACGGCGCGGTCGTCCGTCCAGCGGATGCCCTCGCCGAGTTCGAGGCGGTCGGTCCCGAGGACCGCCGGGGGCATTGTGGCGGTCACGGGCGGGCCTCCGCGCGGACGACGTCCAGGAAGGTGCGGGCTCGTTCGCGCAGGGCGGTGATGCTGCCGCCCTCGGCGGCGTCGCCGATCAGGGGCGATCCGACGCCGACAGCGGTGGCGCCGCCCCGCAGGTATGCGGCGGCGGCCTCCGCGTCCACTCCCCCGACGGGCACGAAGGGCAGGTCGGGGAAGGGACCGCGCAGGTCGCGCAGGTAGCCGGGTCCACCGGCGCTGCCGGCCGGGAAGAGCTTGAGGGCGTCGGCGCGGAGCCGCAGCGCCTGGAGGATGTCGGTGGGGGTCATCACCCCGGCGAGCACGGGGAGTCCGAGTTCCCGTCCGGTGGCGATCCCGTCGCTGACCGCCGGGGTGACGAGGAAGGCGGCCCCGGCCTTGTGGGCGGCCCGTGCGTCTTCGGCGCCGAGGACGGTCCCGGCTCCGAGCGTCGCGTCCGGGCCGAGCGCGGCGCGGGCGCGCGCGATGACGTCCAGGGCGTCGCGTCCGCTGAGGGAGACCTCGATGAGGGGGACACCCTCCTCGGCGAGGGTGAGCACGGTGGTCAGCGCGGCGTCCGGGTCGCTGCCACGGACGATGGCGAGCAGCCGGTGGGCGCGCAGCGCGGCGAGCAGGTTCATCCGGCATCCCTTCTGGTGATGGAGGTTCAGGGGCGGCGGGTCGCGGTGACTGTGAGCCGCCAGACGACCTCGCCGGAGGGCGGGACGACGGCCGTGTCGCCGTCTGCCGCCCCGGTGCGGTCGAAGACGCGGCCGAGCATGGGCTCGACGCCGATCGAGCGGTACGGCGCGTCCTGGGGGAAGCCTCCGAGGTTGCGCCACAGGGCGACCGCGACCGGCTGTCCGGCGGCTTCGACGGACAGGTGCAGCGTGTGGGGGCCGTCGTGCACAGCAACCCGTGGGGTGAGGACGACCGCTCCGACGGCGGTCCCGTCGTCCGGGCCGAGCCGGTCGAGAGGGATGCCGTCAACACGCGGCCAGCACCCGGTGATCCAGCCCGCGCCCTCGTCCGGGTAGAGCCGGGTCTCCGCAGGTGCTTCGATGCCGATCCACGCATCCGGGGAGAGGTCCAGGAGGGCGTGGGCGGCCCACACGAAGCGGTAGCCGGGCTCTGCGGTGAGCGTGTAGTCGGCGACGGCGGCTCCCGCCTCCGTGCCGAGGCGCCGGGTCAGGCGGAAGTCGGGGCACTCCACGACGTCCGCCTGCCCGTCCCTGCGCCAGCGCCGTGACCAGGCATCCCCGTGGTCGGGCAGCCCGCGCACGGTGGGTACGCACTCCTCCAGTCCGCCGGCGTCGGCAAAGGGGTCGCCGGGCCGGACCAGGGGGCGGCGGGGCTCGTCGCGGTGCCACAGCCATTCGCGGCCGCCCGCGGTCAGCGAGGTCCAGCGTCCGCCGTGGTCCGGATCGGCGACCACGGAGACCGGGAGCCGGGAGCCGGTCACCATTCGGCGAAGGAGCCGTCGGCGTGCCGCCACACGGGGTTGCGCCAGGCGTGTCCGGACCGGTCGGCGGCGCGAACCGCGTCCTCGTCGACGGCGATGCCGAGTCCGGGCAGCGCCAGTGCGGTGCGGTGCGCCTGGCCGTCGACGAAGCGGAAGGGCTCGGTGTCGACCAGGTAGGACAGCAGGTCGGCGTCCTTGTTGTAGTGGATGCCCCGGCTCTGCTCCTGGATCAGGAAGTTGGATGTGGCGAAGGCGACCTGGAGGCTGGCGGCCAGCGCGATGGGACCGAGCGGGCAGTGCGGCGCCAGGTGGGCCCCGAAGGTCTCGGCGAGCGAGGCGATCCGGGTGACCTCGGATATCCCGCCGGCGTGCGACAGGTCCGGCTGGGCCACGGCGACGCCCGCGGTGAGCACCGGGAGGAAGTCCCCCCGCCCGTAAAGCCGTTCGCCGGTGGCCAGCGGCACGGACGAGACGGCGACCAGCCCGGGCAGCAGGTGTGCCTGGTCGGGCAGAACGGGTTCCTCGACGAACAGCGGGTGCAGCGGGGCTATCTCGTGGAGCACGCGTCGCGTGTTGGCGGCGCTGAAGCGGCCGTGGAAGTCGACGGCGACGTCGCGGTGCGGTCCCAGGGCTTCGCGGGCGGCCGCCACACGCTCGACGACGGCAGCCGTCTCGGCGGGGCTGCCGATCGGCGGAGTGCGCCCGGCGGCGTTCATCTTCACGGCGGTGAAGCCGGCCTCCACCTGGGCGGTGACCTCCTCCTTGAGCCGCTCGGGTTCGTCGCCGCCGACCCAGGCGTACACCCGGACGGTGTCGCGGACCGGGCCACCGAGCAAGGTGTGCACCGGCACCCCGAGCGCGCGGCCCGCGATGTCCCACAGGGCCTGGTCGATGCCGGCGACGGCGCTGGAGAGGACCGGGCCGCCCCGGTAGAAGCCGCCCTTGCTCAGCACCTGCCAGTGATCCTGGATGCGCAGCGGGTCCTGGCCCACCAGGTACTCCGCCAGTACCTCGACGGCTGACCGGACCACCTCGGCTCGGCCCTCCACCACCGGCTCGCCCCAGCCGACGACACCGTCGTCGGTCTCGATGCGGCAGAACAGCCAACGGGGCGGGACGAGGAAGGTCTCGACGCGCTCGATCTTCACTGTGCCTGGCCGTCCTTCTCCTCGGCGGAGTCGTCCGCGCCCTCGGGCGCGGACGGGCCGCCGAGCTTGTCGAGGTCGCGCGTCGCCTGGTCGAGCAGGGCGCGCATGGCGTGTTCCGCGGCGTCCGGGTCCCGGTCGCGCACGGCGTCGAGGACGGCTCGGTGGCTGGGGACCGGGTCCTCGCTGTGGGGGGCGCTGTGCACGAGCTGGTCGCGATGGGCCAGGCCCGACTCGATGACCATCTCCATGCGTTCCAGCAGTTCGTTGTGGGTGGCCGCGAGCAGCGCCCGATGGAAGGCGAGGTCGGCCTGGACGGCGTCGCTCGCGCCGCCCTCCTGGCCCATGGCGGTCAGTGCCGCCTCCAGCGCGTCGAGGTCGGCGTCGGTGCGGCGGACCGCGGCCAGCCGCACGGCGGCCGGTTCGACGATGCCGCGGACCTCGCCGAGGTTACGGAGCAGCGCGGGGTCGGCGCCGGTGCCGCTCGGCTCGGAGAACTGCCAGCGCAGCACGTCGGCGTCGAGCAGGTTCCAGTCGGAGCGGGGCCGGACGAAAGTGCCGCGCTTCTGCCGGGCGTCGACCATGCCCTTGGCCGCGAGCACCTTGAGCGATTCGCGCAGGGCCGTCAGGCTGACGTCCAGTTCGCTCTGCAGGGCCGCCATGTCGAGCGTCGCTCCCTCGGGGATCTCGCCGCTGAGCACCCGGCGGGCGAGGGTCTCCACGGTCTGGCCGTGCACTCCGCGGCGCGCGTATGGCGTCATGTGTTTGCCTTTCTTGCTGGTCGGTCGGTGGCGGGAGCGGTCGGTTCCGTCAGGCGGAATCCTTGGCGACGCTCCAGCCGCCGTCCACGAGCAGGCTCGATCCGGTGATGTAGGAGGCTTCGTCGGCGGCGAGGAAGGCGACGGCGGCGGCGACTTCCTCGGGAGTGCCGAAGCGGCGCGCCGCGGTCCCGGCGACGCTGAGCTCGCGGTCGGCCGGCGGTACCCGGTCCCAGGCGGCGGTCAGGATCGGTCCCGGCAGCACCGCGTTGACGCGGACGGACGGTCCGTAGTCGACGGCGAGCTGGCCGCACAGCGACAGCAGGGCGCCCTTGCTCGCCGCGTACGCCGGGTGGCCGGGGATGCCCCGGTGGGCGTGGACGGAGGAGACGAGTACCACGGCCCCCTGGTGCTCGCGCAGGTCGGGCAGTGTCGCCTTGACGCCCAGGAAGGCGCCGGTGAGGTTGACCGAGAGCTGCCGTTCCCAGGAGGCGAGGCTGGTCTCGTGGGCCGGGGCGACTGCCACCGTGTACGCGTTGCTGACCAGAACGCCCACGGGTCCGAAGCTGTGGGCGGCGGTGATCACGCGCTGCCAGTCGTCCTCGCTCGCGACGTCGGCGGCGACGAACAGGGCGCGGGCGCCGTCCTGGCGCAGTCGCTCGGCGGTCTCCTCGCCGTGCTCGGCGTCGAGGTCGGCCAGGACGACGGCCGCGCCCTCCGTGGCGAGGCGTGCTGCGGTGGCCGCGCCGATGCCCGATGCGGCGCCGGTGACGACGGCGACGCGGTTGGTGAAGCGGGCGGCTGGGTTCATGGGGTGTCTCGTCTCCTGTTCGAGGGGAAGGTGGGGTGCGGATGTTCGACAGGCGGATGGGGTGCCGATTCTTCCGCTGTCGTCACTGCCGGGCCAGGACGGTCAACTCCGCGTCGTGTCCGGCGGTCCAGGCGAGCGGTAGCCCTGAGTGGATCAGGTACGCGCCGCTGTAGCGGGTGCCGGTGGCGGTGTCGGTGTAGACGGCGTCCGGCCGCAGGCCGCGCAGACGCAGCCGGGCGGCGCGGCCGGGCACCAGGGGCGCGCCGTCGAGCGGGCCGGTGTTCCATGCGGTCACCACCAGTCGAGCGCCGCTGTGTTTCCCACGTTCCTCGTACTGGATGCCGCACGTCGGGTCTGCGGGGCTGCCCAGCAGGTGGACTTCGCCATGGTGGACGACGTCGCGGATCTCCTTGTAGCGGGCGATCCACTCCGCCGCCTCGGCGCGCTGCTCAGGCGTCCAGTGGCGGATGTCGGCGCCGATGCCGAGGACGCCCGCGATGGAGTTGACGAAGCGGAAGGCCAGCGAACGGGGCCGGGAGTCGAAGACGCCGGGGGCGTCGGTGACCCAGGAGCTCATGGTGTGCGGTGCGTGGGCGTGGAGGTAGCCGTACTGGATGCGCAGCCGGTCCATGGGCGCGGTGTTGTCGCTGGGCCACACCACGTCGGTGCGGGCGAGGGTGGCGTGCTCGACGCGGGCGCCGCCGCCGGCGCAGCCCTCGACGGTGACGTGCGGGTGGGCGGTGCGCAGGTGGTCCAGGACGCGGAGATAGCCGGCGACGTGGGCCGCGTCGAGATCGTGGAGCTCGGGGTCGGGCCCGGCCGGGTGACCGGAGCGGCCGCGCTCGGTGGGCGGCCGGTTCATGTCCCACTTGAGGTAGCTGATGGCGTGGGAGCCCAGCAGCCGGTCGAGGGTGCCGATCACGAAGTCCTGGACGTCCTCGCGGCCGAGGTCGAGCAGGAGCTGGTTGCGCACCAGCGTGGCGGGGCGGCCGTCGATCCGGTACACCCACTCGGGGTGCTCGGCGTAGAGCCTGGAGCGGGGGCTGATGCCCTCGGGCTCCACCCACAGGCCGAAGTCCAGGCCGAGGGCGCGGACGTCCTCGACGAAGCGGTCGAAGCCGCCGGGGAACTCGGCCGGGTCCGGGTCCCAGTCGCCGAGGCCTCCGGTGTCGTCGGGACGTCCGGTGAACCAGCCGTCGTCGACGACGAAGAGTTCGGCGCCCAGCTCGGCGGCGACTTCGGCGAGCTCCAGCTGACCGGCGGCGTCGACGTCGAAGCCGGTGGCCTCCCACGAGTTGTAGAGGACCTTGCGGGGCCGGTCGACGCGCTCGCCGGTGAGGTGCCGCTCGTAGCGGTGCCACACGCGGGCCAGCCCGTCGAGCCCGTCGGGGCTGAAAGCGCAGGCCAGCCGGGGCGTGACGAGGGTGGCGCCGGGGGCGAGGCGGACCGCGCCCTCGTGGGGCACCCGGCCGGCCCGCACCCGTACGGCGCCGCCGGGCTCGGCGTCGGCCGTGATCCGCCAGTTGCCGGACCACTCCAGGGCGATGCCGTAGGTGGGGGTGGCACCCTCGGCGGGGGCGGCGGCGTCCTGGATCGCGAGCCAGGGGTGGTACGCGTGCCCGGCCGAGCCCTGGGTGCTCTCCATCTCGAAGCGGCCGCGCTCCAGGCGCACGTCCTTGAGCTGGAACTCCTGCGACCACTGTCCGGCCAGGTACGTCAGCCGCGCGCCGCCCTGGACGCGCACGTTGACGGCCGCGGAGTCGAAGCGCTCCAGGCGCACCTCGGTCTCGCCGGTGCAGGTGAGCTCCGTCCAGCGCAGGACGACGTCGGTGCCGGGCACCGTCTCGTAGTGGAGCGTCGTACGCAGGCCGAGGAGGTCGTCGGCGAACTCCAGGCGCAGTGCCCGGTCCGCGTCCTGCGTGGCGCCGGTGAAGCGCCACCAGCTGCCGCGGTCGCCACCGGGGCGGGAGGCGATCAGGTCGGCGCCGGTGAACGGCCGCAGTCCGTAAGGGATGTACTCGGCCGGGGCGGCGTCGGCGGGGGTGATGAAGTGGGTGCGGCGGGACCAGTCCAGGGGTGACGGCCCGTCCTCGGCGCCGTGCGGTCCCCAGGCGGCGAGCTCGGCCCAGCGGCCGTCGCCGCCGAGGGTGACGGCGTAGGTGGTGGTGTCGGTGCGCAGCAGCCACCGGTCGTCGTGCGCGGTCACTTGACGGCTCCGAGGTTCAGTCCGGCCACGAAGTGGCGCTGGAAGCGGAGGAAGACGGCCACCGTCGGGGCGGCGGCGATCACCGAACCGGCCGCGATGACGTTCCACATGGACACGTACTGGCCCTGCAGTCCGATCAGCGAGGCGGTGACGGGCATCCGGGTGTCGGTGCGCAGCACCGTGATGGCCCACAGCAGGTCGTTGAAGATCCAGGTGAAGGACAGCGCGCTCAGCGCGGCCAACGCCGGGCGGGCCAGCGGCAGGATGACCCGCCAGTAGATCTGCCACGGGTTCGCGCCGTCGATGACGGCGGCCTGCTGGATCTCTGCGGGGATCGCCCTCATGAAGCCGTGCAGGACGAAGACGTAGAAGCCGACGCCGAAGCCGGCCTGCACGCCGATCAGGGCGTACAACTGGTCGTAGATGCCCAGCAGTTCGCTGAGTCTGGAGACCGGGATCAGCAGGATCTGCGGCGGCAGCAGGTTGCCGCCGAGCATGAGCAGCAGCAGGACGCGCCGGAAGGGCAGGGCGTAGCGGCTGAGCGCGAAGGCGGCCATGGAGGCGAGGCCGAGCGAGAGCAGGACGGTGGGGACGGTGACCAGCATGCTGTTGATGAGGGCGCGCTGCTGGCCGCCGTCCACCCACGCCTGCCGGAAGCTGTCGAAGGTGAACGAGTGCGGCCGGCTGCCGACGCCGTGCGCGGCGATGTCGTCGAACGTCCGGGTGCTGGTGACGAGCACGAGGACGATCGGCAGCAGCCACAGCGCGGACAGCAGGCCGGCGGTCAGGTGGAAGCCGGTCGTGCGCAGGGCGCGGCCGCGCAGCGCGGGGCGGCGAGGCCCCGCGGCCTTGGCGGAGCCGGCCTGACCCGCCGCGCCCCCGGTGTCCTTGACGTGCGCTGTGGTGTGGGTGGCGGTCATCAGTCGGCCTCCCGGAAGGCGCGCACGAGGTAGCTCACGATGACGCCGAAGGCCAGCACGAAGATGACGACGGCGAGCGCGGAGCCGTATCCCAGGCGCAGGGACTGGAACGCGGTGGAGTACATGTAGGTGCTCAGCAGTTCGGAGGAGTGGTACGGGCCGCCGCGGGTGAGGGCCCACACCACGTCGAACGAGCGCAGCGAGTCGATGACGATCACCGACAGGACGACCGCGTTGACACTGCGCAGCTGCGGCAGCGTGATGTGCCGGAACTGCTGCCAGCGGGTCGCGCCGTCGACCTTGGCCGCCTCGTACAGCGCGAGGTCGATGCCCTTGAGGCCGGCCAGGTACAGCACCATCACATAGCCGACCTGGCGCCACAGCGCGGGCACGATCACCGCATAGAAGGCGGTGTCCTGGTCGGCGAGCCAGGCGTGCTTCCAGCCGCCGAGACCGACGGCCTCCAGCACGTTGTTGATCAGACCGTCCGGCTGGTACATGGCCTGCCACACCAGCGCCGTGGCGACCAGTGAGAAGACCACTGGCAGGAAGAGCGCCGCCCGGTAGAACCCGATGCCGCGCCGTTCCTGCTGGAGCAGCAGCGCGGCACCGAGCCCGAGGGCGGCGGACAGCCCGCCGAAGAGCAGCAGCCACAGCACCGTGTTGATCGCGGCGGTGCGGAAGACCGCGTCGTGCAGCATCTCGCTGAAGTTGCCGAGGCCGACGAACTTCGGGGCCGCCAGGCCGTCCCAGGAGGTCAGGGAGAGGTAGAAGCCCTGGAGGGCCGGCCAGAAGACCCAGAACGCCTCGGCGAGCAGCGGGACGAGGACGAAGGCCAGGACCACCGGGGGCACCCGCGTGGCCCTGGACCGTCGTGCGGAGCCGATCAGCGCCATCGTCACTGGCTCCAGATCTTCTGTGCGCTGCGCTGCCACGTGGTGAGGATCGAGCCGATCTCCTTGGGCTTGGCCAGGTAGTGCACGAGCGCCGTGTCGGCGGTCGGCTGGAGGGCGTCGCTGGAGTCGCGGTTGAAGAACTGCGTCAGGTCGGCGGCGCCCTCGATGAGCTTGCGGCCCTTGAGGACCAGCGGGGTGCCGGCGTCCTTGGCGTCGGGGTGCGTGGGCAGCGTCGTGCCGGACGAGCTCTTGAGGTAGAGCTCCTGCGCCTCGGCGGTGGCCAGGTAACGCAGCAGTTCCTTGGCATCGTCGCCGCGCTTGGTGCGGGCGCTGGCGAAGTAGCCGTCGGTGGGCGCCTCCTCGGCGACCGGCACCTTCGGGTCGATGATGGGGAACTGGAAGAAGTCCAGGTCGCCCAGGGCGTCCTTGGGGGCGGCGTCGGCGAAGAAGGTGCCGATGAGCATCATGCCGGTGCGGCCCTGGAGGAGGGCGGTGGTGGCGTCCTGGAAGGGGATCGCCGTGCCGTTGGGGTCGAAGTACGGACGGGCCTCGTCCCACTTGTCGAAGACCTTGCGGACCTCGGGGTCGTCGAATCGGTGCTTGCCCGCGAGGAGTTCGCGGTGGTACGTGGCGCCGTTGACGCGGATGTCGAGGTAGTCGAACCAGGCGGAGGCGACCCACGGGGTGTCGCCGCCGGCACCGAGGCCGATCGGGGCGACGCCCTTGCTCTTGAGCTTGTCGCACAGGTCGAGGAACTCGTCCCAGGTCTTGGGCTCCTGCACGCCCCACTTCGCGAAGTTGGACTTCCGGTAGAACATGCCCCACCAGTAGTAACTGGTGGGCACGAAAACCTTCTTGCCGCTGGAAGCCGAGGTGCACAGCTTCTTCAGCGCGTCGGAATAGCCGGAGAGCTCCGGCTTCTCCCATATGTCGTCGAGGCCGAGGAGCAGGTCCTTCTTGGCGTACGACTCGGCGACGGAGCCGGGGTACCAGGTGTACACGTCCGGCGGGTTGGCCGAGGTGAGGTAGGTCGGCAGCTGGGTGCGGAACGTCTCCGAGGCGACGGTGTTGAGCTCCGCCCTGGCGTCGCCGCGCTTGTCGAAGGCGGCGACGATCGCCTGCATCGCGGTCTTCGCCTGCGGGGAGGAGAGGTTGGACTGCAGGGTCACCGGGCCGCCGGACGTTCCTCCGGAGGCGGACGGGCTCTGGGTGACGCAGCCGCTGAGCAGCGCGCCGGCGCCGACTGCGCCCGCTCCTACGAGGAATCTGCGGCGGGTGGCGTTGAAGGCGGTCATCTGTGCACTCCCTAAGTGCCCATGGAACGGAGCTGAGGCCCCCTGACGGCCCGGCCCCGGGCGCGGCAGGCACAGCCTGTCGCAGGGATCCGCACACCGTCAAGATTAATTACTAATTTATTTCTCGGAGGGTGTGCCTCCGGCCGAACAAGGCCCGGAGGCACACCTGTTGGTTCCGGGTGGTACGGGTTGACGCAGGTGAAGCCGAGTGGAGCGGGGTGATCGCGCGGTGCTCAGAGCGCGGTCTGGTGGACGCGGCCGTCCACCCCGCGGAAGGCGACGAGCACGCCGCCGTCGGATCCTGCGACGCCGCCGAGAGCACCGTCGAAGACACCGCTGACGAAGGCGTTGTTCTTGCTCCAGCCCGCCCAGCCGCCGGACGCGGTCCAACTGCGCGTCCAGAGCGTGTAGTCACCGGCACGGGCGTACAGGTGCACCGTGCCGCCGGAGGCCACCAGCGTCGGGCTGCCACTGATCGTGCCCCCCAGGGCCGTCCAGTCCGACCACCTGCCGGAGGTGTCACGGGACCGCCACCACACCGCGTCGTCGGCAGTACGCACGGCCACGTGCAAACGCCCGGCGTCGTCCACGACGGCCGACGGGCGCCCGTAGAACGGGCGGTCCTGCGGCGCGCCCAGCGAGGTCCAGCCGGAGGCCGGGCCGCGGGACCACACCTTGCCGTCCGCGCCGCGCGCGAACAGCGTCCAGTCGTCCGGCCCGGAGAAGGCCGCGGTCGGCGCGTCCGTCAGTGTGCCGCCCAGGCTCTGCCAGCGGCCCCAGCGCCCGTTCGCGTACACGCGCCGGTAGGCGGTGTCGTCGGTGCCACGGACGAAGACGTCGATCCGGCCGCCGGCGGAGGCGTACGCGGCGGGCTGGCCGAGGACGCGGCCCTGCGTCGGGCCGCCCAGCTCGGTGGTCCGGGCCTTGGACCAGTCACCGCCGCGCGCGGTCTGCGTGCGCAGGGTTCCGTCCGTGCCGCGGGTGAGGACGGTCAGGGTGTCACCGTCCCGCACCAGCGCCGGGCTCGCCGAGGAGCGGCCGGGCAGCTGCGCGCCCGGGGCGTCGTCCGTGCCGGCCAGCTTGAGGAAGGCGGTTCCGTGCGCGGGGACGCGGACCGTGTACGAGCCGCTGAAGGTGCCGCGTGGCGTGCGGGCCCGCAGGTCGCGCACCTCGACCTTGCCGGTCAGCCCGGCGTCGGCGAAGGTCACCGTGCGATCTTGCGCCTGGTCGGAGCGGTTGAGCAGGACGACCGCCCGCTTGCCCGCGCCCTTGAGCACCTTGCTGTAGACGTCGCCGACGGAGTCCGTCGCCACGCGGACGCCCTGGATGCCCAGCGGGTCCTGGTCGACGGCGATGATCTCGGGGTTGCGCAGGGTGTCGATCATCGATTTCGGCAGGGTGCGCGGGTCACTGCCGAGCACCAGCGGCGAGGCCATCTCGGCCCACATCACGAACTGCGTGGTGGACTCCTCCTCCGTCAGCTCGTAGCCGCCTTCGGCGAGCTTGCGCATCGGGATGAGGTAGTCCGGGTCGTTCCAGTGCCCGGGGCCCTGGGCCTCGGGGTGCCAGGCGTTGGCGTCCATGTTGCGCAGGACGTTCGGCCACTCCCCCGCCGTCGGGGTGCCCCAGGCGATGTCCGTGCCGGTGCGCCAGGAGTCGGCGGTCGTCGGGCCATGGACGAAGGTGTTGTGCGCGTCCTGCTCGGGGGTGTGCGGCATGCCCCAGTCGTCGGTGAGCGGGTTGCACAGGTTGAGCAGCATCTTCCGCCCAGACTTGGCGACGGCGTCGCTGAACTCCTTGAAAGCCAGGCCCGGGTCGAGCCCGGCACCGATGCCGCAGAGGAAGTCCACCTTGATGGCGTCGACCTTCCACCCGGCGAACTGGCGGGCGTCCTCCTCGTAGTGGCCGCGGCTGCCGAGCCCGCACCACGTGCCGCCGTCGTACTCGCCCGCGTCGGTGTAGATGCCGGCCTTGAGGCCGCGCTGGTGAAGGTACGTCACCAGCGCGGGGATGCCGGACGGGAAGCGCGTGGGGTCGGCCACGAGCCGGCCCGTCTTCGGATCACGCGGCTGGTCGGCCTGCCAACCTCCGTCCAGCCAGACGATGTCGTAGCCGCTGTCGCGCAGCCCGCTGCTGACGAGGTGGTCGGCGACCTTCCTGACCTGGGCCTCCGTCGGGGCGCCGAGCCCGTAGTAGGTGTTCCATCCCATGTACGGCTTAGGGGCGAGGCCGCTGTCGTAGTACTGCGGCGCGCCCTGGTCCTCCGCGGCGTGTGCCGCCGGGACCATCGACCCGACCAGCGCCACGGCGCCGAGCGCCGTCGCGGTCCGCCGCAGTCGCGCCGTCCCTGCACGATGCGAAGCCACTGAATTCTCCCGAGAGTTGGGGGTATGGGGCACCCCGCTCCGGTCCGCCGGGCGCCGGTGCCACGGCGGAAACTGTGCCCAGGCCCCCCAAGCCTGTCAATATTAATTGCTAATTAACTTAAAAACGGGATCGCGCGGTGATGCGGCAACGGCGCGTTGCTGTACGACATCAGCGGCCGCACCGGTCGCCTGCCAACCTGCCGAACGCGACGCCCGACGTCGGCCTGCCTTGGACCCGGCCCCGCCCTGTGGAACGACCGGTGGGACGCCGAGGCCACCTCTGCGGGTATGGGGATCGTTCCGCAGGGACGGCCGGTTCGGGCAGGTCGCGGGCGCCGGTGCCCCGCCACAACCCCCTCAGGGAGGGCTTGCCGGCCGCACATGACCGAGATGAGCCGCCAGGGCGCCGTGGGTGCGGCGGTAGGTCGTCGGCAGGCAGGGGGCTTACCCTGTTCGGCCCAGCAGGAGGCCGCGGTGGGCCACGACCAGCACCAATCCGGACCACCGGCGTGATCGCCGACGCCATCGCCGAGCCCCTCGATGAACCGCCCCCCGTCCCCCACGGTGCGCTGGCGCCGAAGCGGCTGGGAGTGCGCAGGTCAGACGGGGTGTTGCTGCTCCCATATGGCTCTGGTGACGGCAGAGGGGCGTGGCAACAGGTGGCCGTCGAGGTATAGGTCCACGCGCTCGTTGTAGAAGGCCACCAGTCCGGCGATGGGCGCTACCTGCCGGGTCGGGAAATCGTATGCCCAGGCGAGGTCGGGGTAGGTGGCCGTGTCCGTTGTGACGGACCAGTAGCCGCTGGTGTTGCCCTTGTAGGGGCAACTGGTGACGGTGTCCGTCGGCTGCATGCGGGTCCAGTCGATGTACACGCGGTCGAGGTAGTAGCGCGTCGGGAGGCCCGTCTCCAGCACCATCACCGAGGAAGGCGCGTCCGCGAGCACGGCTCCGTCGAGCATGACGCGCACACCGCGGCCCGACCGAAGTGCGTCGACGCGCGTGTAAGGATTCCTGGGGTGGACGAACACTTGCTCGTCCTCTTCGAACCATGCGTCGATGGCCTCCCAGCGGAAGCTGACACAACCGGCGACACCAGGTACGTCATCGGCCCACTCCCAGGCCGCGCCCGGGCGGGTCAGCGAGCCCAGCCGGAGGGTGTGGCGACGCGCCCTGCCGACCCGTAGCGCCACAGCCCGGCCCTCGTCGAGGAGAGCACCGTCGCGGATGTCTTCGCGCGGAACGCAGTATTGCGGGTAGCCCGGCCAGAGCCACACGTATCGCGCCCGCACGGTGTCGAAGACGGGAAGGTTCACCGCATAGCCGCGGATTCGACGCGGTACGGGTTCGACATGGCCGACCGGGACGATCATTTCCGGGTAGTCCGGTGTGAAGCGCTCCATGATCTTTTGTCCTCATGACGTTGGTGCCGAGTGCTGCGGGGGTCGTGGCGGTCGGCCGCCGCCACATGGAGTCACAGCGGGGGAGGTGCGTCGCCGCCGAGAAGGGTGATCAACTGGGCGAGGAGGGCGTCGAGTTCGCGGCCGACGTCGGCGATCCGCGGATTGCCGTAGCTGGCGAACAGCAGGCTGGGCTGATCGACGGCGAGTTTGGTGTCGCCGTCGGGGTCCGCGTAGAGCAGGGTCCTCAGTGGTGCGTGCATCATGACCGACGGGTCGTGGCGGAACATGCGTTCGGCGATGGTGTGGTTGCCCATCAGGTACTGCGTGGCCTTCCAGGAGGACGGCGAGCCGGCCATGACGGCGGTGATGTCGCTGCGGTAGTAGCGCATGAAACCATGCGGGGCGTTGATCTCGGCGAGCTCGAGCGTGGCCTGCCAGGAGGCCATCTGGAAGAAGCGGGGCAGATCGGCCTCGGGCACGAGGGCTTCGTAGTGCTCGCGCGCTGCGTCGTAGGGGCGGGGGAGCGCCACGACGAGCCGCCGGGCGGGGTGGTCGATGAAGGCGGTTTCCGTGGTCATGGCTGTGCCTGTTCGTCGTCGGAGTGGACGAGCTCGACATCGTGGATGTCGAGCGTGATGGAAGGGAGGTTGAGGTTGACGCTGTTGTCGGGGTTCCGGCGAAAGACTCGTCGGCACGTCGCCACGAGCAGCCCGCCGAAGCTCCGGTAGCGGCTGGTGTAGTGGCCGACGAGAGTGCTGCCGTTGACTTCAGCGATGTAGTCCATGCGGCGTTGCGTTCCGAGGGCATCGAAGTAGAACACTTGGTTGGGACTGTGCGTGGCGATCTCGGGCGGGAAGCGCACCTGCAGGCGCCGCCAGGTCTGCCCGGCCTCACGCCACGGTTCGATCTCGCGGACCCGCACTTCCGGATGGGTGAACAGGAACGGGGTGGTGAAGTAGTTCCAGCACGCGTAGCCCAGGAAGTAGCCGAGGTGCAGAGCGTCCCAGGTACTGTCGCGCAGCATTCCCTTGAAGCCGGCGCGTGCGGGTGCGAGGGTCTCGACCGGTTCGCCGTCGAGGGTCTGCATGGTGACGCCGTCAGCGGCGGCGTCGAACACCATCCGCCGGTCGGGGCGGGTGAACGGGTCGAATACGATGTGCTCTCCGACCGTGTCGAGCGTCAGGATTTGGTCGAACGTCTTGTCCGGCGGCCAACCCTTCGTCGCCCAGATCGGGCCGCCGATGGAGATGTCGACTTTCAAGCCGCGCAAGGTGTCCCAGAGTGCTTGACCGCCGGCGGTGGCGATTGCCAGATCAAGGAGTTCGTCGCTCATGGGCCCGGTACTTTCCGTCACGATGCGTATGGCGGTCAGCGTGCTGGGAGAGGGAAGAGCATGCAACCGCTGGTGGCGTGCGTGGTCCGGCAGCCGGTCATCGGAGTCACGGAGCTCTGCCTGGGCGGCCACGGTACGGCCGCTGTTGGGAACCGTGCCGACGGCGCGGACCGCGGTAGTTCGCGAACCTCCTCCGCATCGGCATCCGCCGGCGGTCACCGGACAGGGGTCACCAGGCGGCGGCTGTCACGGGCGGACGAGGACGAGGCCGACCTTGCCGGGCCGTACCGCGTGCTCCACGGCGTTGGCAAGCTCGCCAAGGCCGTACGTAGCGGCCACCTCGAACTGGTCCTTGAGCTTCAGCGCGATCTGCTTCGCGGTGGCGACGTCGGATGCCCGCCTCTCGGCGGAGACCTCGGACAGCCACCGGCCGATGTTCTTGCCCCGCAGCGTCAGCGACTTGTTCAGCAGCGTCGACGCATGCACCGAGAGCGGCTCCTCGGCGATCAGCCCGTAACTGACCAGCATCCCGCCCGGCGTCAACAGGTCCAGAAGGCACTCCGCCAGCTTCCCGCCGATCGGGTCGAAGGCCACACTCACCGGACGGCCACCGGCTGCCTCGCGGACCTCGTCGGCCCAGCCCGGATGCTCCGTCGACACGACCGGCACGTCCGGGAACCGCTTGCGCAGCTCGGCGGCACCGCGATCGCTGCGGACGACGTTGACGAGCGCCAAGTTGTGGAACCGGGACATGCCCGTCACCAGCCGCCCGACCGACGAGCCCGCGGCGGTCTGCACCAGAAAACCGTCATATCCGAAGGCCAGGTGCTCCTGCGCCTCACGGCGCAGCATCACCGCGGTCAAAGGGTTCGCCAGCATCTGCGCGGCGACCTCGTCCGACAGCTCGTCCGGTACGGCGACGACCACCTCGGCCTCCGCCACGATCCACTGCGACCACGCCCCCGGCTGAGGGAAGACCGTCACACGGCCGCCGACCTCGACCCCCGGCGCCACGCGCGTGCCCGGCCCGATCGCCTCCACCACGCCGGTGGCCTCCACGCCGGCCGGGACCGGCTGGGCAGCTTTGCCGGGGTACGCCTCGATGGCCTGGAGATCACCAGGGTGCACCGTGAAGGCCGTGGTGCGGATGAGGACCTGGCCGCGCTCGGGCGCCATCGGCTCCGGCTCCTCGATGACGGTCAGAACATCGGCGGGCAACCCTCCACGGGTGTGGACGACACGACGGTTCACGATTCTCCTCCCGCACGCAGGTATGTGTGGGCCTTGGCCGGGCGTCAGCAAACGCCCCGCAGCATTGATTGATCTTCGCTGCGTGCACCGCGAAACGAGGGTTTCGCAGTACTCGCGGCCTGCGTCGTACAGACGGTCTTTTGCCATCGGCCGTGGCGATTGGACCGGGTCCGTTCGGGGCGGATTCGGCGTGGGGAACCAATCCGGTGCCCGTGTGGCGGCCGGACGGAAACCTCCGCCGTCAGAGCGGCGATGTCCTCCGAGCGCGGACCGGTCAGCTCATCGATCCTGCCGATGTGCGGAGCAGGGTCGGCCAGGATCTCCTCCACGACCGCGGCGACGCCTCCGGCCGCCACAGGGGAGGTCTTCGCCCGGCCGAAGGGCAGGCTGATGCTTCCGAGGTCCACCTCGGAGACCGTCGGCTGCGCCATGTTCACGAACACTTCCAGGCGGCCGCACGTGCGACGGCCGCCGCGGTCACGGCAGCCTCCGGATACTGCGCTGACACGCCCATGCCGAAGTACCTGCGTCCGCAACCGGCCAGGGCGTCGACGACGTCGCCCGCGCGCGTCAGGTCTCCGACGACGGCCCCGGCGCCCGTCGCGCGCAGCGCCTGGACCCGCTCGTCATCGCGAAGCACCATGGCCCGGACGGGCAGGTCCCGTTGCTGAAGGCCTTCGACCACGGATCGTCCGACGGCGCCGACGCTGCCCGCCGCGCCAGTCACCAGAATGGGCAGCGCGCTGGGTGCCGGGGTGCGGTCCATAGGGGCAGCCTGCGGTGCGCCGAGCCAGGGCGCAACTGGAACCCGACGAGATGACCGCCCACACGGGGCGTGACCGCCCCGTCCACTTGCGTTCTGGCCGTCGCACGGACGAGGCGCTTGTAGCAGCACAGGACCGCGGCCGCGCCCGGTATCCAGGGGGAGACCGACGCGCAGCGTGCCGTCACCCGCGCGCGCAGGCCGATCAGCCGGGACGTGAGGACCAAGGGGCGGGACATCGCACCGCGAACCCGCCCGGCGGGGCCCAGCGGTCAACACGTTGACGGCACGCCTGGTGCCCACAGGTTGTCCGCGGCAATGAGCACAAGCCGGCTGGCGCGTACGCCCAGGGAAGAGGCGCCGCCTCAACGCTTCGGCCGGGCACGCTGACGCCAGCGGCGACGGCCCCGGTTCGAACTCCATGTTATCCGGCGGGACTTGACTGAAGCTTACTTATTTCATGCCTTGACTTAATGCCAATGACATTGCTTGGATCCAACCCATCGGCGAGGCGGGAGGGGGCAATGCGGTGGCTGTCGTTACGTCAGGACACGTAGCTCTCAGACCCTTTCCGGGCGCCCGTACCACGGCAACAGCCTCGCCGACTCCGGTTCCGAAGCGGAGCCGTGCGACGTCCGCGAGGGAGGTTGCCGCCGGAACGGCCAGCGGTCTCAAGCCCCTTGAGCACGCGTGCCGTTGCCGCCGAAACCGGCAGCGAGCCGAGCCACCGCCCCGGCACGGCACCGAACCCCGGTACTCCCCCACACTCCAGGAGAAGCTGTGAGACGTCCTCGCACCGCGATCGCCGCCGTCGCGGTCACGGCACTGACCGCACTTGTGGGCACGAGTCCCACCGCGCACGCGGACCGGGCCGGGCGCGAACCGACCGGGAAGGGCCGAGTCGTGACCGGCACCTACTCCACCGGCGGCGCGCAGGCATGGCGGCCGCTGCCGAGTGTCCGGATGGGTGACGACACGGGCTCCCCTGCCGATGCCACCGTGGTCGTCGATCCGAGCACCACCCGGCAGAAATACTCAGGCATCGGCTTCTCCGTGGACGAGACGAGCGTCTCCAACCTGTGGAAGCTCACCCCCGCCCAGCGTGATGAGGCCATCCGGCTTCTGGTCGACCCCAAGAGCGGCGCGGGTCTCGACCGGTTCCGGTTGACGATCGGCAGCCCCGACCTCATCGAACATCTCCCGTTCTGGTCGGAGGACGACCTCCCCGCCGGCGTCACGGAGGACTTCGGCCTCAAGCACTTCTCCATCCAGCGGGACATCGACCTTCACATCGTCGACACCATCAAGCTCATTCAGCGCTACAACCCGAAGGCCACGTTCTTCGCCTCCGCGTGGAGCGCACCGGCGTGGATGAAGACGAACAACCGGTTCACCGGTGAGGTCGCGCTGAGGCCCGGAAGCACCACGGACTACTACCAGGTCGGCAAGTTGCGCGACGACTGCGTCGATGTGTTCGCGCGCTACTACGTCAAGTTCGTCCAGGCCTACGCGAAGCACGGAATCCGCGTCGACGCCCTGACCCTGCTGAACGAGCCGGGCATGGACGTGGTCTACCCGGCCATGGACATCAGCGTCGCCCAGCAGCAGAGGCTGGCCCTGGCGATCAAACGTGAAGTCCGGGCCGCGCGGCTGAACACCCAGCTCTACGTCCACGACTTCAACTTCTGGGACTGGCGTGATCCCAACAGCACCGCGACCAAGAACTACCACCGCGTCTTCGACGACGCCCCCGACGGCTCGGTGACCGGCAAGCAGGTCCGGAACGCGGCGGACGCCATCGCCTTCCACCCCTACTGGGGGGACCCGCGTGTGATGCGCGACGCTTACGAACAGACCGGGAAGCCGGTCCACCTCACGGAGACGAGCGACCTCTCACCCTCGACGCTCCTCGCCGACTTCCGCCTGGATGCCGGCTCCTACATCCTGTGGGCCCAAACCACGGATCAGGACGGCGGGACACTGCACTGGACACCCGCACGGGACAACAACATCGACTGGGAGAAGGTCGCCGCCACCACCAAGTGGCCGAACCGGCTGGTCACGGTGAACACGACGACCAAGGATTTCACCGTCCGCGACGAGTTGTACGACATGGGGCAGTTCGCCAAGTACCTTTCCCCCGGTGACGTGCGCGTCGAGTCCAGCGCCGCGGAACACGGCGTCAGCAACGTGGTCTTCCGCTCCGGTGCCGACAAGTTCGTCGCCGTCCTCGGCAACAGGAACAGCACCGACAGCAAGGTCCGCATCGTCGTCGCCGGACAGTCGTTCGTGGTGACCGTCCCGGCCGGCTCCTTCGCCACCTACCGGTGGCAGGGCAGCGCTCCCTCCGGCCGCCACAACCACGCCCCCGACCTCGGCCCGATCGCCGATGTGGTCGTCGACCAGTACAGCACCGTGCGCCTGCAGTTGCGGGCCACCGACCGCGACCGGGACCGGCTGGCCTACTACGCCACCGAACTGCCCGACGGCGTCACCGTCGACCCGGCCACCGGCCTGGTCACCATCCACCCGACCACAGCCGGTGAGCAGGACATGACCTTCTACGCCACCGACGGCAGGGCGCGCGACCAGGTGAGCGTCCACCTGACTGTGCGGCCGCACGCCGTCCCGATGGGCGAGAAGATCGAGGCGGAGGGCTACATCGAACAGCACGGCTGGTCCGCAGACGGCAGCAACTTCATCGAGAGCAACGCCGCGGCCAGCGGAGGCAAGAACGTGGGCTGGACGGCCGCCGGCAACTGGCTCAAGTACCGCATCGACGTGGCGCAGGCAGGCACCTACGATCTCGAGTTGCGCGTCGCCAACGGCACCGGGACCACCGCACCGAACGCCCTGTCCCTGCGTGACCAGGGCGGAGCCACGCTGGCAACCGTTTCGGTGCCTGCCACGGATGGCTGGGGGAATTACCAGTCCGTGCACGTGCCCGTGACGCTCGCAGCCGGGGAACAGACGATCACCGTCCACTGCGAAACGGGCGGCTTCAACCTGGACTTCCTACGCTTCACCGAGTAGCCGTCCGTCTTCCGACAGCCAGGTGCCCTGCGATGGTCCCACACCCGCTGCGTCTTCCCACTTCGGCGCCTGGGACGATCGCAGCACCCGACGCCTGAGGAGGGTGCTTCGCGTCGCGGACGGCGATCGTCGCGTCGGGGCCAAGCCCGGTACGGCCCCGGGTTCCGTCCGGTCCGGGAGGTAGGGCACTTTCCGCGGCGGGGCAGTCCCGGCACACCGGCCGAACGCGAGTGTCCACTGCCGAATGCCGTCCTGCATCCTGGCGGCGAAGGTAGCGATGAACCGCTGGGCGGCGGCAGACCCACGCCGCCGCCCCCAGGCTCGGCATCTTCGCCCGGCTCAAGCAGATCGCGCTGGAATCCCACGACCGGATCGTCGGGCTCGTGCTCGACCAGATCGCCGTCGACGGCTCCATCGCCAAGGGCCTGAAACGCTTCGGCATGACGGATGGTTACGGAATCAGTCCTGACAGAGACTCATGACGTCCAGGGGCCGGTGCCGTCGGCCGCCACGTCGTCCACCCTGATCAAGTGCAGGGAGGTACTGGACCAGTCGCCGACCGGCAGTTCGGACGTGATCCCGTATCCGGTCAGTACGGACGCGTGGTGCACGGCGCCGGTAGCGGCGTCCCGGTAGCGCGCGGCGGGATCCAGGCCGGCGAGCCTGAGGACGGGACGCGGCGTGCCGTGGCGGGGTGCCCGCTGCCACACCAGCACGAAGACCTCCCGGCGGTCCGGGGTGGTGTACTGCACCGCGGTCGGACCGTCGTCGACGGGGCCGCGCAGCCGGTGCTGGGTGCCTTGCTGCACGATGTGACGGACCTTCTTGTACTGCGCCACCAGCTCCGCGCCTTGGGCGATTTCCGCGGGTGTCCAGTGTGCGCCGCCTACCGCCAGGATCCCCGCCATCGCGACATGGAAGCGGTAACGCAGCGGCACCGAGCGGCCGGTGAGCTGGTTGGGCACATCCGTCACCCAGGCCGCCATCACCCGTGCCGGGTAGATCTGGCTGAAGCCGTGCTGGATGGAGACCCGGTCCACCGCGTCGGTGTTGTCGGACGGCCACGCCTGGTCCGTACGGGAGAGGATGCCGAGGTCGACGCGGCCGCCGCCACCGCTGCACGTTTCGATCCGCAGCCCGGGGTGGTCCGCACGCAGGCGGTCGACGACGCCGTAGAGGTTGTGTACGTACCGCGTCCACAGGAGGTCTTGGCCGTCTTCACGGGCGGGCCAGCCGGCCTCGCTGAAGGCGCGGTTCATGTCCCACTTGAGGAAGTCGATTCCGTTGTCCGCCACCAACCGGGTCAGCATCCGTACGCCCACTCGGCGATGTCGTCACGCGCGAAGTTGAGCACCAGTTGGTTGCGCAGTTCCGTGCGGGTGCGGTGCGGGAAGTGCAACACCCAGTCGGAGTGCGCGCGGTAGAGGTCGCTGTCCGGGTTGACCATCTCGGGTTCCACCCACAGGCCGAACTGCATCCCGAGCCGGTGGACCTCCTCGACCAGCGGCCCCAGCCCCCGCGGGAGCCGCTTGGAGTCCGGTGCCCAGTCGCCGAGACCGGCGGTGTCGTCGCGGCGGCCTCGGAACCAGCCGTCGTCGACGACGTAGAGCTCCACGCCCAGCTTCGCTGCCTGGGCCGCCAGCGCCTTCTGACTGGCCTCGTCGACATCGAAGCCGGTGGCCTCCCAGGAGTTGAACAGCACGGGGCGGGTTTCCTCCGGGAACGGCTACCACTCCTCCACAGGCACCTACACCCGGTGGCCGGAATTCCTCGGACGCCGGCTGGGCGCCTACCGCGGCCCGCGGAAGCTGAGTGTCGTCGACGCCGGCATCGGTGGCAACCGGGTCCTCACCGACGTCCCCAACCTGTGGCAGGGGGTCAGCGCCCTCAAGCGCTTCGGGCACGACGCCCTCGGCCAGCCAGGCGTCAAGGACGTGATCCTCTTCGAAGGCATCAACGACATCGGCAACAACGCCGGCCCCGACGGCCGGCCACTGACCGCCCAGGACCTCATCAACGGCTACCGCACCCTGATCGACGAGGCTCATGCCGCCCACGTCAACGTCGTCGGTGCAACCCTGATGCCCGACGAGGGCAACGGGTACTTCACGCCTGCCGCCGAGGCGATCCGCCAGAACGTCAACCAGTGGATCCGCACCGGCGGCGCCTTCGACGGCGTCATCGACTTCGACCGGACCATGCGCGACCCCGCGAACCCGGCCGCCCTCGAACCCGCCTACGACTCAGGTGACCACATCCACCCCAACGACGCGGGCATGAAGACGATGGCCGACGCCATCGACCTGCGGCTACTGCGCACTTGACACACGCAGGCACCGGCCTCCCTCCGAGGTGGCGCCCACGAGCTCGGAACGGCTCGCGTTCGTCACGCCCAGGTAGGCAAGTCGTAGCAGCACGGTCGATCATCATGCCGCGGTGATCGACAGCCACGTGAGGATGCCGGCGCGAGCGACCGCGGTCGACATCCCCCACACCGGCTACCACCAGGGCGGATGAGTTTTCGGCAAGGGCAGCGCCGGTCACGCCACGGGCCCGGACCCCCGGTGGGAGGTCCGGGCGCGGGCGGGTGGCGGCGGGGCGGCGCGTGAGGGCAGGCCTGTCGGCCGCACCGGGAGCGAGGGGGTCATCGGCGTCGTCCGAAGACGACCATCCGCAGGACGGTGAAGCGCACCACGGTCACCAGGGCGAAGCTCGGTGCGAGCACCAGGGTCTCCGCTGCTGGTGAGGCGGTGGGCCGGTAGTGGCGGAAGAGCAGCACAGCTCCTGAGGTGACCAGGTACGCCAGGGCGAACAGGCCACCGGCGGCCAGATGCGCCCGGAGGACCCGGACCGCGGACCCGCGAAAGGTCAGCCGGCGGTTGGCCTCCGTGTTGAGGACGGTGACGACAAGGAGGGAGGCGAAATTGGCCAGGATGGGCGGAGACCAGTGGCGCAGAACCCAGTACAGCAAGGCCTGGGCCACCGTGGAGGCGACGCCGATCACGACGAACCAGATCACTTCCCTGGTCAGCGCGGTGCGGCCAAGCCGGGCGGCGGCGCCGCGCCGTGCGCTGAGGCGTCGCACCCCACCATCATGAGGCCATCGTGCGACCCGTCGAGCCGTGCGGAGCGCCGGTGCGACCGTTCAGGTGGCGACGGACACCCGCATGCACGACAGACACGGAAAGCCGATCCGATCTGTGGAAGTTTGTAGCGGAGGCCTGACAGGCAACGACGGCGCGGGGGCGATCCCCGTTCTGGGAGTCGGCCCGGGGCAGAGGAGGTAGCCGATGGACAGCGGCGGACGGCCGCCGGCCCCGGGCTCCGGCGGGCCGCAGCACCCGAGTTCGGACAAGGGGCACACGCAGAGGCGCCTTGAGCGCGCTCGCACTGCCGCGGCGGCGCGGGCCGCCAAGTGGGCCGCTCGTACCCGGGCCCTCGGGCGGCGGGTCGAGCAGACTCCTCCGCCCCCGGGGCCGTTCCGTCCCGGCTTCTGGCGCAGTCCCCTCCGCGGGCCCTGGCTGACGTCCGTGTTCGGACTGGTGCTGCTGATCGGCATCCCGCTGCTCTTCGTCACTGGGATGCTCTCCTACGCCGCCTACAACCCGGGACTTGGCCGTATCAACGACCAGACCCCGGGCAAGGGCCTGCTGGGCTTCTACCTCTTCGCCTGGCCCACCCAACCGTACTGGCTGTACCGGCTGACCCAGGGCGTGCACGTGACGCTCGGCGTGGTCCTCGTGCCGGTGCTGCTGGCCAAGTTGTGGTCAGTGATCCCGAAGCTGTTCGAGTGGCTGCCGGTCCGCTCCGTCGCCCACGGGCTGGAGCGGTTGTCCCTGCTCATGCTGGTCGGCGGGGTGATCTTCGAGTTCGTCACCGGGATCTTCAACATCCAGCTCTTCTACGTCTTCCCCGGCTCCTTCTACACCCTGCACTTCTACGGCGCCTGGGTGTTCATCGCCGCCTTCGTCGTCCACGTGTGCCTCAGACTCGGCCGGATGACCCGCGCCCTGCGCTCCCGCAGCCTGGCAGCCGAACTGCGCACCGACCTCGCCCACACACGGCCCGAGCCCCTCGACCCCGACGGCCTGGTCGCGACCGCTCCCGCGCCGCCGACGATGACCCGGCGCGGCGCGCTCGCCATGGTGGGGGGCGGGTCGCTCCTCCTCCTGGTGGTCACCGCGGGACAGAGCATCGGCGGCTGGCTGCGGAGCACCGCCCTTCTCGCGCCGCACAACCGTACTCCGGGCAGCGGCCCGAGCGGCTTCCAGATCAACAAGACGGCCGCTTCCGTCGGCGTCACCCCCGCGCACGTAGGCCCCGGCTGGCGGCTGGAGATCCACGGCCCCGGTCCGACGCTCGTCTTCACCCGCGCACAGCTCCTCGCGATGCCCCAGCATGCCGCCGCGCTGCCGATCGCCTGCGTGGAAGGGTGGTCCACCGCCAACCAGCAGTGGAGCGGCCTTCGGCTGGCCGACCTCGCCGCCCTGGCGGGCCTCCCCGACGCCGGAAGCGTCCTGGTGCAATCCGTCCAACCACCGGGCCCCTACACCTCGGTGGTCCTGCGGGGCAACCAGATCCACGATCCTCGATCGCTGCTCGCCCTGCACGTCAACGGCGCGGACCTCTCACTCGACCACGGCTACCCGGCCCGCGTCATCGTCCCGGCCAACCCCGGCGTGAACAACACCAAGTGGGTGCACCGGCTCACCTTCAGGACGTGACCATGGCACGCTTCGTCCGCTGGTACGGCTCCGGCCCCCTCCATCTGCTCGTCCTGATCGCCTCGTTCGCAATCACCGGCTACGCCCTGGTGCGCCTGTTCGCCGTCCGCCCGCTCGAGGTCGCGATCTGGTTCGTCGGCGCGGCGATCCTCCACGACCTCATCCTGCTGCCCCTGTACTCGCTCGCCGATCTGTCGACACAGGCTGTCCTGCGGCATCGCGCCACCCGCATGCCACAACCATCGTGGATCAACTACCTGCGCGTGCCCACCTTTCTCTCCGGTGTGCTCCTGCTCGTCTGGTTCCCCCTCGTCTTCGCCCTGTCGACCCCCTACCCGGGTGCCACCCGGTTGTCCATGGACGTCTACCTCGGCCGGTGGCTGGCCGTCACTGCCGTGCTCTTCGCCGCCTCCGCCGTGGCCTTCGCTCTCAAGCTCCGCCGCGTCCGACGGGCCGCCCGCGCCGACGAGGAACGACCTGCACCAGGTCACGGCGCTGCGTCGTGACGACCGACGAGGACGGCTCGCCCTGCGCAGGGGGAGACCCCTATGCGCTCGCCCTGCGAACCGGCCACGGACCGGTGTATCTACGCTTGGGGGACGGGCACCGGATCCGGATGCCTGTGCATCGTTGGTACGCGCAGCCCACCCCGGCCGACGAATCCGTACTCAATCGCTGCGTCGGCCCCGTTCTCGACGTCGGCTGCGGACCGGGCCGGCTGTGCGGGGCACTCCTGAGTCGCGGAGTCTTCGCGCTCGGCGTCGATGTGGCTCCCCGCGCGGTGGCCCACACCATCGCTCTCGGCGGAATCGCACTGTGCCGATCGGTGTTCGACCGGCTACCGGCCGAGGGAGGCTGGCACACCGTCCTGCTCATCGACGCCAACATCGGAATCGGCGGTGACCCGCATGCCCTGCTGTACCGCTGTATCCAGCTCACCGCCCCGACGGGTGTTCTCCTCGTCGAGGTCGATCCCGACGATGTCGAGGAGCTCTGCAGCGCCCGGTTCGAAGACATCCATGGCCACGAAGGGCCGCCGTTCCCCTGGGCGCGTCTGGGTGCACCAGCGCTCCACAGGGTCGCCGAGGACCTTGCCCTCAGCGTCACCGACCAGTGGAGATGCGGCCACCGATGCTTCCTCGCCCTCGGCCGCCAGGACCCGACCGCGGAACGTCGTTACTGAGGCGGGGCTGACGACGCGGTGGCGAGACACGACGTACGCCGCCCAGACGCCAGGCGCGGGGTGCGACACCAGGTCGTCGCGCCACCCGCTCGGGGCAACCGCCGAGGGCCGGCACGTGCGATCCACCGATCGTGCTGATTGGGTAGGGGTGAATCCGCTGTGCAGGGAGGCTGGGATCAATGACACTCGTCGGACACCCGGAGAGACCTGCGGCGCAGGCGACTGCTCACGTCGTCCTGGCCGGGCCACGTCCGGCCCAAGGTGGACGGGCTGCGACACATGAGTGCGCGACCGATCGGTGACCACGCTCTGCTGTCCGACTGCCGCTCGGCCGCGCTGGTGACCTCCGACGGCTCGGTGGACTGGCTGTGCCTGCCCCGGTTCGACAGCCCGGCGATCTTCGCTCGACTCCTCGACGAGGACGCCGGCCACTGGTCCATCCGCCCTACCGGCCCGGTCGACATCAGCCGCCGCTATGTCGAGGACACCCTTGTTCTGGAGACGGTCTTCCGCACGACCGGGGGTACGGCGGTCCTGCGGGATGCCCTCGCCCTGGGGCGGCGCGAACGCGGGCACGCGCTCGGCACCGCTTCCCCCGGGACGCTCTTGCGTCAGATCACCTGCACCGAAGGGCGGGTGGACATCGAGATCGCCTACGCGCCGCGCCCGGAGTTCGGACTCGTCCACCCCTTGCTCTCAGCCGTGCGAGGCGGGATCGCGGCGCACGGGGGAGCCCACGTTCTGCTGCTGTCGAGCCCCGTCGACCTGCGGGTGAGCGGCTCCACAGCACACGGCCGAATCCCGCTCTCGGCGGGGCACCGCCTCGGATTCGCCCTGCACGTCAGGCCGGCGTGGGAAAGGGAGCCGGTGGGCTGGCGGGCGGGGCGGATCCGGCGCCGCATGTCCGACACCATCGAAGGTTGGCGCTCCTGGTCGAAGCTCCACCGCGGCTACGTCGGCCCCTGGCAGGACGAGGTGGGCCACAGCGGACGCGTGCTGCGAGCCCTGACCTTCGCTCCCACGGGGGCCATCGTCGCCGCTGCCACCACCTCCCTGCCCGAGACAACGGGCGGGATGCGCAACTGGGATTACCGCTACACCTGGGTCCGCGACGCGAGCTTCACCCTTCAGGCGCTTGCCACGGCCGCCTGCGAGAAGGAGAAGAACCGGTTCTTCGACTTCCTCGCCCGCACCGGGGCAACCCAACTCGACCGCGGCGTCGACCTGCAGATCATGTACGGCATCGGCGGCGAACACGACCTGAGCGAGCGGCTCCTGCCGCACCTGACCGGCTGGCGTAACAGCAGCCCCGTTCGGATCGGCAACGACGCCTGGCGCCAACGCCAACTCGACGTCTACGGCGAACTCCTCGACGCCGCTCACCAGACCCTTCCGCCCGGTGAGCCCCTTGCTCCGGCCCTCCGCGTCTTCCTTCTCCAGGCAGCCGATACAGCCGCCCGACGGTGGACCCAACCGGATCAGGGCATCTGGGAAAGACGCGGACCCAGCAGGCACTTCCTCCACTCGAAACTGATGTGCTGGGTCGCCCTGGACCGCGCCATCGCCATGGCCCCCGCCCTGCAAGCCGACGAACGCCTGCCCCACTGGGAGCACGAGCGCGACCAGATCCGCCAAGCCATCGAACAGCATGGTTGGAACCCCGGCCTGGGCTCCTTCACCCAGGCATTCGACAGTGACGACCTCGACGCCTCCGCGCTGATGCTGCCCATCGTCGGCTTCTTGCCGCCGCACGACCCCCGTGTACAGTCCACCGTGCTGGCCATAGCCACCCGACTGACCGACCGCAACGGCCTGGTCCGCCGCTACCTCACCGACGAGTTGCAGGAAGAAGAAGGCGCCTTCTTGCTGTGCACCTTCTGGCTTGCCCAAGCCCTCGCCCTCACCGGCCAGACCACCCGTGCACGGCACGTCTTCCAAGCCACCCTCGCACACGCCAACGACCTCGGCCTGCTGGCCGAGGAGACCGACTCCACCACAGCAGAGGCCCTCGGCAACTTCCCCCAAGCCTTCAGCCACATCGGACTCATCAACGCCGCTCGCGCCATCCGCGATGCCGAGCGACAAGCAAGGCAGCCCCAGTAGGCGAACCACCTGTGTACGCTCCGAAGCCGTAAGCCGGTACGGTCGATGAGGGGCGTCCGCCTGACATACGGCTCCAGCATGATGCGTCGATTCCTTGTCTCAGACGCGATTGCCGCAGCCGCGCTGCTGACGACGGCCGGATGCTCGTCATCCTCCCGGCACATCCCTTGGGCGCCCGCGGCTTCGCGGTCAAAGCCGACCACCTGCTGCCCGCGCACTCGCCGTTTCGATCGCCCTCGTTCTCCGACGGCAGGGGCCGGACCATATCAGGCGAGCGGCGGCCGTCACAGCAGGTCGCCCCAAGGCCTGGATGTCCCTGTTCCGTAAGGGGTCCGGGCGTTCCGCGACGGCCTTGCGAGAGCTGTGATGGGGGTATGCGTTCGCGATTGTTTCCGCCGGCGTTCAAGGGCAGGTTGCACGATGCCCGCACGGCGACCTCGATCGGGCGGTGGCTCGGCCTCGCCTTCGTGGTGTGTTTCGTCACCGGTCTGATCAGCCATGTGCTGCAGCATCCGCCGGGGTGGCCGGCCGATGATCTGCCGAGCCGCCCGGTGTGGGGCTACCGGCTCACGCAGGGGCTGCACGTCGCCTCGGGCATCGCGGCGATTCCGCTGCTGCTGGCCAAATTGTGGACGGTGTACCCGCGGCTGTTCGCCTGGCCGCCGGTGCAGTCGGTGCGGCACGCCCTGGAGCGGTTGTCGGCGGCCGTGCTGGTGGCGGCGGCCGTCTTCGAAGTGGCCACGGGATTGCTGAACACCGCCCAGTGGTATCCGTGGCCGTTCTCCTTCGTGCCGGTGCACTACGCCGTGGCCTGGCTGGTGACCGGAGTGCTGGTGCTGCACGTCGCGGTCAAGGCCCCCAAGATCCGGGCCCACTGGAGCCGGCGATCGCCGGGGACCCTGGCTCTGCCGGAGGAGGACGGGCCCGACCGGCGTTCGCTGCTGGTTGCGGTGGCAGCGGCAGTCGGTGCCGTCACCGTTACCACCGTGGGCCAGTCCTTCACGCCCCTGAAGGACCTCGTCCTGCTCGCACCCCGCCATCCGGATCACGGCCCCCAGGGCCTGCCGGTCAACCGCACCGCCGCCGCGGCTGGAGTCGGCCTGATACCCGCCGAGCGCTACCGTTTGACGGTCGCCGGACCGCGGCCCTGCACGCTGACTCTGGATGAGCTTCGGGGCCTGCCGCAGCACGAGGTGGAACTGCCGATCGCCTGCGTGGAGGGATGGAGCAAGTCCGCCCGCTGGACGGGCGTTCGGGTCATCGACCTCCTCGAGCTTGCCGGCGCCCATCCGCACGCCCGCGTTCGCGTGGTGTCCCTGCAGAGTCGGGGCGCATACCGGGTCTCCGAGATGGGGCACGAGCACGCCCGCGACCCGCTGACCCTGCTCGCTCTGCGCCTCAACGGCGAGGAACTCTCCCCCGACCACGGCTACCCGGTGCGTTTGATCGCTCCGAACCGGCCTGGTGTGCTGCAGACCAAGTGGGTCGGCCGACTGGAGGTGCTGTCATGAGGACGAGCGTGGCGCGGCTCCTCACGGGTGGGATCGGCCTGTCGCTGATGGGCGTCGGCGCCTCCCTGCTGCTGGACGTGCGTGACCTGCCGGGTGTCCTGGTCTGGCTGGGCGGGGCGGTGGTGCTGCACGACGTGCTGATCGCACCTCTGGTGCTGTTCATCGGGTGGGTGCTGGTACACGGCGGTGTGCGTGGGCCGGTCCGCGGGGCACTGCTGGTGGCGGGCGCTCTGACGGCGGTCGCCCTGCCGGTGCTCCTCAGCCCGGGGAAGCCCGCCAACTCCTCGGTCCTGCCGCTGGACTACCCGCGCAACTGGCTGATCACGATGGTGGCGGTGGCGACGGTCACGGCCTTCCTGCTGGCCGCGCGGGGAATCCGCCGCAGCCGACGGCGGCCACCTTCTTAGGTCTGCCTCCATGCTCCGGCGTCGGGCCGTCCCACGGGTGTCTTACGCACCTGCGGAAGTGAGCGGTGTCGGGCTTGGCGGGCTCGTGGCCCTCGGACTGCTGGTGCCGCTGTCGGGCAGGCCGCGCCGCGACGCCGAAGGTGCCCTGACCGTACTCGCCTGGACGGGCCGCTTCTGCTGGGCCGCCTGTCACACCGGGCTGGACACGCTGGCGGGCATCTGCGCCGGGACGGTGGCGGGCGGCGATGTGCACGCGGTCGTGGGGCGACCGTTCGCGGCGGCGACGAGCTGGGCCGGGCAGGGGTGTACGCGCTGACGGTCGCCGCCCTTGCCACCTGCGCCGTTCTTCTGCGGCGGCGCAGTCCGCGGGTGCTGCCAGGTGCCGCCGTGGATCCGGCGGCGTGCTGGTCGTTCGTCGACAGCCACATCTTCTGGCCGCGGGGTGTGTCGACCATGCCGGCTTCGCCGTGGGCTACGGCCCGCCGGCGCCGGCTGCCTCACAACCCGACGACGCTCGGTCTGCGGCGGGAAGGCTTACGAACCCCTGACGATCCGGCGTCGTACGGTCGCCGGGAGGGCCCGTGGCCGTACGGTCGGTGGCATGTTGATCCTGGTCACCGGAGGCGCGGGCTTCATCGGCTCGCACGTCGTCACCACCCTTACCGGCGCCGGGCACGGCGTGCGCGTGCTCGACGCGCTGTTGCCCGCCGCGCACCGCACGTCCCCGCCCATCCCCGACGGGGTGGACTGGAAGCACGCGGACGTGCGCGACGCGGCGGCTGTGGCCGAGGCCCTTCAGGGTGTGGACGTCGTCTGCCATCAGGCGGCGATGGTCGGGCTCGGCAAGGACTTCGGCGATGCTCCCGCGTACGTGGGCTGCAACGACCTGGGCACCGCGGTGGTGCTGGCCGGCATGGCCGAGGCCGGGGTGCGTCGTCTGGTGCTGGCGAGTTCGATGGTGGTCTACGGAGAGGGCCGCTACGAGTGCCCGTCGCATGGCGTCGTACGGCCGGGGCCGCGCAAGGTGGCGGATCTCGAAGCGGGCCGTTTCGATCCGCCCTGCCCGAGGTGCGGTGAGCCGCTCGCCCCCGGCCTGGTGGCCGAGGACGCCCCGCTTGATCCACGCAACGTCTACGCAGCCACCAAGCTCGCGCAAGAGCACCTGGCCTGCGCGTGGGCGCGCGCCGTCGGCGGGCGGGTGGCCGCGCTGCGCTACCACAACGTGTACGGGCCCGGGATGCCGCGTGACACCCCGTACGCGGGCGTCGCGTCACTGTTCCGGTCCGCGCTGGAGCACGGCGAGGCACCGCGCGTGTTCGAAGACGGCGGCCAGCGGCGGGACTTCGTCCATGTACGGGACGTGTCCGGTGCCAACCTCACGGCCCTGGACGGCCTGTCCGGTCTGCCGGAGGGGACCGCGCGGGCGTACAACGTCGGCAGCGGCGAACCGCACACGGTGGGAGAGACGGCCGCCGTCCTGGCCGAGGCGCATGGCGGGCGGGCGCCGGTGGTCACGGGCGAGTACCGGCTCGGCGACGTCCGCCACATCACCGCCTCGTCACGCAGGCTGCGCGACGAACTGGGCTGGAAGCCGCAGGTCGCCTTCGTGGACGGAATGACGGAGTTCGCGACGGCCCCGCTGCGAGCGGGCTGACGCTTCCCACCGGCCGGCGTCGGCCCCGACGAAGGCGGAAGGGCCGGCCCCGTTTCTCCCGCGGGGCGGGTTCTGCTCCCGTGGGCTCCTCAGACAGCGGCGGACAGGCGGACCTCGAAGCGGCAGCCGCCGGGGGCGTTGCACACCACCGTGCGCCGCTGGTGGGCCTCGACGCTGCCGCGCACGATCGCTGGTGCCCCGCCCTGCTCCGGCCGGTGGGGTTCGTGCGCCGGTGCCGCGCCCTGTCGGGAGAGGGTCGAAGCGGTGGCCCACGCCCCACACGGTGCTGATCAGCCGTGGCCGTGCCGGGTCGTCCTCGATCTTCTCCCGCAGGCGTCGTACGTGGACGGTGATGGTGTACTGGTCGCCGAACTCCCCTCCCCAAACCCGGCGCATCAACTCCTCTCGGCTCGTCGCCTGCCCGGGCTTGCGCGGGAAGTACTCCAGCAGGTCGAACTCTTCGATGATCAGGGGCAGTTCGGTGCCGTGGCGGGTGGCGCGGCGAGCGTTGGGGTCCAGGGCGAGGGGTCCGGCGCGCCGTCAGCATGATCACAGGGACGGGACCGTTCTCGCGGATGCGGCGGCAGACCTCAAGCCCGTCCATGCCGGGCAGCATCAGGTCCGGCACCACAAGGTCGGTGGCTGGGCGGCGGAGCGGGCCACGGCGGCGGGTCCGTCACCGGCAGCGTCGACGGCGAAGCCCGCCCGGTCCAGGTAGCCGGCGACGACCTCGGAGACGGTGGGGGCGTCGTCCACGACGAGTACGCGTTTCACGCCACCGAGTCTCGCACCGGCTTTCGGCCGTCGGCGGGGGCGTCGGTGGACGTCAGCGATCCGTAAGATCGTCAAATCCCTTTTGCCCCTTCTGTCCTCGTAGGGTGAGTGGGGTGATCGAGACATCCCCCTCTTCGCCTGCTCCTGTGGACGTGGTGCTTCCCTGCCTCGACGAGGCGGAGGCCCTGCCGTGGGTCCTGGACCGCGTCCCGTCCGACTGGCGCGCGATCGTCGTCGACAACGGCTCCGCCGACGGCTCGGCGGACATTGCCCGCGCCCTCGGGGCGCATGTGGTCCACGAACCGCGCCGCGGCTTCGGCGCCGCCTGCCACGCCGGCCTCGCCGCCGCCACGGCCGACGTCGTCTGCTTCTGCGACTGCGACGCCTCCCTCGACCCGGCGCTTCTATCCGCCGTCGCGGGGCCCGTTCTCGACGGTTCCGCAGACCTCGTACTGGGTCGCCGCAGGCCTGTCACGCGCCGTGCCTGGCCCCTGCATGCCCGTCTGGCCAATGTGGAGCTGGCCCGCCTGATCCGCCGGCGCACCGGACTGCGGCTGCACGACCTGGGCCCGATGCGCGCCGCCCGCCGCGAGTCCCTGCTCGCCCTGGGCCTGACCGACCGGCGCTCCGGCTACCCGCTGCAGATGGTGGTTCGCGCCGCCGACGCAGGCTGGCGGGTGGTGGAGACGGATGTGCCGTACCGGCCCCGTACGGGCCGCTCGAAGGTCACCGGCACCTGGCGCGGTACCTGGCAGGCCGTACGGGACATGCGAGCCGTCCTCGCCGAGCGTCCCGCCACCGACCCGGTGTCCGCGGTGACCACCCGGGGAACCGGACGATGAGCGCCCGGCTCCCGGTCACGGGGCCGGCCACGCTGCTGGTCATCGCCAAGGAACCCGTCCCGGGGCGGGTCAAGACGCGGCTCACCCCGCCCTACACGCCCCAGGAGGCGGCCGCTCTGGCCGAGGCCGCCCTCGCCGACACCCTGCACACGGTGCTCGAGGCCCCCGCACGGCGCCGTGTCCTCGTTCTCGACGGTGCTCCCGGTCCCTGGTTGCCGCCCGGCTTCGACGTCGTACCCCAAGAGGCCGGCGGCCTGGACGAGCGGATCGCGGCCGCCTTCGGCCACTGCGACCGCGGACCGGCCCTCCTTGTCGGCATGGACACCCCCCAACTGACCACGGAACTTCTCGGTGGCATCGGACGCGAGGGCCACGACGCCTGGTTCGGTCCGGCCGCGGACGGTGGGTTCTGGGCGCTGGGTTTCGCCGTCCCGGCGCACGCCGCGGCTCTCGTGCGGGGCGTGCCGATGTCCACCGACCGCACCGGGGCGATGCAGCGGTGCCGACTCGTCGAGGCGGGGCTGAGCGTGAGCGACCTGCCGAAACTGCGCGATGTGGACACCGCCGCCGACGCCGCCGCGGTCGCCGCTTGCTGCCCACCCGGCTCGCGCTTCGCCGCCACGGTGAACTCGCTCGCGGAGGCCGGTCGGTGAGCGGCACTGCGAGCGGTACGGACCCTGCCCTCACCGACTGGACGACGCAGACCGCGGCCCGACAGCATCCGCAGACCGTGGTGGCGTGGCCTGCCCGGCTTCCCGCGCGGTCGTATCCCGGGGATCGGCCTGGTTCAGCGGAACCGGGCGAGCCGTGGACGGACGAACCCTACGCCGACGCCCTGCGCACCGGACGCGGCCCGCTCTTCCTGCGCCGCCTGTCGCCACCGGCCCATGCGGACGGCGCCGGAGGAGAAGGGGAACTGCTGCCGCTGGACGTCGAGCGCTGGTGCGCTGCCCCCGACGCCGCCGACACCGGCGTTCTGCACCGTTGCACCGGCCCCGTTCTCGACGTCGGCTGCGGGCCGGGACGTCTGGTGGCGGCTCTGGCTGCCAGGGGCGTGCGGGCGCTCGGCGTGGACGTCAGCCCGTCCGCCGTGGCCCGTACCCGCCAGCGCGGGGGTGCCGCCGTGCGCCGGTCCGTGTTCGACCGCCTGCCGGGGGAAGGCCGCTGGGGCACCGTCTTGTTGATGGACGGCAACGCCGGCATCGGCGGCGACCCAGTCGCCCTCCTGGTCCGCCTCCGTGCCGTGGTCCCGCCCGGCGGGCGCCTGCTCGCGGAGGCCGTGCCGCACGACGTGGACGAGCGCCTCACCGTCCGGGTCGAGGACGCCCACGGCCGGCACGGCCGCCCCTTCCCCTGGGCCCGCGTCGGCACCGCCGCCCTGCTGCGTGCAGCCGAGGCCGCGGGGTGGATCCTGACGGGCCGGTGGACGGCCGAGGGCCGCCCGTTCGTGGAACTGCACCGCCCGCGGCCGGGGCGTCACGGCGGGCACGACACGGCCACCGGAAGGCCCGAACGCCCATGAGTGACACCGCCGCCTCGCAGCATCAATCTCCCGAGCCGATGCCCGGTCAGCCCGCCACACCCATGAACCGCGCCTCGGCCCGTATCAGCATCATCGTCACCGCGGTTCTTCTGGCCACACTCACCCTCGTCGTCTTCGACACCGTTCGGGCGGGCGACAACCAGAGCGACCCCGGCCGCCTTCTGGCCGGATACGCCGTCGCCTGGGCGCTGTTCGCCGCCGCGGTGTGGGCCGTGCGCAAGGCCCCGGAGCGAGCCGCGACGGGACTGGTCCTGGCCGGTGCGGCCGCCGTGGCGCTGGCCGCGCTCGCCGCACCACCCCGCACCAGCAACGACATGTACCGCTACGCCTGGGACGGCCGCGTCCAGGCCGCCGGGATCTCCCCGTACGCCCACCCGCCCGCCGCACCCGAACTCGCCGAGCTGCGCGACCAGTGGCTGTTCCCCACCAAAGGCTCCTGCCAGGGCTGGGGACTGACCCGTACGGACAGCGGCCTGTGCGTCCGCATCAACCGCCCGACCGTCCCCACCATCTACCCGCCTGTCGCGGAGGGCTGGTTCTTCGCCGTCCATGTCCTCTCACCACCCGACAGCCGCCACAAGCCACTCCAAGCAGGCGGCGCCGTCCTGGCGTTCGGCACCACCGTCGCCCTGCTCACCGTGGGCCGCCGACGCGGCGACCCGCGCCGGGCCCCGGCCCGCACCGCTCTGTGGGGGTGGTGTCCGGCCGTCCCCTTCGAAGCGGTCAACAACGCCCACATCGACACCCTCGGCGTCCTGCTCACCGTGCTCGCCCTCGGCACCGCCACCGCCGGGGCCCGCCGCGGCGCACTCCTCGGCGCCGCGATCGCCGTGAAACTGCTGCCTGTTCTGACGTTGCCCGGCGCTCTGTCCGGGCAGCGCAGTCCGGCGCGGGTGCTGCGCCTGGTGTCGGCGGTGCTCGCTGTAGTCGTGCTCGCCTACCTGCCCTACGTCATCGCCTCCGGCGCGGGCGTCCTGGGCTACCTACCGGGCTACCTCCAGGAGGAGGGCTACGAACCCGGGGACGTGCACCGTTTCGCCCTGCTGCGGCTGCTGCTGCCGGACACCGCCGCGGAAGTGACCGTCATCGTGCTGCTCGCGCTGACTGCCCTCCATGTGTGGTGGCGCGGCGACCCGGCTCGCCCCTGGCGCGGTGCCCTGTTGCTGACCGGCACGGCCTTGCTGCTGGTCTCACCCAACTACCCCTGGTACTCGCTGATCGTCGTCGGTCTCGTCGCCCTCGACGGCCGCTGGGAGTGGCTGACCGTCACCGTCGCCGGCACCGTCCTCTACCTCGGCGGCCGGCTGCTGCCCGACTTCCCCCTCCAGGCGTGGGCGTACGGCACGGCCGCCGTGTGCGTCGCGCTCGGGGCCTGCCTGCGCGCCGCTCCGGCACGGCACCTTCTGGACCGACGCCGCGGCCGGTGCCGGCCCCGCACCTGACGCGGATCGAGGACGCCGGTCCAGGGGCCCGGAGCCCCTCGCCGCCGCCGCGGGCCCGGGCGCCGCACATGGGTGCGGCGGCCAGTGAGCACGGGTTCTCGCGGTCTGGTGGCCCGTCACTCCTGCCGGCTGTCCTGTGTGTCACCAGGCGGCCTCACAGTTGGATGGGCAGGTGGCGGGGTCCGCGGAGCATGGCGTTCTGCCGATAGGGGGGCGGGTCCTGGACCAGGCGTGCCGAGCCGAGGTGAGGGAGCAGTGCACCGAGGGCGGCTTGGGCCTCGATGCGGGCCAGTGGTGCGCCGTAGCACAGGTGGATGCCGCTGCCGAAGCCGAGGTGCTGGTTGTCCGGACGGGTGGGGTCGAACCGGTCGGGGTCGTGGAACCGCATGGGATCACGGTTCCCCGAGGCCAGCACCACAATGACGGACGCGCCTTGGGGAATCTTGGCGCCGGCGACGTCGATGTCGTCGTGCGGAATGCGCTCGCGCATGTGGACCGGGGGTTCGTAGCGCAGTAGTTCCTCCACCGCTCGCGGCAGCAGGTCGGGCTCGCGGCGCAGGTGGTCCAGATGTTCCGGGTGGCGCAGTAGGGTGAGCACCCCGTTGGTGATCAGGTTGACCGTGGTCTCGTGTCCCGCGATGAGCAGCAGGACGGCGGTTTCCGCGAGTTCCTCCTGCGTGAGCCGCAGGGCCGGGTCCGGCTCGTTCGCGAAGGCTGAGAGCATGTCGTCGCCCGGGCGGCCGACGCGCTGTTCGGCGAGGTTCACCAGGTACTGGCCCATCTCGGTCCGCGCCTGGTTGCCGGCCTTGTCCGTCTCGGCGGAGTCGCCCGCGGGCCTGACGTCGGCGGACGTGACGATCGTGTCGGACCAGGCGCGGAACAGTGGCTCGTCCTCGCGTGGCACGCCGAGCAGGCGGCAGATCACCGTGACGGGCAGCGGGTAGGCGAAATCGTCGACGACGTCGATCTGCCGGCCCGCCTCGAAGGATCCCAGCAGTTCCTTGGTGATCCGGTCGATCTCGCCGCGCATGGCGTCGACCCTACCCGGGCTGTGCGGCGGTCCGAACGGCCGCATGGTCAGGGTGCGCAGCCTGTGGTGCTCAGGGTCGTCGAGCCTCAGGAACGGCGGTTTGTGGGTCACCTCACCACGGGTACGGGGATCGGCACTCATCCGCGGGTCGTGGAGCAGAGCGGCGATCTCGTGGTACGTGCCGACCAGGTAGCTACCGTCCGCCTGCCGCACCACGGGACCGGCCTCGCGGAGTTCCGCGTACAACGGGTAGGGGTTGGGGCGGTTGGCATAGTCGGTGATCCGTGCCAGCAGGGTCTCGGAGTCCATGATGGCTCCTCGTCGTTGGACGAGACGTGCGTCGGCCCGCGGCTACACCACGGTCAGTCGGCGGTCGGGGAGGTATCCGGTGAGCGCCACGGTGGGGCCGTGGGAGAGCCCCTTCGGATCCGGCACGTCGGACGGAATCGGGACGTCGGCCGCGATCGCACGGTCCGCCGCACCGGGCGGAGGCGGGAACGGAGCTGCCGTCTCGATCAAGTGCCGGTAGTAGTCGAGCGACTTGGCCATGTCGACGGTGACCGCGGCCGTGACCCGCCCCTGGTAGCCGTAGACCATCGCCAAACGGCGCGCCTCCAGAGAGCCCTGGGCGATGACCACGTAGTCGGAGAAGGTGGGCACGCCCACGGACTTGATGTTGAGGCCGAACTGGGTCGACCAGAACGTCGGGATGGCCAGGTGCGGGCGTCGCAGGGGGCCCGGGCTGACCATGTTGTGGGCCGCCACCTCGGCCTGCTCGACCGCGTTCCCCCAGTGCTCCAGGGAGAGCATCTGGTAGCCGAACAGAGGGTGGGGGAAGCGGGAGACGTCGCCGGCCACGAAGATGTCGTCGGTGACGATTCCGTACATGTTGAACGCGCGGCATCCGGCGTCGCAGGCGATTCCGCGCGGACCCGCTGCCAGTCCGGAGTCCGCAAGCCATTCGACATTGCGGAGTGCCCCCAATGCCGCGACGCACACGTCCGCGTCGACGCGACTGCCGTCGGACAGCTCCGCGCCGGTGAAACTGCCGTTCCCGCGCAGGGCGGTGACCGTCACCCCGGTGCGCAGGTCCACGCCATGGTTGCGCTGCATGACGGCCGCGAGCTTCGACAGGGTGCCGCCGAGGGCGCCCACCAGAGGTGCGGGGCCGCGTTCGGTGACCGTGACGTCCAGCCCCAATTCCCGGCAGGCCGAGGCGATCTCCGAGCCGGTGAAGCCGCCGCCGATCACCAGCACCCGCCGCGGCCCGGCGGCCAGCCGCTCGGCCAGCCCCGCGGCGTCCTCACGCGTGCGGAGGGTGAACACCCCGTCCAGGGCGGCCTCCTTCGGGTTGGGCCAGGGCCGCGCGCGTGTCCCGGTGGCGATCAGGAGCCGGTCGTACGGCAGCGACTCGCCGTCTTCGAGCACCACTCGTTTCGCGAGAGGGTCCAGGCCGGTGGCGCGTACTCCCAGCCGCCAGTCGGCATCCGGGTCCCGGCGCATGGGCAGCTCGGTGGTGTCCGCCGTCGCCTGGCCGAGCAGCACCTGCTTGGACAGCGGCGGTCGGTCGTACGGAGCGTGGGGCTCGTCCCCGACCACGGTCAGTGAGCCGGTGAAGCCCTCCTCACGCAGCGCCTCCGCGGCCCGCAGCCCGGCCAGCGACGCGCCCACGATGACGATACGGCCGTCCATGAGATCATCGGGCACCGCCGCCCACCTCCTCGCCGACGAGGATGGCCTGGACCGGGCACGCCGCCGCGGCCTGCCGCACGCGCTCCACCTGGTCGTCGGGCACGGCCGTGGCGTACAGCAATCCCTCCTCCCCGTGCAGCTCGAACACCTCGGGTGCGAGGAACACACACTGCGCATAGCCCTGGCAGCGCGTGAGGTCCACAACGGTGCGCATCCCCACCACTCCCTCAGTCGCCTCACCCCGTCCCTTCCAGCATGAGCCGAGAATCGGAGGCTCGCACGGGGACCAGCCCGGCGGCGTTGCGGGCCAGGCGCTTGAGCTTGTGGACGGTGAGGATGACCTCCTGGTCGAGGGCCGCCTCCTTGATGTCATACGCCGGCTTCAGCGCCTTCTCCAGCTCCGGCCGGGTCCTCATGCGCGTGCTGATCTTCTCGGAGAAGATCAGCTTGCAGACCGGTTCGAGCGGATCGAGCCGGCTCTGCAACTTCTGCTGCGCGGTCGAGCAACGGGCGTGCCCGATCCGGATCGCCTGGCCGTCTCGACGGCCGGCGTGGGTCAACGGGCCACCCCTCTCGCAGAACTCTCGCAACGGGTCATCATGAGAATCGCCGCCCTCGGAAGCAGTCTGCTCCATGCGACAGCTGGTGCCGCCATCCGGCGCAGCCTGCTGCCGCGCGGTCGAGTCAGGGCACGCTGGTGACGTCGGCCCAGTGGACAGCGCGTCCCGGTTCCTCACGGTCGCCGTGCGCGGCGGTGAGCTGATCGACAATCTCCGGTCCGCGGCGCGCGTCAGGGGTGCAGCTGGCTGCCCAGTCGCCGTCCATGGCGGCAGTGCCTCCGTCGGACACCTCGATGTGCACTCTCCGGGTGCCCGGGTCGCGGCTCAGTGCGAAGTTCAGATCGGCAGAGGTACCGGACTTCCCCATGCCCCGGGCGGCCGGCTGCCCGTTCGACCCCCCGCCGACCCTGCGCGACCTGCAGGACCAGGTCCCGATCAGCCGGGTGCGACTGTGGGACGGCAGCAGCCCGTGGCTGGTCACGCGCTACGAGGACGTACGGGCTCTGCTCACCGATCCGCGGATCAGCTCGGACAGCGCCCTCCCGCACTACCTCCATCTCAGCCCGGCCCAAAAGGAGCACCGGAGGCAGTCGCGGACCTTCATCAACATGGACGATCCGGAGCACGCCCGGCTTCGCCGAATGGTGACCGCGACCTTCTCCATCAGGCAGGTGGAGGCGCTGCGGCCTGCCATTCAGAAGATCGTCGACAGCCTGATCGACACCACGCTCTCCGGGTCCGAGCCGGTGGACCTGGTCCAGGCGTTCGCGTTGCCGGTGCCGTCACTGGTGATCTGCGAGCTGCCCGGCGTCGCGTACGCCGGCCACGACTTCTTCCAGGCCAACAGCATGATCCTGATCAAGCGCACCAGCACCGTGGAGCAGGCGCGGGTGGCCACACAGCAGCTGCTCGATCACCTGGACCGGCAGATCGGCGTGAAACTCGCCCACCCGGCCGACGACGTGCTCTCCGCGCCGGCCGAGCGGGTGAGGTCCGGTGAGCTCTCCCGGCATGAAGCGGCCGGCATGGGGATGCTGCTGCTGACCGCCGGGCATGAGACCACCGCGAACATGATCGCACTGGGCACCCTGGCCCTGCTGCAGAACCCGGACCAGCTGGCCCGGCTACGCGAGAGCGACGACCCGAAGACGGTCGCCTCGGCGGTCGGGGAACTCCTGCGCCAAGACCCTGACCGGCGCCTGGGGCCCGAACGCGCCACCCTGCGCTCCCCGAGGATCTCGCGCGGCTGCGGGCCGACCTGCGGCTCGGACAACGCGCCGTAGCCCTCGACGTCCCGGGCCGCCGGGTAGGCCTGGACAACGGCGAGAGCATCGGCTTCGACGCTCTGGTCATCGCCACCGGCGTGGCCCCCCGGCGCCTGCCCGACAGCGATCTGGCCGGAGTCCACGTCCTGCGCACGCTCGACGACGCGATCGCCCTGCGCACCGCGAGCCGGGCCCCGGGTGCTCGTGGTCGGTGCCGGATTCCTCGGCACCGAGCTGGCCGCCGCCGCCCGGCCCATGGGCCTGGAGGTGACCGTGATCGAGCCGGAGCCGGTCCCGGTGCGGCGCCCGTTCGGGGACCGGATCGGTGCGCTCGTCGCCGAGTTGCACAGGGACCACGGAACACGCCTGCGCTGCGGAGTGCCGGTACACCGGCTGCGCGGCGCCGGCGGCCGGGTGACCGGAGTGGACCTCGGCGGTGGCACCACGCTGCCGGCCGACGTCGTCGTCCTGGCCCTCGGCGCCGCACCCGCGACCGGCTGGCTGGAAGGTTCGGGCCTGCGGCTGGGAGACGGAGTGGGGTGCGATGCGTCGGGATCTACGCAGCCGGCGACGCCGCCTCCTGGCCCGATGCGCACTTCGGCACCCGCATGCGGCTGGAGCATCGGATGAACGCCACCGAACAGGCCATGGCCGCGGCAGGCAACCTGCTCGGCGACGCGACTCCGTTCGCTCCCGTGCCCTACTTCTGGACCGATCAGTACAAGACCAGGATCCAGGCGTACGGGATCTTCCCGCCGGACACGCAGTTGCGGATCGTCCACGGCGACAGGTCGGACGGCCACTTCGCCGCCGCCTACGGGCACCGCGGGAGGGTGGTCGGCGTACTCGGCTGGACCGCACCGCGCCAGGCGGGCAAGCTGCGCCACCTGGTCGTCGACCGCGCTCCCTGGACGGCTTTCGCGGCCACACGAGCACTCAGCCCGGCAACCGTGAACTGACCCGCTCGTCCCACACAGGAAGCAAGGAGGGAGGACTGCCGGTGACCACCGACCAAACCCCTCCCGGCAGGCAGCGCCCCCGGCATTCGGCCCCGTGGCAGTCGTGCCTGGATCGGCGCCGACCACCCCCGCTACAAATGGGTGGCGCCGACCAACATCACGCTCGGCGTGCTGATCGCGACCATCAACGGCTCGATCGCGCTGATCTCACTGCCGGGAATCTTCACCGGCAGCCGCGTTGCCCCCTGCGACCGGGCAACGTCAGCTACCTGCCGTGAATGCTGACGGGCAACCTGCTGCACTGCTGGCCGCCATGACCTACGACATCCAGCGGTACGGCGGACACACCATGGGCTGGACCAACCCCTGGGTGCTCGCCGACCTCATTGGCGGCACGCTCACCCTGGCCGTCTTCTGCATCATGGGGACGAAAGTCGCCGAACCGATGTTCTCGCTGCGGCTGTTCCGCAACGCCGCCTTCACCGGCGGCAACGCGGCCACCCTGCTGGACGCGATCGCCCGCGGTGGACTGCAGTTCTCGATCACGTCGCTCACCTCTGACAGCCTGTCAGCGGAGTGGCCGCGAGTGGTGAAGATGAGGCGGAGAATGGCGTTTGCAGGGCCATATCGGGGCCCGTCACCGGGCATCGCTGGGCGATACGCACCTTCCAGGAAGTGAGGCACCCATGGCGCCGTACGACGTCAAGCGAGAGCAGAAAGAGTTCTACGCGCCCAAGAACACGGCGTGGGCCATTGTGGACGTTCCGGAACAGCAGTTCATCGCCATCGACGGTGCGGGTAACCCCAACACGGCGCCCGCCTACGCCAGCGCGGTCGAGGCCCTCTACGCGGTCGCCTACACCCTCAAGTTCGCCAGCAAGCGCAGGGCGGGCGGCGACTTCGTCGTCGCTCCACTGGAAGGGCTGTGGTGGGCGGACCGGCCCGAAGCCTTCACCAGTGGCGCCAAGGACAGCTGGAACTGGACCATGCTCATCAACATGCCCTCCTGGATCGCCAAGGAGATGATCAACGAAGCCAAGCAGACCGCGCTGGCCAAGAAGAAGCTCCCCACGATCTCCCAACTCCGGCACTTCACCCTCCACGAAGGCCCCAGCGCCCAGATGCTGCACATCGGCTCTTACGACGACGAGGCACCAGTGCTGCACGAACTCCACCACAGTTACCTCGACGCCAACGGCCTGAGGCCATCGGGCTTGCACCATGAGATCTACCTCAGCGACCCCCGCAAGACCGCCCCCAAGAAGCTGAAGACCATCCTGCGTCAGCCAGTCGAACACCTCGACAGGTAGCTCCACGGCCGTCGTCGGTGGTCCCGGGGGCGGTGGTGAACAGGCCGGGAGGTACTCCTCGTACCCGGGGTTCAGTGCCGTCAGCCAGCCGTTGCCATGGCAAGTGCCACAGGCTGCGAGGCCAGTTGGGTGCCGCTCCACCGAGAGCATGCGAGAGAACCGCGCGAGCCGGCTCCCCGCGGCCGGACACTTCTCAATCGCATACTGCCCTCTTTTGCACAGCAGTTGACCGATGTACCTTCCACGCATGCCGGTATCCGCCCGCCGCACGCGCCTCAGACGCAGCTCACTGGCGTCCGCGTCCGCGGCCACCGCCGCCTTAATGACCGTGTTCCTGTCTCCGGGTGCCGCACACGGCGCCCCCGGTACCGAGCGAGTCGCAGCAGCCGCTGCCCCGACTCCGCGCGAGAGCCGGCCTGTCCACTCGTACGCCGACGCGATCCGCGAAACCGTCTGGGTCGACACCGGGCTCGACGGTGACGGCGACGGCCGCACCGACCGCGTCGCCGTCGACATCGTCCGGCCCCGCGAACCCGCCGCCCAGGGCCGCAAGATACCCGTGATCATGGATGCGAGCCCCTACTACTCCTGCTGCGGGCGCGGCAACGAAAGCCAGAAGAAGACCTACGACGCGCACGGCGACCCGGTCCAGTTCCCGCTCTTCTACGACAACTACTTCGTGCCCCGCGGCTACGCCTTCGTCGCCGTGGACCTGGCCGGCACGAACCGTTCCGACGGCTGCGTCGACGTCGGCGGCCGCTCCGACATCCAGTCCGCGAAGGCCGTCGTCGACTGGCTCGGCGGCCGCGCCCGCGGCTACGCCACCCGCACCGGCGGCGACCGCGTCCGCGCCTCCTGGACCAACGGCGCCACCGGAATGATCGGCAAGAGCTACGACGGCACCATCGCCAACGGCGTCGCCGCGACCGGCGTCAAGGGCCTCAGGACGATCGTCCCGATCGGCGGCATCTCCTCCTGGTACGACTACTACTTCGCGCAGGGCGCCCCGCTCTACGACTCAGGACCCGACTGGCTGTCCGACTACGTGGAGAGCCCGGCCGCCCGCGCCCGCTGCGCCGCCGTGCAGAAGCGCCTGGTCGACGAGGCACCGCGCACCGGCGACTGGACCCGGCTGTGGAACGAGCGCGACTACGTCAAGGACGCACACAAGGTGAAGGCCAGCGTCTTCGTCATCCACGGCATGCAGGACCTGAACGTGCGCACCAAGCACTTCGGACAGTGGTGGGACGCCCTCGCGAAGGCAGGCGTCGAGCGCAAGATCTGGCTGTCGCAGACCGGCCATGTCGACCCCTTCGACTTCCGGCGCGCGGAGTGGGTCCGCACCCTGCACCGCTGGTTCGACCATGAACTCCTCGGCTACGACAACGGCGTCGACCGCGAACCCATGGCCGACATCGAGCGCACCCCGGACCACTGGTCCACCGACCGTGTCTGGCCGCCCCGCTCCACCACCGCGGCCACCCTGCGTCCCAGCAACGGCAGCACACCGGGCGTCGGCACCCTCGGCCTGCACCGCGCCCCCGCAGGCGCCACCGAGACCTTCACCGACGACCCGAAGCTGAGCGAGGACGACTGGGCCGCCGGGATCGACCAACAGACCACCGCCAAGGCCGGATTCGTGACGCCGCCGCTCGCCCACGACCTGCGCCTGTCCGGCTCGTCCACGGTGACCGTGACCGCGACCCCCACGACCACGACCGCTCACCTGTCGGCCGTCCTCGTCGACCTCGGACCCGCCACCATCCGCGACTACGCGGGCACCGGCGAGGGCATCACGACCCTCACCGACCGGACCTGCTGGGGCGCGAGCACCAGCGACGACAGCTCCTGCTTCAAGGAGACCAAGGCGAAGACCACCGACGTCAACCACGTCGTCTTCAGCCGCGGCTGGGCCGACCTCGGCACCTACGCCGACCCCGGGAAGGGCCGGCCCCTCACCCCCGGCAAGCCCTGCACGATCACCCTGTCCCTCGCGGCGAGCGACCACGTCGTCCCGGCCGGACACCGCCTCGCCCTGATCGTCGCCGGCACCGACCAGGACCTCATCGACCCGCCGCCCAGCACCCCGACCCTCACCCTCGACCTGGCCCGTACCTCGGCCCGGGTGCCGTTCACCGGCGGCGGCGAGGCCTTCGTACGCGCCACCGAGGTCCCCCAAGCTCTCGGCTCCGCTCGAGCAGGGGGCACCTCTGGCTCGTCCGCGTCCGTCACCCCCCACGCGTCCCGTTCCGAGGGCCTGGCCCCGCCGCGCCCGGCCCACCGCATCCCGGGAGGTAGCCTCAGATGACACCCCGTACCCGCACCCTCGCCCTGGCCATCGCGACGGCCGCGCTTGCCGCACCCCTGGTGACGACGCCCGCGCAGGCCGTCGACTCGGCGCCCCGTACCGGATTCGAGACCTCCGGCGGTGCGCGCTGGACGAGCCAGCCCGAGGAGCAGGACTTCCTCGCCGCCGTCGACAAGGCCAGCGCCCGAATGTCCGTGTCCCGGATCGGCACCACCAGGCAGGGGCGCCCGCTCCAGCTCGTACGAATCGGCGAACACCGCACCGCCGAAACGGTGTTGCTGATCTGTTCCCAGCACGGCAACGAGCCCTCAGGACGCGAGGCCTGTCTGACCACCATCCGCGACCTCTCCTTCGCGCAGGACGCGCGGACCCGTAACTGGCTCGCCCACAGCACCCTCCTCGTCGTGCCCACCGCCAACCCGGACGGCCGCGCCGCCAACACCCGGGGCAACTCCGACGGCGTCGACATCAACCGCGACCACCTTGCCCTGCAGACCGCCGAAGGGCGGGCCATGGCCGCCGTGATCCGCGACCAGAAGCCCGACGTCATCTACGACCTGCACGAGTACGGCGCCACACCCCAGTACTACGACAAGGACCTCTTCGACCTGTGGCCGCGCAATCTCAACACCGACCCCAAGGTGCACGAGGCGGGCGAAGCCCTGTCGGGTTCGTATGTACGGCCGGCCGCGAACGGTGCCGGGTACTCGACCGGCACGTACGGCATCTGGACCGACCCGGTCACCGATGAGCCCCTCAAGCAGACCGCCGGCGACGGGCAGGAACGCATCCTGCGCAATATGGCGGGGGTCAAACACTCCGTCGGCCTTCTCATCGAGAGCCGCGTCGACGCGCTCAGTGACGCCGAGAAGGCCGACCCGGCACTGAACCACCGTCGTCGCGTGCAATCCCAACTCGCCCCTCTCGGCGGCCTGTTCGACTTCACCAGGGAGCGGCACGGCCAGATCGTGTCGGCCACCCACTCCGCCAGGGCGGCGGGCTACAGCGACCGCGGCCCGGTCTACCTCGGCGGCGCGGACAACGAACCCGCACAGCCGTCCGAGGTACTGAACAACGCACCCTGCGGCTACCGACTCACCGCAGCCCAGTACACCGACGTCAAGGACGAACTCGCCCTGCACGGCGTGACGGTGCGGCCCGAGGGCGACGGCGCGTTCGTGCCACTGCGGCAGTCGATGCGCGCGCTGGTGCCGCTGCTGCTCGACGCGCGTGCGCAGTACGAGCTCGTGGCGGGCACGCCCGTGGACAAGTGCTGACGTCCGACCGCAGCTGGGTCCGCGTCGTGCCTGCCCTTCGGGCGCACGACGCGGACAGGGGCCTGCTCGACCAGACCGAGGCGGCCCGGCACCCGGGCACCAGCCGGGCCGCCTCCCGGGCGCAACCCCACGCCACGGCGCCCCGGCGCCGCCGTGGCCGAAGTTGTGCACCGGCACCCCACCAGCCGGGCGGCTCTACCCGCTCCAGCCATAGGGCGTCCCGCACCGGAAAGTGATTGCCGCCTGGGCCGAGGGCTCAGTGGCCGCGGCGGATCCATTCATCCAGGTGGGGTGCTTCGTTCTGGATGGTCGTGGTGTCTCCGTGTCCGGTGTGGACGTGGGTGTTCTCGGCCAGGGGGAACAGCAGGTCGCGGATGGACGTGATGATCGTCGGGAAGTCCGAGAACGATCGGCCTGTTGCACCTGGTCCACCGGCGAACAGAGTGTCGCCGGAGAACAGAGCGTGGGCCTCGGACAGGTGGAGGCAGACCGAGCCGGGCGAGTGTCCGGGGGTGTGGATCACTTCGAGGGTCGTCCCCGCCACGGCGATTCGTTCGCCGTCGACCGTCTCCTGGAACGTTCGGCTCGGGTGGGTCATCTCCCACAGTTGTCGGTCTGCCGGGTGCAGCAGGACCGGCGCGTCGAGGCGGTCACCAAGTTGGGGCGCGACCGAGATGTGGTCGTTGTGCCCGTGGGTACACACGATCGCTGCTACGCGGCGGTTGCCCACCGCTTCCACGATCGGGGCGTCGTCGTGGGCCGCGTCCACGACGACGACGTCGTGGTCGTCGCCGACGAGCCAGATGTTGTTGTCGACGTTCCACGTGCCCCCGTCGAGTTCGAAGACCCCGCTGGTGACAACGCGTTCAATACGCAGGGCGCCGCTCACCAGACCACCACCGAACGCAGCACGTTGCCGGTGTGCATGGTGTGGAAGGCTTCCTCGACCGCGTCGAGGCTGATGCGTTCGGTGACGAATTTGTCCAGCGGCAGCCGGCCTTGCTGGTACAGGTCGACGAGCATGGGGAAGTCCCGTTCGGGCAGGCAGTCGCCGTACCAGGACGACTTGAGGCTGCCGCCGCGGGAGAAGAAGTCGAGAAGCGGCATGTCCAGGCGCATGTCCGGGGTTGGGACGCCGACGAGGACGACGGTCCCGGCGAGGTCGCGGGCGTAGAACGCCTGCTTCCACGTTTCGGGACGGCCCACGGCGTCGATGACGACATCGGCGCCGAAGCCGCCGGTCAGTTCCGTGACCGCGGTGACGATGTTCTGGTCGGTGGCGTTGACCGTGTGGGTGGCGCCGAGCTCTCGGGCCCATGTGAGCTTCTGGTCGTCCCGATCGACAGCGATGATCTTCGAGGCGCCGGCCAGGCGGGCCCCGACGATCGCGGCGTCGCCCACGCCGCCGCAGCCGATCACCGCCACCGAGTCGCCCCGGCTCACGGCTCCGGTGTTGACCGCCGCCCCGAGTCCGGCCATGACACCGCACCCCAGGAGGCCGACGACCGCGGGGTCCGCGGAGGGGTCCACCTTGGTGCACTGCCCTGCGTGGACGAGGGTCTTGTCGGCGAACGCGCCGATGCCCAGGGCGGGGTTGAGTTCTGTGCCGTCGAGCAGCGTCATCTTCTGGGCGGCGTTGAACGTGTCGAAGCAGTACTGCGGGCGGCCGCGCTTGCAGGCGCGGCACTGCCCGCACACCGCCCGCCAGTTCAGGACGACGAAGTCGCCGGGTTTGATGGAGTCGACGCCCGCTCCGACGCTCTCGACGGTGCCGGCCGCCTCGTGGCCGAGCAGGAAGGGATAGTCGTCGCTGATCCCCCCGTCCCGGTAGGTGAGGTCGGTGTGGCAGACCCCGCACGCCGCCACGGCAACGACGACCTCTCCGGGACCCGGGTCCGGGATGACGATGTCGGTGAGCTCGGCCGGAGCTCCCTTCGAACGGGCGATCACGCCGCGGACCTGCTGAGGCATCGGATCTGTTCCTTCGTCGTTCGTGGATAAAGGCGCATGCAATCCGGTGCATGCCTCAGCGAACCTAACCCCGTGGAGATCACCGGGAGCCTGGTCTTGTGGAGAGGAAATCCTCGACCTTCGAACAGTGGGGTGGAGAGTGTAGGGTCGGCGGAATGCCAGATCCGCAGGCCTCGACCGATGGTCTTCTCATGCTGCGGGAAGTCATCGACGGCCCGTTGCACGACATCGCTCCCCGTTTCTCACGGCTCCTGTCCCACCGGTGGCCGCACGCAGTGCTCGTGATCTTCACTCGCGAGTGCACGGGACGTCCACGCAAGGTCGCCGGAGCCGCCGATCTGATCCACAAGGTCACCATCGATGAGCTCGAAGACCTCAAGCGGGTCGTCGAGCCCGGCCGGGCGCTGAGCACCACTGCCAGGATCGGTGGTGCCCAGCGCCCGGTGTGGACGGTGCGGGACCGGGGGGACACGCTGCTCCTGCTCGTTCCGCAGAGTTCTCAGAGGCCGGTCCCGTACCCCACCGAGTTGTCGGCAGTCTTCGGCATCGTGGCAATATCGATCCGGCAGCAGGTCGCCCAGGCCAGTCCCGACTACCTGGCGGAGTCCCGTGCCGCGTCCAGCGAACGGGCACGCACCATCACGGAGATGGTGGCCGCACACGAAACCTCGCTCGTGGCCATCCTGTCCACGCTGCGCTCGTCCGAGCTCGATGACGCCAGGGCACGGCTGGCTGCCACCGATACGGCGTCCGCCGCGTTGATCGCGTTGCGTTCCCTGCAGAAGTCCGATCAGGAGTTGTCGCAGGAGACTGCCCATGCGGCCTTCGCGACGCTGCGCAAGGACCTCCGGCAGACGCTGCGCCATCACGAGGCGCACATCGAGTTCGTGGCCCCGCCGAAGGACGGACGCCCGCTGCCGGGCGAGATCGCCTACGCGGCACGCGCGATGACGCGCGCCACCGTGCTGGCCTTCATCGCCCAGCCTGACCTGACGCGCCTGCGCATCGCCTGGAGCTGCCCGGGCACCTCGCTGATGGTCGACGTACGTGACCAGGAGTCCGGGAAACTCGACGTGCCGGCCCTGCAGCGGCAACTTGAGGGCCGTGCACGGACGTTGGGTGCCACGGTCACCCTGGACGCGGTCCCGGGATGGGGCAGCCACGCGACAATCGGGCTCCCTCTCGAGCCTCCCGCCAATCGGAGCGATGAGACACGTCTGGCAGCCCTCAACCGCCGCGAGCGCGAGGTGCTCCACCTGGTCGCCCAGGGCAGACGCAACAAGGCGATCGCGGCCGAGCTCGGCATCACGGAAAGCACCGTCAAGTTCCACGTCGCAGGCCTGCTACGAAAACTGGACGTGACCTCACGCGGAGAAGCAGCCGCGCTCGCCGCGGGCACCAACCTGGGTGCACCGCATTAGACCGGCCCGGACGCCGCACGGCCCCGGCCGACGCGCAGCCACGGCGAGTGCACGCCGATCCCTGGCTGCGTCCGCGCCGCCCATCCCGCCCGTCCCTCTCCCTCGGCTCCGGCCAGGGCATGGGCGAAAACGACCGCGACGGGGATGTCCGGGGCCGGGCGCACCCCCTAGCCGCAACAGGTGACGCAACCGTAGGCGCAACCCGTGTCGCGACACTGCTCCTGGTCGACCGAGGGCACCCGCCGGTTCGTCATGCGGTCCGGACGGCTCCCCGGGTGCGGGCCAGCTGCCGCAGCCCGATGCGCGCCGCCGGCACCGAGGGGACGGTCTTCCAGTAGGGGTGCCACCACAGACGTACGGACAGGCGCAGCAGGCGGCGGCGCAGGGCCGTGGTGTCACGGGGCCGGGGCGCGGCGAGCGCATCGTAGGTGGCGTTCCAGGCGTACTGCACCTGGACAAGGTCATCGGGGAAGTCGGTCGCATCCACACCAGCATTAGATCGTGTGTTCGATTTTTCTGTCACTTCGGACACGCTGCCGCCCAGGCTGACCACGCATGGTCGGGGCTGCACGCGGCGCGGGCGGGGGCATGGTCGGGGTCGTGGCCACCCCCGGCCCGTCGTCGGGTCGACCGGAGAGAATGGCGGTGCAGTGGCGGTTTGCGTCGGATCACGGAGGTGTTTGTGGGGCTGAGAACCCGGATCGCCGAGGAGCTCAAGGCGACCGTGCATGGTGGGGACCTCAAACTGGAACGGTACGAGGGTCCGGCCGGTGATCCCGGGCTGCTCGGGATCGTCCCGGGCGATCCTGCCTGGCGGGTGCACGGACATGCGACCGGCATGCTCATCGGCGGGTTCGCGGCGCTGATGCTCCAGTCACTGCACCCTCTGGCCATGGCCGGGGTCGAGCAGCACTCGGATTTCCGGTCCGACCCGGTCGGCCGGCTCATCGGCACCGCGCGGTTCGTCACCACGACGACCTTCGGCTCCGCGCCGGCCGCGCACGAGGCCATCGCCCTGGTGCGCCGGATTCACACCCGGGTGCGCGGCACCGCCCCGGACGGCCGACCCTACCGCGCGGACGACCCCGAACTGCTGGCCTGGGTGCACATCGCGGAGGTGCGCAGTTTCCTGGCGGGTTACCAGACGTACGCGCCGCAGCGGTTGCGGCTGACGCCTGCCGAGTGCGACGCGTACTACCGCCAGGTCGCCCCGGTCGCCGAGTTGCTGGGCGCGGAGAAGGTGCCATGCAACGCTCGGGAGGTCGGGTGCTACCTGGACCGAATACGCCCCCAACTCCGTGCAACCCGAGCCGCGTCGGACTCCGTGCGGTTTCTCCGGGGCTTCGGCCGGACCGGACGTGAGCGGCTGGTCGTGCGTCTGTTGATGAATGCCGCGGTCGGGCTCCTTCCGGACTGGGCGCGGGCCGAACTCGGCATGTGCCGTCCGGCGGCGGTTCGCTCCTGCTGGGACCGGCCGGTGGCGACGGTGGCCGGCCGCACGATCGAATGGGCACGCGGTCCTTCCGAGATCCAAGCCGCTGCGCAGCGCCGCTTGGCCTCGGTGCCGCCGGTGGATGTCTAGTGCCGCGGCAGGCATCGTTTGCCCGTAAAGCCAATGATCTCCTCGACCGCCTCGCGTGCCGCGAACCCCAACGGCCCCCTTTACGCCACTCCCCCCTGCCCCAGCTCCGCCATGATCCGGTCGACGGTCTCAGGCCGATCTCCCCCACCGGCCAGACGCTCGAACCGACTCCCGGTATAGGGAGCCACACCAAGCTCCACCCCGATCCCGCAGTTGCGCCGCACATTCATGATGGCCTGAGGGTGGGCGATAAAGACGCGCAGCCGTTCGGCGAACGGCTACGGAGAAAAAGCTGAAGGGCGATCCTCACGTCAATGGCTCTCTGCGACGGCTACGCGACCCGACTGCAACGATGTCCGCCCGCGTGCCGGGCTGCCGAGGGTATGTGCGAGGGTGAGGAGGTCGTCGTCCGACACCACCCGCAGGCCGTACTCCGCGAGCAGTGCGGCCATCCGCTGCGGCCTCCACAGCGAGCGCCACGGCTCGCCCGAAGTGACGGAACTGCCGAGCACGCGGGTCAGCAGCCGCCCTGCGGCCGCCCTCGCCGACGGCGCCTGGTAGTTGACGACGAGTGCGCTGCCCGGGACCGTCCGGGCGGCGAGTGCGGCCACTGTGGCGCGCACCTCGTCGCGCGTGAGGTACGGGACGACACCCTCCCACAACCATGTCGTCGGCGCGGCTGGGTCGTGCCCGGCGGCGTCCAACGCCGCACCGAGATCATCGACGGCGAAATCGACCGGCGTGAACCGCACGGAACGGGCGATGGCCGGTAGCCCGGCGGCGAGGAGATCGCCCTCATCCGGTCCTCGGAGCAGTGGCGCGGCCTCGGCGAGGCGGGCTCGCTTGTCTTGCTGGGAGGCCGGATGGTCCACCTCCCACACATCTGTCCGCGCGAGTTCGGGCAGACGCCACGCGCGCGTGTCCAGGCCGGCACCGAGGATCACGAGTTGGCCGGTCACGTGGGCGCGCAGTGCCTCGTCGATCGCGACCGTCCGTGGCACGACCACCTCGGCGCACGCCCGCACACTCTCGTACACGGTGCGCTCCTGCCAGCCCTTCGGCGGAGTGTTCGCGCGTACCTCGTCCACGGGCGTACGTTCCGCGACGCGCAGCAGCGCTACCGCCACCGGATCCGCGAACTGACCTGCAGCAGCCCTCCCATTCGCGGCCGCACGCCCCTGGCAGACCAGCACCGCCGTCCGGCTCGCCGCACGCCCGCTCTCGCTCATGGAGCCATATTCAACACCACCCCCACCCGGCCTCAACCTCAACGAGAAGCGGAGCTCACGAACCGCCCCTGAGAAACGGGAAGCGTTTGTACGTGCCTTCGGGAGTCGCGCGGAGGTACCGCTGCTTGATCGATGTCGATGAGTTCGGGAGTCATTGCGGGCTCCTTCGCCCCCTTCGGCCGCCTTCCGGCGAGCCCTCGATCCGAGCTGTGTCGCGCGTCACATCCGGCCCGTGTCACGTCCAGGACGCCTGCACCCATCTGGTGGGCGTCAGCAGGCGAGCCGAGGAGGACGGAACGATGAGTGCACAGCAGGAGACCGGCACGGCGACCGCGTGGCGCGTGGTGATTCTGGGGGCGGGGTATGCGGGCATGGCCGCGGCCGTCCAGCTTGCGGCCCGGGTGAAGCGGCGCGGGGGTGTGGAGGTGACGGTGGTGAACGCGCAGGAGCGGTTCACCGAGCGCATGCGGCTGCAGATGACGGCGACCGGGCAGCGGCTCGCCGAGCTGAGAATCCCTCAGCTGCTGGACGGTACGGGTGCGCGGTTCGTACGGGGCTGGGTGACGGCGGTGGACGCGGACGCGAAGACCGTGCGGATCGACGACGACCGGGTGCTGCCCTACGACACGCTGGTGTACGGGTTGGGTAGCGTGGCCGACACCTCGGCGGTACCGGGGGCCGAGGACCACGCGTACACCCTGAGCAGTGCCCAGGATGCCGAGTTGCTGGCCGACCGGCTGGGGCGGCTCGGCAGCGGCACGGTGGTGGTCGTCGGCAGCGGGCTGGCCGGCATCGAGTCGGCCGCGGAAATCGCCGAGCGGTACCCGGAGTTGAACGTCGTGCTGCTGGGCCGGACCGAGCCTGGTGCGGCCATGAACCCGAAGGCCAAGGCGTACGTGCACGCCGCGCTCGACCGGCTGGGCGTCCGGGTGCGCGTCGGCGTCGAGGTGGTGAAGGTGCTGCCCGACGCGGTCGAGCTGGCGGGCGGGGAGAGCATCGCCGCCGACGCGGTCCTGTGGACGAGTGGTACGCGGGTGTCGCCACTGGCGGCCGCCGGTGGGCTGGCGGTCGACGAGCGCGGACGCATCGTCACCGACGCCGCACTGCGATCGGTGTCCCACCCCGAGGTGTACGCGATCGGCGACGCGGCGGCTATCCGCCAGGGTTACGGCGTCATGCACGGCACCTGCCAGAGTGGCATGCCGACCGGGGTGCACGCCGCGCTGTCGATCGACCGGGCGCTCAGGGGCAAGCAGCCCACGCCGTTCCGCTTCGGCTATTACCACACGCCGGTGAGCCTGGGACGCGGTGACGCAGTGGTGCAGTTCACCCGCCCCGATGACAGCCCGCGCCGGATCTGCCTGACGGGCCGCATGGCGGTCCGGTACAAGGAGACGGTGACCGCCTCGCCCTGGCCGACCTACGGCCGTATGAAGAAGATGCCCGCCTCGGGCGCGTTCTGGCCCCGCGGGGGCCGCTTCACTCGGGTTCGGGAGGCTCGGTGAACATCCCGTCCACCCACCCCGACCAGCAGGTCTTCCAGGAACACCGCAACCTGCTGTTCTCCGTGGCCTACCGCCTCCTCGGCAGCGCGGCCGACGCCGAGGACGCGGTCCAGGACACCTGGATCAAATGGTCTGCCGCGGACCGCTCGCAGGTGGCCGATCCCAAGGCGTACCTGGCGCGGATCGTGTCGAACCTGGCGCTGGAGCGGCTGCGTTCCACCCGGCACAAGCGGGAGACCTATGTGGGACCGTGGCTGCCGGAGCCCATCCTTACCGGCGGGGACGCTGCCGAGGTCGTCACGGACGCCGAGTCGGTGTCGATGGCCATGCTGGTGGTGCTGGAGACGCTCAGCCCGCTGGAGCGCGCGGTGTTCGTACTGAAGGAGGTCTTCGACTTCAGCCACGCCGAGATCGCCGAGGCGGTGGAACGTTCCGAAGCCGCGGTGCGTCAGGCCGCGCACCGGGCCCGCGAGCATGTGCGGGCCCGGCGGCCCCGCTTCGCCGCCGACCGATCGCGGCAGCACGAGGCAACCGAGCGGTTCTTCTCCGCCGCGACCGGCGGGGACGTCAACGCCCTGATGGAGCTGCTCTCCCCGGACGTCACTCTGTGGACCGACGGCGGCGGCAAGGTCCGTCAGGCCCTGCGCCCGGTGGTGGGCGCGGCCACGGTGGCCGCCTGGTTCGCGGCCATCGGCACCGTCACCTACCAGGGCGTCGACCCTGCCGACATGAGAGCCGAACTCGTCGAGATCAATGGCGGGCCGGGCATCGTGTTCAGCGGGCTGGGGCGCGTAATCGCCACCGTCACCTTCGACTTCGACGCCGACGGCCACATCGCCGCCATCCACAACGTGGCCAACCCGGATAAACTCCAGGCCGTCGCCGACGGCACCGCTTACGACATCGGCACGCAGTGAGCGTGGTCACCGCGTACCGCCGCCGGGCGCAAGCAGGCTGGTCAGCTCGAGGAACGGCGCGAACTCGCGGCGGATCCGCTCACCCAGGCGCAGTGGTGTACCGGCCGCCGCCGACTCGGCCAGTCAGTCGGGAAAGCTCGGCCTCGGCCTGGGCCCGGGCACGCCCGGCCTCTCCACCGACGTCGACCAGGACCAGGCCGGTGGCATACATGCTCTGCAGCACACCACGACGCGAGGCGACGTCTGCGGCGAAGAGTTCCCCGAGACCGGCACGGGTGTGGATGAAGAGCTCCGCAAGGCGTCCTCGAACCGGAGCGTCTCCCGGCAGGTCTCGCCGCCGTCCCCAACGAGCACCGCGATATCCAGGTCACTGCTGGTGGTCGCCCGTCCCGCGGCGGTGGATCCAGCCAGGACCACGGCAAGCGCCTCGGGAAAACGGCCCTGCACAAGACGTCGAGCCAGGTCTATCGGGTCCGGATGCCCGTCAGCGTGCCACGAACCCTTGGACGGCGGCGACAGACTTTCCTGCACCTCAGGCCCGGACGACTACAGCCCGTGACAGACCTGCCGCCGCAGGAGCGGCCGGTACCACCCCCTAGTCGCCCTTGGGTGCCCTCAATGTCAGCTGCGCGGTACCGCCGGTCGGCGCGCTCCTCGGCGGCCTGGCGGCGATCCTCCGCGACGCTGTGGCACTCCTGGCCTTCCTGCCGACCTTGCTGGACTTCGGACTGGGCCTGCAGCTCCTGCGCCATGGCGGCCAAGGCCTGCATGGGGTCCTCGACGGCTGCAGCTGGGCGGCGGCCGTGACCCCGGCCACCGTCTCTTCCTGCTGCTCGACGGCTCGCGCGGTCGGACGGTGAAGGCGTCGGCATCCTCGATCAAACCGCCGAGATGCGCACGATCAAGGCCGCGGAAGGCAGGATCTTTTGAGGCCGAGGGGGGATGCGTGCCGGGCTGCTTCGTGGACATCATGGAAGCTGCGAAGGACCAGGGTCTCGGGCCCAGGACGGCGCCCGGAGGCAGCTGGGGTGACAGTTGCAAGAGGGGATGGCCGGGATGAACACATCCGAATCCTTTCGGGCCGAAGGCGATGTCCCCAGGACGTCCCATCCCCGCTGGCTGCTGAATGAGCTGTCCGGGACGCTGGTCTCGCAGTCCCCGGTCGGGCTGGCTGTCATGGACACAGATCTGCGGTACGTGGCCGTCAATCCAGCGCTGGAGCGCATCAATGGCCTGTCGACCGAGGAGCATGTCGGCCGCCATGTCTCAGAGATCCTGCCGCGTGTCGACACCGCGGCGATCGAGTCCGCGCAGTGGCGGGTTCTGGAGACGGGAGTCCCGCTGCTGGACCAGAACGTCGTCGGCCGCACCTGGGCCGATGCGGATCACGACCATGCGTGGTCGGTTTCCCTCTATCGGTTGCAGGACCCCGTCGGCCGGGCGCGGGGAGTGGCCGCCTCGATCGCGGACGTCACCGAGCGGCACCGCCTGGCGACCGAAGCCGCCCGGGCCCGACGGCGCCTGACCCTGATCGCTGATGCCTCGGCTCTCATCGGCACCGTGCTGGACGTGGACCAGACCGCCCGCGAACTGGCTGGGGTCACCGTGCCTGAACTCGCCGACATCGCGGCGGTGGACGTCCTCGACACCGTCTTGGCCTGCCACCGCACCGCCAGGCCGGGCAGCGGCCCGGAACTCTTCCGCGCCCTCGCCCTGGCCGCGGCCTACCCCACCGAGGCCACCCGCGCCGCCGACCAGGTAGGCGACTTGGCCGCCTACGCCGCCGACCGCCTGGTCACCCAGTGCGTCCGCACCGGCAAGCCGGTCCTGGTACCCCACGTGAACGACCGCGACCTGTCCCGTATAGCGCGCGATCCCGAGGCCGCCACGCTCCTGGCCCGCGCCGGCATCCACTCCTACCTGGCGGTGCCGCTGAGCGCCCGCGGCATAGTGCTCGGCGCCCTGGACCTCAAACGCGCACGCAACCCCCTGCCCTTCAACCATGACGACGCCATACTGGCAGGCGAGCTGGCCAACCGTGCCGCGGTGAGCATCGACAACGCCCGCTGGTACCAGAGCGTGCGCAACGCCGCGGTGACTCTCCAGCGCAGCCTGCTGCCGGAGCACCCCTCGCACCTGGTGGGCCTGGAGATCGCCTCCCGCTACCAGCCCGCCCAGGCCACCAGCGAAGTCGGCGGAGACTGGTTCGACATCATCCCCCTGAGCGGCGACAAGACCGCCCTGGTCGTGGGGGACGTGATGGGCAGCGGCATCGACGCCGCCGCCACCATGGGCCGCCTGCGCACCGCCACCTGCACCCTGGCCGAGCTCGACTTCGACCCCGCCCAGGTGCTCCAGCATCTGGACAGGATCACCAGCGGCCTGGAGCACTACATCGCCACCTGCCTCTACGCCGTCTACGATCCCCACCACGGCGAGTGTCACATCGCCAACGCCGGACACCTGCCCCCCGTCCTGGTCCACACCGGCCGACCCCCCGAACTGCTCGACCTGTGCCCCGGCGCGCCGCTGGGTGTCGGCGGCGTCACCTTCCACAGCAGCACGCTCGATCTCGGTCCCGGCGACGATCTCGTCCTCTACACCGACGGCCTGGTCGAAACGCGCCACCATCCCATCGACGACCGCCTTGACACCCTCCTCGGCCTGCTGGACGGCTCCGAGGGCCGCCCCGTGGGAGAAACCTGCGACCTGCTCCTGCACACCCTGCGGGACCCCGGCGACCACGACGACGTCGCCCTGCTCATCGCCCGCATCTGCCCGCCCAGTCCTGACCACCAGATCATCGGGGCCCCTCCCACGGAGGGCTTCGGCCTCTGACCCACGCCGTGCCCACCGCGTCCTGACCGCCACGGGGCCTCAGCGATCAGTCACACGATCGGCCGGACAGTCTGCCCTGTTTGGCCAGCACGGACTGGATGAGCGGCGTCATGGCCCTCGGGGATGCGGCCCTCGCCTTGCAGCGTCTCCCACGACGTGCGGATCGCGAGGATGCACATGTCGCGACCGTACTTCCACTCAACGTAGATGAAGGCCTTGGATGACGGCCACGTTCGTCTCGTACGCCAGCACTTCGCCCTTCTTGAGCTTCTTCAGCTCCTCCCATTAGGGCGCGGCGTTTCCCAGCACTGGCACCTGCACCATCTGTGTTCAAGGAGGGCCGACTTGAAGAACTTCAGCGGCATCGACTGGGCGGAGGACCACCACGACGTCGCCCTGGTCAACGAGCGGGGCGACCTGGTCGCTCTCCCACGGCTGCCGGGGTAAGTCCGACCATGTGGCCAGGGATGCGCAATCCGTCGGCGACAGGATCGATCTTGTCCGTCAACTGCCAGCGACCCGCGATGACTTCGCTGATTGGGCTGGGCGTCAGATCACTACGGCGGGCGATCATTGACGGGTAGGTGCCCACATGGACCTTGACCAGCCGGAACACGCGAGAGAAGTCGCGGACGCGGCATGCCTCGATCATCTCAGGGTCGGTGAGCAGCCTGACAGGGGCCCGAGAGGCCCGGCAGGGACAGGCTGCAAGCCCCCCGTCCTGGGCGGATCAGCCACCTGAACCCCCTGCTTCGGCGTGCACTGGGACGACCACGACGTTCTATGAGGATCTGCACCCCTGACGTGAGGCGCTGCGCCGGCCCCTGGACCGGTGCCTGCTCCTGCCCGCGCCGGACCGCGACGCCCATGCGGCCGTCGGTCCCTGAGCGCGGGCGCCCGGGGTGAATTCCGGAGCCGCTACCGCTCCAGCTGCGCCCGCAGCCACTCCTCCACCTCGCCCACGTGCGCGGCCGCGGCCGCCCGCGCGGCCTCCGGATCCCGGGCGGTCAGTGCCCGGTGGATCGCGGCGTGTTCGCGGCGGGTTCGGGAGAAGGCCCCCTCCTCCTGGTAGCCGCGCCAGACACGGGCGCGGAAGGTGCGCGAGGAAAGGCCGTCCAGGATCGCGGCCATCGTCTCGTTGCCCGCGGCCACCGCGATCTCCCGGTGGAAGGCGAGGTCGTGGGCGAGGATCTCCTCCGGATCGTCCGTGGTGTTCATCGCCGTCAGGTGTTTCTCCACCTCGGCGAGCTGGTCCGGGGTGATCCGGGCCGCCGCCAGCGCGGTCGCCGTCGACTCCAGGATGCGGCGCACCTCGAGCAGTTCCACCAGGCGCGGACCTCGGGAGAGGTCGGCGACCACGCCGAACGTCTCCAGCAGGTCACCGGCCTCCAGTCGGGTGACGTAGATGCCCGAGCCGTGCCGGGCCTCCAGCGCGCCGAGCACGGTCAGCGCGCGGATCGCCTCACGCATCGAACTGCGGGAGATGCCCAGCTGGGCCGCGAGGTCCCGCTCGGTGGGCAGGCGCTGTCCGGGCTCCAGCAGGCCCTCGGCGATCATCGCCTTGATCCGCTCAATGGCGCGCTGCGTCACCGTGCCCTTCTGCGGAGCGGCCGCGGCGGTCTCCGGTTCCGTCTCCTCCGTAGCGGTTTCGTCCACGCCACTCCTCCTGTCACCGTGCACCGCAGTCTAGCCATCGATGTGGTCCGACCACTACGGCCGGAACATGGCAAATCTTGCCGCAGAAGGGTGTTGTGGAGGCCAAGTGGTCTGATAAGTATGCCGCCAACTGCTCGATTTCGCTCGATGAGGAGCCGACAGATGGCCGGCAGCACAGCGCGGAACGGACGGCAAGGCAGGCGGCGGCAAGGCAGGCGATTCTCCTCGTGGACGGTGCGCGCGACGGCCGCGGCCGTCTGCGGCACCCTGGCGCTCACGGCATGCGGCAGCACCAAGGACAGCGGCGCGGCGGGCGCCAAGGGGGACGGCAGCGGCAAGGTCGGGGTGATCCTGCCCTTGCTGACCTCGCCTTTCTGGCAGTCGTACAACGACTACGTGCCGAAGATGGCCACGTCCCAGGGCGTCGACGCACTGAAGACGGTCAACTCCAACAGTGACCCCTCGCAGCAGATCACCGACATCAACAACGAGCTCAACCAGGGCGTAGAGGGCCTCGTGGTCGCCCCGTTGGACAGCGCCGCCATCCAGGCCGGACTGGACCAGGCCGAGCGCAAGGGCGTCCCCGTGGTCGCCGTCGACGTGGCACCCGACAAGGGCAAGGTCGCCATGGTCGTGCGGGCGGACAACGTCGCCTACGGCGAGAAGGCCTGCCAGTACCTGGGCGCGCACATCAGCTCGGGCAAGGTCGTGCAGGTCATGGGCGACCTGGCCTCGGTCAACGGCCGCGAACGCTCGGAGGCGTTCCGCTCCTGCGTGCGGAAGAACTTCCCCAAGTTGAAGGTGCTGGAGATCCCCGCCAAGTGGGAGTCCGACACCGCCGCCTCCAAGCTCGACACGCTCCTGAACGCCAACCCCGACATCAAGGGCATCTATATGCAGGCGGGCGGTGTCTACCTCGCGCCCACCCTGCAGACCCTGAAGTCCAAGAAGATGCTGAAGAGAGCGGGCACGGCCGGGCACATCGTCATCATCTCCAACGATGGCATTCCGCAGGAGTACGAGGCCATCCGCAAGGGCGAGATCGACGCCACCGTCTCGCAGCCCGCCGACGACTACGCCAAGTACGGCATGTACTACATCAAGGCGGCGATGCAGGGCAGGACGTTCGAGCCGGGCCCCACCGACCACGGTTCCACGATCGTCAAGCTGCCCAGCGGCATCCTGGAGGACCAGCTGCCCGCGCCACTGGTCACCAAGGACAACGTCGACGACCCCAACCTCTGGGGCAACACGGTCCGATGAGCAGCCCCGACACCACCCCGCTGGTTCAGGCGCGAGGCATCGTCAAGCGCTACGGACCCACCGTCGCCCTCGCCGACGGCCGGCTCACCGTCCTGCCCGGCGAATCCCACGCCCTCGTCGGCCGCAACGGCGCCGGCAAGTCCACCCTCGTCGCAGTGCTCACCGGTCTCCAGGCGCCCGACGAGGGCGAGGTCCGCTTCGACGGCGAGCCCGCGCCCGCGCTCAGCGACCGCGACGCCTGGCGCCGCAAGGTCGCCTGTGTGTACCAGAAACCGACGGTCATTCCCGAACTGACGGTCGCGGAGAACCTGTTCATCAACCGCCAGCCCACAGGCCGCGGACGCCTCATCAGCTGGCGCCGGCTGCGGAAGCAGGCCGCCGACCTCCTCGACACCTGGGACGTACACGTCGACCCGGAGGCCCGTACCTGCGAACTCAGGGTCGAAGACCGGCAGATGGTCGAGATCGCGCGGGCGCTGAGCTTCGGCGCGCGGTTCATCGTCCTCGACGAGCCAACCGCCCAACTCGACAACCGCGAGATCGAGCGGCTGTTCACGCGGATGCGTGCCCTGCAGGACTCCGGCGTGACCTTCCTGTTCATCTCACACCACCTCCAGGAGGTGTACGAGGTCTGCCAGACCGTCACGGTGCTGCGCGACGCCCGCTGGATCACGACCGCGCCGGTCGCCGACCTGTCGCGCGCGGCCCTGGTGGAGGCGATGGCGGGAGAGCCGGTCGCGGAGCACGAGCGTGGGTACGTACGCGAGGCGGACGCCGTCGGCACTCCCCTGGTGCTCGACGCGCGCGGGCTCACCTCCGAGGCGTACGCGGACGTCGACCTCACCGTCCGCGGTGGCGAGGTCGTCGGACTCGCCGGTTCCAGCGGCAGCGGCAAGATCGAGCTGGCCGAGACCTTCGCCGGACTGCACACCCCGACCGGTGGGACCGCCGAACTCGACGGCAGGGAACTCCCGTTCGGCGATGTGCGGGCCTCGCTCAGGGCGGGGGTCGGCTGTGTGCCCCGCGACCGGCACGAACAGGGTCTGGTCGCCGGCATGACGGTCGGCGACAACGCCACCATGAGCGTGCTGGACCGGCTCGGCCGCTTCGGCTTCGTCTCCACCGACGCCAAACGCGGTGTCGCCGGCGAGCTGATCAAGCGCCTCGGCATCCACACCGAGGGCCCCGAACAGGCCGTGGCGGACCTGTCCGGCGGCAACGCGCAGAAGGTCGTCATGGCCCGCGCCCTCGCCTCCGACCCGCACCTGCTCGTGCTCATCAACCCCACCGCCGGCGTCGACGTGAAGTCCAAGGAGTCATTGCTGGCGCGGATGGACAACGCCCGCGAGGACGGCACCGCCGTCCTCGTCGTCTCCGACGAACTCGACGACCTGCGCCGCTGCGACCGCGTCCTCGTCCTCTTCCACGGCCACGTCGTCGCCGAGCACCCGGCGGGCTGGCGCGACCACGAGCTGATCGCCTCCATCGAAGGAGTGGACCATGGCTGACACCAAGGCGGCCTTGCCGCTCGCGCCGCCACGCGCCGCGACAGGATCGGCCAGAACGGTCCTGCTGCGCCGGGCCCGCGAACTCGCCCTATTGCCCGCACTGTTGCTGCTGATGGTGCTCGGCACGTTCGTCAACGACTCGTTCCTCACCGAGCGCAACCTGATCTCGATCCTCGGCGCCTCCGCCGCCCTCGCCATGGTCGTGCTCGCCGAGTCCCTGGTGCTGATCACCGGCAAGTTCGACTTGTCCCTGGAGTCGGTCGTCGGTATCGCGCCGGCCGTGGGCGCCCTCCTCGTGCTCCCCTCGGACCAGTCCGGATGGGGCGTGAAGTTCCCCGCGCCGCTCGCCCTGCTCGCGATCCTGGTCGTGGGCGCGGTCGTCGGCCTCTTCAACGGCGTCCTCGTCGTCAGGTTCAAGCTCAACGCCTTCATCGTGACCCTGGCGATGCTGATCGTGCTGCGCGGTCTGCTGGTCGGTGCCACCAAGGGCAAGACGCTGTTCGGCATGCCCGACAGCTTCTACTCCCTGGCCACCACCACCTTCCTGGCCATCCCGTTGTCGGTGTGGCTGGCCGCCGTCGCCTTCGCGGTCGCCGGGCTGTTGCTGAAGTACCACCGCATCGGACGGGCCCTGTACGCCATCGGGGGCAACGCGGAGGCGGCCCGCGCGGCCGGCATCCGCGTCGAGCGGGTCATGCTCGGCGTGTTCGTCGTCGCGGGCGTCCTGGCCTCGGCCGGCGGGATCATGCAGACCGGCTACGTCGGTGCGATCAGCGCCAACCAGGGCCAGAACATGATCTTCACAGTGTTCGCGGCAGCGGTGATCGGGGGCATCAGCCTGGACGGCGGCAAGGGCACCATGTTCGGCGCCCTGACCGGGGTACTTCTGCTCGGCGTCGTGCAGAACCTGCTCACCCTCGCCCAGGTGCCGTCGTTCTGGATTCAGGCCATCTACGGCGGAATCATCCTGGTCGCACTCATGATCGCCCGCGTGACGACGGGCCGTGCCCAGGACTGACCGCGCCGGTTTCCCCCGTCACCGACCGAAAGGCCATCCGTGTCTGCGACGCCCGCCCGCATCACCGCGGTCGACACCCACGACATCCGCTTCCCCACCTCACGCGAGCTCGACGGCTCCGACGCCATGAACCCGGACCCCGACTACTCGGCGGCCTATGTCGTGCTGCGCACGGATGAGGACGGCGGAGCGGAGGGACATGGCTTCACCTTCACCATCGGACGGGGCAACGACGTCCAGGTCGCCGCGATCCACGCGCTGCGCCACCACGTGGTCGGACGCCTGGTCGACGACGTGTGCGGCGACCCGGGCTCGCTCTTCCGGGACCTGATCGGCGACAGTCAACTGCGCTGGCTGGGACCGGAGAAAGGCGTGATGCACATGGCGATCGGCGCGGTCGTCAACGCCGTGTGGGACCTCGCCGCCAAGCGCGCGCAGCAGCCACTGTGGCGGCTGCTCGCCGAGGCCGACCCCGAGTGGCTGGTGAGCCAGATCGACTTCCGCTACATCACCGACGCGCTCACCCCCGAGGAGGCGCTCCAGATCCTTCGCCGTGGCCGGGAGGGCGCGAAGGAGCGCACGACGCGCCTGCTCCAGCGTGGCTACCCCGCCTACACGACCTCGGCGGGCTGGCTCGGCTACGACGACGACAAGCTCAGCCGGCTCGCCGCCCAGGCCGTTGCCGACGGATTCACCCAGATCAAGCTGAAGGTCGGTGCGGACCTTGACGACGACGTGCGCCGCTGCAGGGTGGCCCGCACGGTCGTCGGGCCGGACATCCGCATCGCCATCGACGCCAACCAGCGCTGGGGCGTGGCCGAGGCGATCCGCTGGACCCGGGCGCTCGCCGCGTTCGACCCGTACTGGATCGAGGAACCCACCAGCCCCGACGACATCCTCGCCCACGCGGCGGTCCGCGAGGCCGTGGCCCCCGTGAAGGTCGCCACCGGCGAGCACGTGCACAACCGCATCGTCTTCAAGCAGCTGCTCCAGGCAGGCGCCCTCGACGTGCTCCAGATCGACGCGGCCCGCGTCGCCGGCGTCAACGAGAACCTCGCGATCCTGCTGCTGGCCGCCAAGTACGGAATCCCCGTCTGCCCGCACGCGGGCGGGGTCGGCCTGTGCGAACTCGTCCAGCACCTGGCGATGTTCGACTACGTCGCGATCTCCGGCACCACCGAGGACCGGGTCATCGAGTACGTCGACCACCTCCACGAACACTTCCTGAACCCGGTGGTGATCAAGGACGGTCACTACGCGGCCCCCACCGACCCGGGCTTCTCGGCCGCCATGCGGCCGGAGTCCATCGCGCGGTACACCTTCCCCGGCGGCACCTTCTGGGCCGCCGACCCCGACCTGCAGAAGGGACATGCGGCATGAGCGACTTCCAGGGACTCAGGGCGCTGGTGACGGGAGGCGCCTCCGGTATCGGCAGGGCGAGTGCCGAACTCCTCGCCGAGCGGGGCGCGCAGGTCGCCGTCCTGGACCTGGACCCGTCGTCCGTGGTGAAGCCGCTGCTCGCCTTCCGGGCCGACGTCACCGACGACGCCTCGGTGCGCAGGGCCGTCGAGCAGGCCGCCGAAGCCCTCGGGGGACTCGACGTCCTGGTGAACAACGCCGGCATCGGCGCCCAGGGCACCGTCGAGGACAACGACGACGAGGAGTGGCGCCGCGTCTTCGACGTCAACGTCCTCGGCATGGTCCGCACCGCCCGCGCCGCCCTGCCCCACCTGCGCGCCTCCTCGCACGCGGCGATCGTCAACACCTGCTCCATCGCGGCCACCGCCGGCCTGCCCCAGCGCGCCCTGTACAGCGCCACCAAGGGCGCCGTGTACTCCCTCACCCTCGCCATGGCCGCCGACCACGTCCGCGAGGGCATTCGCGTCAACTGCGTCAATCCCGGCACGGTGGACACACCGTGGGTCGGCCGCCTGCTGGACGCCGCCCCCGACCCGGCCGCCGAACGCGCCGCACTTCAGGCCCGGCAGCCCACCGGCCGGCTCGTCACCGCCGCCGAAGTCGCCGGCGCCATCGCCTATTTGGCCGGTCCCCTGTCCGGCGCCACGACCGGTACCGCACTCGCCGTCGACGGCGGCATGCAGGGCCTGCGGCTGCGCCCGGCGGGCCAGTGACCGCCCTGGGCCGCGGCGGCGTCGAGGTCGGCCCGCTGAGCTTCGGCGCCACCGGGATCGGCAACCTCCACCGGCACGTTGGTGACGAGGAGGCGCACGAGGCGGTGGCCGCCGCCGGGGAGCGGGGCATCCGCTGCTTCGACACCGCCCGGCACTACGGGCTCGGCCTGTCCGAGCGCCGCCCGGGTGCGGCCCTGCGGGAGTACGACCGCGCCCACTGCACGGTCTCCACCAAGGTGGGCCGCCGCCTGGAGCCCGCCGACAGTACGAGCGACGACCTGGCCAACGGCTTCGCGGTACTCACCACGCACCGCCGCCTCCGGGACTGCAGCGCCGACGGCATCCGCCGCGGCCTGGAGGTGAGCATGGACTGCCTCGGCCTGGACCACCTCGACGTCGTCCACCTCCACGATCCCGACGACCGCGCCGACCTGTTCCCGGCCGCCATCGAGCGCGGCACGTCGGTCATCGGCGGCGGCGTCTTCAACTCCGGTCTGCTGGCAAACCCGACGCTGACGTCGACGCACGACTACGCCAGAACGCCCTTGGAGACACCGGACCGAGCACTGCGGCAGCAGGCGCCAGCCGGGCGGCACGACGTCACCCTGCGCGCCGCCGCCCTCGCCTTCTGCTCTGCTCACCCGGCCGTGGCCGGCGTTCTGGTGGGTGTCGGCTCGGCCGCCGAAGTCCGCGACTGCGCAGAGCAGTTCGCAATCCACGTTCCCGCCGCCTTCTGGCGGGAACTGCGCGAGACGGATCTGCTGCCCACCGAGGAGTCGTCATGAGAGTGGCCCTGCACACCAAGGTCCGGCCCGACCGGATCGCCGACTACGAGGCCGCGCACCGGGAGGTCCCGGCCGAGCTGACCGCCGCCATCCGCGCCGCCGGGACGACCTCCTGGACGATCTGGCGCAACGGCAGCGACCTCTTCCACCTGTTGGAGTGCGAGGACTACCCCCGCCTCCTCGCCCAACTGGAGCGGCTGCCGGTCAACGTCGCCTGGCAGGCCCGTATGGCCGAGCTGCTCGACGTCGTGCACGACTACTCCCGCGGGGGCGCCGACGCGGGGCTGCCCGTCGTGTGGGAGCTGCCGTGACCGTGGACGCCCACCATCACGTCTGGGACCTGTCGATCCGCGACCAGGACTGGCTCGTAGGCCCCCGACTCCGGCCGATCAGAAGGAACTTCACCGTGGACGACCTGGAACCCCGTGCCGGGGCGGCCGGAGTGGCCCACACGGTCCTCGTCCAGACGGTCACCGTGCCGGAGGAGACCCCCGAACTGCTGGCTCTGGCCGCCGGGCACGATCTGATCGCGGGTGTCGTCGGCTGGACCGACCTCACCCGCCCCGACGTCACCGACGAACTCGCCCGCCTGCACGCACTCCCCGGCGGCCGCTTCCTGAAGGGCATCCGCCACCAGGTGCAGGGCGAGCCCGACCCGGGATGGCTGCTGCGGGCCGACGTACGGCGGGGCCTGGCCGCCGTGGCCGACGCGGGTCTCGCCTATGACCTGGTCGTCCTGCCCCACCAGCTGCCGGCCTGCGCGGAGGCGGCCGCGATCCTCCCGGAACTCACCTTCGTCCTCGACCACCTGGGCAAGCCGCCCATCCTCTCCGGAGAGCTGGAGCCCTGGGCGAGCGCCGTACGTGCCCTCGCCGGCCGACCCAACACCGTCTGCAAGCTGTCGGGCATGGTCACGGAGGCCGACCTCGCCGCCTGGAAGCCGGCCGACCTGCGCCCCTACGCGGACGTGGTGCTGGAGGCCTTCGGCCCGGACCGCCTGATGTACGGCTCGGACTGGCCGGTGTGCACCCTCGCGGCCGCCTACGAGGAAGTCCTGACCACGGCCCGGGACCTGACCTCCGCGCTCACCGTGCACGAACGCACCGCGGTGTTCGAGGGGACGGCCACGCGCGTCTACGGGCTGGCTCAGTCGAGTTCGTAGTCGAACCAGATCCGGTGCGTGCCGTCGGCGTCGAGCGCCAGACCGCCGCTTCCGGTGATCCCGGCCGGCTCGCCGGTACCGCCGGCGGGGACGACGGTGAAGAACTCGGCCGCGTGGTCGGTACCGGAGGTGCGCCTCCGATCGCGCGAGCCGGTGGTGGCCACCCAGGCGGGAGTCTGCTCCCCGCCGACCACCACACGGCAGGTGGGACGGCGGCCCCTGCCCAGGGCGCTGCGTGCAAGGGCCGCCGGAGCCTTGCGGTCCTGTCACAGCGCAAGGCATTACGACGCTAAGACGCCGGCACCCGACCGCGCCCGCCCGGCGCATCGGTCGGGTGAATGCGGAGGAAGCCTGAGCACGGCTTCGAGAGACGGGGCTGAGGGTCTCCTCGAACCTGTGGTTGGGTTGAGCGGCCCGACGATGAGCCCGACCACCGCAGGTCAGCACGCCGCGGCGGCACGAGCCAGGGCCGTCGGCACCGTCACCGTCCGGCCTGGACGATCCCGAACACCATCGCGGCGCCGTTCGGGCGGCCAAGCCCGAAGACGCACCTGCACACCGAACGTGCACAGCCACCGCCCCATGCACGTTTCCGGCGCACAGCTCCCCGCCCCGCCTGCGCAAGCAGTGCGCACTGCAACTGCGCAGGGCAGGGCGCGCGGCACAAGCAGTATGGAGGGCCGCGCTGAGCTGGAGCGGATGGGGTGCGAGTGTGACCGGGCCGGGGTGCTGCGGTGGTTCCGGCTGCTGTGACTGCTCGGGGTGCCCCGGGAGAAGGCGACCGAGGCGAGATCGCGGTGCTGGCGGGATGGCTGCGCACGGCGTCCAACCCACAGCGCCGCCGTTCTCGGGCCGGCGGGGGCGGCCCCCGGGTCGGTGAACCTGCGCACGGGCAAGCCCAATTTGCGCGCCGGGTACGCGCCCAGGACGATCAATCACGCCCTGTCGGTGGTCAGCGGCTTCTACGAGTTCCACGCGCACCATGGGAACGGACCCGTGGTCAATCCGGTCCCGGTCTCGCCGCAGCGGCGCCGCGCGCTCGCCCACCGCAGTCCGCTGGAACCGCAGGTGGTCTCGAGCGGTCACGGCTGCGGCAGAGGCGCGAGCGCACTCTCGCGCCATGATCCCCCGCCGTCTCCACCGAGCAGCATGAGGCCGACCGGGTGACGATGGACGTGTACGGACGTGACCACGCTGCTCTCAGGAGGAGGCAGGTGTCATGACATCTCCTTCCGATTCCCCGGGCCCCGTTCCCCCGCGCGGCACCGAGCCACAAGAGAGTCCCCTGGCCGAAGGCATGGCAGCCCTGGCGAACAAGGGCTGGCAGATCCTGCTCACCATGGGCCTTGCCAGCATCGCCCTGGGCGTCATCGCCTTGGTCTGGCCGGGCGCGACCCTGCGGGTCATCGGCGTGCTCTTCGGCATCTATCTGCTGGTCACCGGTGTCTTCGGGCTGGCCGGCGCCTTCGGCACGCACGTGCCCCGGCATCTTCGCGTACTGCATTTCATCACCGGTGCGGCCTCCATCCTGCTGGGGCTGCTCTGCTTCCGGGGCACCCTGGAGTCGATTCTGCTGCTCGCCCTGTGGATCGGCTTCAGCTGGCTGCTGCGCGGCACCACTGAGACGGCTGCGGCGGCCTCCGCTCAGGAGATGCCGGCCCGCGGCTGGCACGTGGCCTTCGGCATCATCGGGGCTCTGGCAGGTGTCGTGATGATCGTCATGCCGTTCGCCTCGATCGCGACACTGACCCTGGTCGTGGGCGTCATGGCCATAATTCTGGGCCTGACCGAGGTGGTCCGCGCCATCAGGACACGCGTCGAGATCGGCCATCTCGCCGCGGGCACCACCACCCAGCGGCGGCCCCTGTTCCACGCCCGTCCGCACCCCCAGCACTGACCGGCGGAGCCGGATCGGGCGGCGGAGGCGAGCGGCGGGCGACACCTTGGCCGTCCCCTCCCCCGCTCAAGGGTGCCTTCCGTGCTGGGTGCCAACGCTTCCCGATTCTCGATCCGCCCAGAGCTTCAAACAGGGGAAGGCCAAACGCCGGCTCACCGGCACGCGGCAGCATTTACCAGTAACCCTCCGTAGCCATTGCTGTACCGAATGTGCGACTCAGTCAACGGACGGCGCGGCGCTGACCACGCCGACTGCTGGGGCAGCGGTCTCCGCTTTCGGCCTGCTCGGCGCCAGACCCGCCGACGGCCGGCGGAAGGGCGCGGCACCCGTGGCCCGCGACGAGGTCAGCGACGGCGTTCCGGGGTGAGGCCGACGGTGCCCGCCACGACCGAATCGGCGGCGGCCTACCGCCTCCAACTTCCCCTTATGTCCACAGAACATCGCTACGTCTTCCGGCTCGGCAGGAACCCCGGGGAGCGCGAGAGCGTGCGGCTGGACAGGTCGACTACCTGGCCTTGTCCGAAGTGCCCCAACACGACACGATGGGTGAGGTTCTTTGACGTGCTCCCTGGCCTAAAGTCCAGGGATTCCGGCCTGGGTCGTCTGACCCTTCCGGGGGCTTCCTGCTTCAACGCGCTGTGCCGGGACTTTCGCCCTGGTCTTAC
>NZ_JBIAXS010000029.1:0-124076 GCF_042896885.1 Streptomyces sp. NPDC001231
GCCCTCCCTGCACGCGGATCAGATGCGCACAGCCAAGCCGAGGCAAGCGGTGTCAAGCATCAGGTGAAGCCACAACGTCAAGCATCAACCGAGACAAGACACAGCGCCAAGTGGCGGATGCGGTAAGAGTTTCCCTACTTCATCAAGCCCCGGCTGCGCTCCGCTCCGCCGGGCACGCTCCCGGCTCCGCTCGGGGCGCCGCTCCTGCCTTCGGCCCGCTCCGCCCCGGCTGCGCCTCCGCGCGCCCACAGGTGGATAGGACCGGAGGCCATGAGTCGATCACCGCATAGAGCGGCCCACGGTCAAGACGATGCCTCCGGCGGGGGATCGGCCGGCACCGGGATGGAGGGGGCGCCGTTCCCGACCGCGGGCCCGTAGAGGGCGTGCGCGGGGAGCTCCCATCCCGTCCGCCATCGACCCAGGCAGAGCCGAGCAGACGCGGCCCAGGGCGTCAAGGTCGTTCGTACAGTGGCGCGCTCCACCTTGACGCCCTGAACCACGCCCGCTCCACGGTGTGTGGGTCGACGGCGGACGGGATGGGAGCTGGGGTAGGTGGTGGGTTGAGCTAGGTGCAGACCCGCATCCTGTCGGCAGAGGCGATACTCAATCTCTGACGTCGGTCGCCGAGAGTTATTGCACCGGTCATGACTTCGATCTGCCCCTCACCTCTGTACTCAAGTGACGGAGGTTGTAGAAGTCTTCGATGCCCTCTTTGCCTGATATCCCCCGAAACGCATTGCTGACGAACATTTTATTACGGATTTGGTCGGCGCAGCGTAGGGCACCCTGAGCCGTGACGCCGCTACACCGATAACGTCCTGCGCGGATGTCGTTCGCCATGTCGAGGAGGTGAGCGCGGAGTTGGTTCGCTGCCTCGAACGTGACCTCCGAAAAGAGCGCCGCTTGGCCACCAGCCCCATGCGGGCGGCGAGGTGCTTCCCGAAGCCTGGCCCTCAGGGGATCGGCATGGGGGAGGCGGTCTGCAAGGCAGTTGGCGACAAGATCCGAAATTTGGAAGCGGACAAGCTGTTCAGTAGGCATGGCCACATCCTTGCGCTGAATGGCGACTTTCGGCGGGGACTTGGACATAGCTGCACTTCAGGGGCTTGCCGCTTGCTCCGACTGTCGAGTTGACTCAGTCATTGAGATTCCGCCGACCGCGTGGTCAACGTCCAGCGTCGATGTCGCCGGGCGTAGAAGGCACAGAGGATGAAGCCCTCGCGCCCCGCAGAACTCCTATGAGCCCGCCCAACGCAGGACCGCACCACAGGACAACCAGGACAGGGAGCGGCACACCGATGCCCCCGCCGACCACCACGACCAGCAGCACGCACAGCAACAGGGCTTGCGAGACCAGATAGGTTGCAGCCTTCTGCCGCACGCTCCAGTTCCACGTGCGCTCAATGAGCCGCTGACGCATAGTTCCCCCTGCCCGAGGATCAGCCGACCCGGAGTCTACGGCTCCCCGGTGGTGGGGCTCTGCCCTTCACGTCACTCCACGGACAGTGTGGGCGCCGACTAGGTTAGCCGGGCTGGGCTGAGGCGCTGACGCCCCCGCAACAGCCGAGAAGGCCGTCTGTGCCCCCTGCGTGCCCGATCCGGCAGCGACCAGCGGGAAACAACGGGGAACGTCGGCGAGCGCCTCAGGAACACGCAGGTCAGCGTCTTGCCAATCAGCCCACATCCGGTTACGCGATCTTCCAAACTGGTGCTCCAGGATCCGAGCGCGGCGCTTGACTGGGTCATTGAAACTCCAGCCCAAAGCCGCTCCACCGACCGCGACTGGTCCGGTCGGGGATCGAAAACCGGTTGCGCCGTAGTACAAGATGAAGGGCGTGGTCACCAAGGAACGCGCCGTGGAACTGGTCGAGGCCCTGCTGTCGAGAGAGCGGCAGGAGTCGCCATGGATGGCACGGCTGCCCGAGCTCGCTGTTCTCGACGTGAAGGAGCACGCGCTCGGGTGGCTGGTCACCTGGCAGTCGGTTGAGTACATCCGCAGCCGCGATATCAAAAAGATGTTGGTGGGCAGCGGGCCCTACCTGGTGGACCGCCAGGATGGGAGCATCCACCACATCCCTGTCACCACATACAGGCGCGAGGGCTGGGAGAAGCTCTATCTCCAGCAGGTCAGGGGGGTCCAACCGCCCGATCCGCTGATCACTGCTGTCCAGGCACTCGTGCACTCCGACGGGACGATGGCCGCGATACGCCACCTACGGAAGCAGGCCCCCCGGTTGGGACCACAGCAGGCGAAGGCCTATGTGATGGCCGTCCGGGACGGGAACGAACCTCCGGAGGAACTGGTCAGCCTCACCCGGAAGCCGGAGAAGTGTCCTCCATTGCCCATCACCACGCTGGCGAGCCCGGCTTGGTAGCGGTCCGGCAAAGGCGGGGCATTCTTGTCAAGACCACGTGCGGCGGCTGACACAAGCGGTTGACACCAACAAGCGCGAACAGCAGCGGTCGGCGCCGGACCTCAGTGGACGATCGCCCGAGGCGCAGCGGCCGTTGGTCGACGTTGACAGACCCCCGTGATCGACCTGCTAAGGATGAGGCCAGACCTCAAAGCCTTCACCTCTTACGGGCGCCGTCTTCACCGTGGGGCGGCGCCCATCGCCTTGACTCGGTCATTGAAACTCCAGCCCAAAGCCGCTCCACCGGCCTTCGAGGGTTGCCTAACCCAAGAGCCTTGGTTGAGTAGAAAAGCGTCCAGTCATCGACGGGTTCCTAGCGACGCCGCTGCGCTGGATCCGTGTAGCTTGGGTTGTGACACAAGTTGTAGCTCAACTTGCAGCTCGACGTCGGTCCCACCAGGACAGCTCCGGGACACGGTCCGGCCTGGGTGCCACCAAGCCGGACCGGTGCCCGCGGAGCAGCGAGCGAGCCCGGCCGTTTATAGGGCGGCCGGGCTCACCGCCTCACTTGCTCCACGAGAGCAACGACGGCTACGAGTAGACTTAGCGCCGACAATGTGATTTGCCAGCGATCCGGCCCAGGCCAGCGCCTTCCTGGCCTTCTATACCGTCGGTCTTGCATTCACTCTTTCCCTTCTTCCCAGTGCACCCTCAGCGGGCGCTCCGGTCAGCCTCTCGCCAACCGGAGGTTCATGAGGAAGGGGAACCAGCGCGTAGAGCGTAGCGCGTCAACTCGGCACTTCACGCGCCGTCTTGGCCGTCACACTCCCATCGCACACCACGGGCTATACGTTCTCGAGGAATCACTCGGGAAGTTCTCGAGCTTCCGGGATCATTTTTGACCTTCGGGCACCAGAACGGCCCTTAGACGGCCACACAACGCTTGAGCGTGACAGAACAAGAGCTTGACCGCGAGCGTGTGATGCTCACCACATAAGCACGGGGCGCATGACTTAGCAGGCGCAAGAAGCGCAATAAGCCTGCTTTCGGCACGACAACCTGACCGACTGATCGAATGTCAGTGCTAGGTGCTAGCTTGCGCTGCCGAAGCGAGGAAGAGGAGGAGCCCGTGCCGTGTCAGACCGCCGGCATCGCATGTAACGCTGAGATCCAGGCCGCTACTACGCTGCAGAACCTGGTCCAGCGGACGGTGAGGGCCAGCGGCGTCGACCAGCCACAGAGGCAAGACACGAGCCCCAGCCGCACGCACTGGGCGAACTCTGCGAGAGCGGTTGCGGCGTTCAGTGGGGTGATACGCGTGCGATCTGGTCATCTGCCGTGTGTCAGTGGCTCGACGGCTTCCGCCGACCACACTCTGCGTCTCACTGCAGCCCGTCAGCGCAGACCGGAAGGAAGTGTCGACAAGAGTCCTACTGAGCCAGACCGCTGGGGCGGGTCCTCCATTGCTCGCCGCGAACAGGACCGAGAGCTACCCGAGCCGCCAGCCAGCGCACCCGACACAACACTCCCTACAAGCTAGGCTCCCTCACGTGACGAGCAAGATGAGGCAACTTCCAAACCCCAGCGCAATCCCAGCCGGGTCGATTAAGCACGGCGAGGTGTACACCCAGCGATGGGTCGTTGATTTGATTCTTGACCTTGTCGACTACACACCAGACAGAGACCTTTCCGAGGTTGTAATCACGGACCCGGCCTGTGGCAGCGGAGCCTTTCTGGTGGGCATCACTGAGCGTCTTAGTGAGTCATGCAGGAAGTTCGGGAAAGAACTCCCCATCGATGGTATCCGAGCCTTCGACATCCTGGCCCGGAATGTGTCATCAAGCCGCGAAAAGATCAGCTCCATCCTCACAGCAGACGGCTGGGAGCAGGGCAGCGTTGAGATCCTGACAGAAAAGTGGGTCACTCAAGGCGATTATCTTCTTTCAGATACCACACCAACCGACATTGTGGTCGGCAATCCACCGTATATCCGTCTGGAAGATGTACCCGCAGACAGAATGCAGAGTTATCGCGCTCGAAATCTAACCATGACGGGCCGCTCAGATATCTATGTCGGATTTTTCGAGCGCGGTCTTGAGTCCCTCAACGAAGGTGGAGTCCTCGGCTTCATCTGCGCCGACCGCTGGATGAGAAATCAATATGGCCGCGAACTCAGGAAGCTAATCGCAGGCAGGTTCAGCGTCGACTCAGTCGTCATCATGCATGACGTTGACGCCTTTGAGGACCGAGTAGCGGCTTATCCTGCAGTCACGGTTATTCGCAACGGCCCTCAAAGTGACACGATGGTGGCAGACACCTCAAGAGACCTCGGTCCGAAACAAGCAGGCAGGCTGCTCTCATGGCTTCAGAAAAGGGAGCCAACAGAAGTGAGCGATGTAGGATTTACAGCTGCCTGCCTTCCCCATTGGTTCTCAGGCGACGAATCCTGGCCGACAGGAAGCCCTGCCCGACTGGCGCTCCTGGAACACCTCAACGACACATTCCCCGTGCTTGAGGACACTGATACCAAAGTCGGCATCGGCGTCGCAACCGGTGCAGATTCTGTGTTCTTGACCACCGATGCGAATCTCGTGGAATCGGACCGCCTACTCCCACTCTCCATGGTTAAAGATGCGCGGTCTGGCGTATTTGACTGGACCGGCTCGTACCTCGTCAACCCGTGGACCGCTGATGGCAATTTGGTCTCGCTGGATAGCTACCCTCGACTCAATAGTTATCTACAGAAGAATCGTGGCCCGTTGAGTCGCCGACACGTCGCAAAGAAGCGCACAGATCAGTGGTATCGCACGATCGATAAGGTTGATGCGAGCCTAGTGAGCAGGCCCAAACTTCTTCTCCCTGACATGCGACTCACGATCCATCCCACACTGGAACAGGGAGGCCACTACCCCCACCACAATCTCTATTACGTGACTTCGGAGAGTTGGGATTTGGAGGTGCTGGGCGGCCTGTTGCTTTCCCGTGTCGCTCAACTTTTTGTGGAATCTTACGCCGTACGCATGCGAGGTGGAACGCTGAGGTTCCAAGCTCAGTACCTGCGTAGGATTCGGGTGCCACTGCCAGAGTCGCTGAGTGCGAGGAATCGACAGGACCTGATCGCAGCCTTCCGCAATCGAGACGTTGACGCGGCAACAAATGCTGCACTGCGCGCCTATGGTATTTTTACGAGCCTTCCGAACTAGTTTCCTCCGAATGATGCGCTGCTACGTCCTCGTCCTGCATAGGCAACTCGCGGACTTCCCTTCGCTCCCTCACCTCAACATGCATGTCAATCGGCGTCCGCGCCAACACCGCATCAATGGACACCCTAAAGAATTGATTGATGCTCAGGTCTTCCGGCACCAAGTCGTGACGAACATGCACACTCGACCCGTCTCCCGGAGTCCAATCGGCCACCAAGACAGCCGTGGAGTCATAGACATCATATTCAGCTCGCAACTTCCGCAGCATATCTAGCGCACGCTCATAGGATGCCGGCTCGTTGGCATGAACAGAGGAGTGAAGGAGAAAAACAAATCCTATCGCCGCTAGCGGATGTCGCCCCCGAAGATTTTTTGCATCTCCGTAAGCTTCCTCAAAGCGATTAGGGAGATTCTTAGCGAAAGAGGATGCCATGGTCTTCGTCGAGATGAGGATCTCTGGGCCACGCGCCCATTGAGCAACCACAACATCTACCTGCTTAACATACGCCTTCCCCAAAACGCTAGCGTTCGAAGGCGCCGCGGCTTTGTCTTTCACCAAGTATTTCTGCACCTGCGTGCGCACTTTTTGCGGGAGGTTACTGATAAAGATTCCCACCTCACGCGGCAAGACCCTAGGGACGTCCCGCCGTGGCCATACCTCGTCCGCGTCGAATCCGGCTCTCCGGAGCTCGTGAGCTACCCAGGCGTCGAGCGCCTTCGCGAGGCGGCCACTTTGAGGATCCGCATCCTCTCCGACGGGGATGCCAAGCAACTTTTCAAGAAGCGCAGTATCAGCCTTGTAGGACGGCACCGTGTCCGTGATGTGCCATGGGGACGCCGAAGACGCTCCCGACAAAATAGGATGTACTAGGTCAAAGATGTTGTCCAGCTTCTCAGGCACTCAGATTCCTACGCTTGGTCGCTCCGATTGAGGGGGAGGGGCTTGGGCCCTTCGGGCACGCTAGAGGATCTTCAGTCCCAGCGACAGCCAAACCGTGGACTAGGTGTGGCCTGGCCTCCCGAAGACTGGGTGCCGCACCCTTGTGAGCTGCACACATGCGTGTACATCAAGGGGCCTCCGGAGCCGTTACCCGACCGCTCGCCGTCGGCCCACAGTCGATCACCCGCAGGTGAATGGGGCCATGATGCGCCGGGTAGGGTCACAGCCTGCTAGAGGGGGAGGGAACGTTGGATCTAAGCGAGGTTGAGAAGGCCGTAGACGACGGCAGAGGCTATGCAGCTATCAGCGTCAAGACGCTTCGCAACGCTGTGGGGGCAGCCCGAGCGAAGAAGAACGTGGTAGCGGAGATCTCTGCTGGCCTACGGGCAGCTGGGTTCGGTCACGTACCGTTCGAGATACCGAAGCGCCAAGATCGGGTGGTTCTGTTGTACCGCCTCGGGACTGGCGAGGGTGCCGCGCTTATCGCGATGGTAGAAGCAGCCCACGGGGACGGTGAGCAAGCGAACGGTGCCGCAGGGCTTCTACCGACCTTGTTGGCGTGATGTCGTAGGGAAACTGACGATTCGTGATCCCTGCGGTATGCCGTTTGCTGAGGTGCGCACAGGGTGCACGGCAACGGCCTTGACCGGACTCTGTGACACGCTGTGAAGCATGGGGTGGACTTTCAAGCTTCACGGTGGTGTTGCAGCCGGGCTGGGCGCCACGCTCTTGTTGCTGGCCACGCTCACTTGGCTGCCCGGGGCCTTGCCGTTCACAGGCGCGAGATGGTTGGCGGCCGCGATTTTCGTATCGCTCTTCTTGACCTTTGCATCTGCTCTGGTCCGACTGATCATGAGGAGCGCGGACAAGCATGCGATATGGATGGCCTTCCGGTGCCTGCCCGGCAAGGTGCAGATGGCACTCGGAGCGTTGGCCCTGTGGGGTGTGGTGCTGTTGGTCTTCAGTACGGCAACAGAGGGGAACCTTCAGTCAGCCGAGGTAAGGGACGGCCGTTATGTCGCCTTCGACACGACGCCCCATGCGCGCGGCACGGTCGAGATCTCCCAGAGCCGCTACCAAGATGTCCTGGAGAGCGATCAGCGCACCATGCTCGCCATCCCAGGCGTGCTCTTCCTCGGCGCTGCCTATGCTGTTCTGGCAGCCGGAGAACTACGCCGAGCAGACGGCGCTGTTGTCCCGTCCGGCGTCATGTAAGGGCTTCTCCTCACTGTAGGCGTGGTCTCGTCAGGGTGAGTCCGGTGCCGGCAAGGCATCCGTCGATGAGGTCGGGCTGGTACTGGACCTGGCGCAGTCCTTGCCGGAGGGCGCGCATCAGGTGGGCGGGGTCGGTGAAGGCGGTGTTGGCCTGGCAGCGCCTGCGGAGCAGGGACCAGATGCCCTCGACCGGGTTGAGCTGCGGCGCGTACGGCGGCAAGTAGTGGACGGTGACCCAGTCCTGGGCATCGATGAACGCGCGTAAGCGGCGGTCGCGGTGGACGTTGAGATTGTCCCAGACCAGGATGATCGGCTTGCCGAGTTGCTGGTGGGCCGCGATGAGCAGGTTGCGGTAATCGGTCCACGCAAAGCTGCGTCGCCCGCCCGCCTTGTGGTCCGGGTGGACCATGGGCCGGTAGATGAGCCGCGAGCGTTCGCCGGGTTTGTAGCAGGCCAGGGCCGCGATCGAGATCCGGCGCTGGGAGCGTCCCCTCACCGTGATGACCGGGGTGACGCCACGACGGGACCAGGTGCGGGTGGTGGGCGGCGTCATCGAGAAGCCGGCCTCGTCCTCAAAAACGAGGTAGGCATCGAGCGCCGCCGCGGTGCTTCCACGTGCGGGAAGGTCTCCTTCACCCACCCGGCCACGGCTACGTCGTCCCGCTCGACCGCTCGCCGGGCCGGGACCTGGTGGCTCCAGCCGCGGCGGCGCAGCATCTGCGAGATGCCCGAGAGTGTGAACGACTTGTGGAACCGCCGCCCGATCAAGGTCTTGATCCTGGCCAGTGTCCAGGTCTGGTCCGGCCAGCCGTGCGCGACCGGGCCCTTGGCCAACTCCTGCTCCAGTACCGCGAACAGCTTCTCGCTCAGCTTGGGCAGCGACACTGGTCCCACCGACCGAAGACCGTCCGTGCCGGTGTTCTGCCAGGCCCGGCGCCACCGCTGAACCGAACGCACGCTCACCCGTAAGTCCTTGGCGACCTCCGCGTTGGAGGCCCCGGCGCCGAACCGTTCGGCGGCCTCCATCCGGATCCGCTCACGAAACGCCTGCCGTCCAGGCGTCAGCCCACCACCCTGCGGATACCTCATACAAACGGCATACCGCGACGATCACACCCCGTCAGCCCCCAACGACATCACGCTTCCAAAGTCAGTAAGCACCATGCTGCCGTCGTTGGACGACCGGTAGGGGACCGGTAAGACCAGAAGCCCACGGCATCTGAGCTGGTCAGAGCCGTGGGCTTCTTCAGGCCCGCTGGTCAGCAGAAGGTTGATCAGTAGACCGGCAAGTCAAGCCGCACGAACAGGAGCGGCGGTCATCTCAGGCGGCCACCGCGGCTGGTCGCTACTCGGAGCGCGTCCCCCAAGGCTCCAGCCAACCCGGTCGCCAGGACTCGCAGTTCCTCCGGCTCCGCGTCCGAGTCGTCGAGTACCTTTTGTGCCTGCTCCAGCAGTCCGGCAGCCATGCCGAGTTGGACCGATTCGATGTTGTCCGCCAGGCGGGACATGAAGCCGTCGCCGTCGTCGGTGCTGAGGTAGCAGGGCTTGCCGTCGGGTCCCGACCACGGCAGTAGCCGCAACTCGTTTTGCACTGTCACTCTTCTGTCCCCCTCCGGTCGATCTGGTGATGCGTGGTGAAGACCGCGTCGGCGTGATCACCTGGGAACACCAGGAGCGCGGCCTCGACCACGCGTCCAGCGGCGTCGGTCATTACGCGGGTGATCGCAAGTACGGCCCAGGCAGAGCCGATTCGAAGGACCGAGGCTTCCTCCTGTGTCGGCAGGCGAACGCTGACCTTCTCCCGGACGTTGGCCAGTGGCGGGTGCAGCTCCGCCAGGTTCGCCACCACCCCCACGTACGAGGTCGACTCCTCAGGCACGGAGGCCGGTGCCAGGTCCCGGGGCACGTAGATACGAGCCAGGCTGTGCGGCGACTCCCCGTCATGGCTGAGACAGACGAACTCGGTCAGTGGGCTTCTGGCCGGTACGTTCATGAGGGCGGCCAGATGCCCACGCGCCCGGATCTTGGCGGTGCGGATCGTGACGCGCAGAGCTGCGTCAGCAGGGGTGTGCACGTCGGGCATCGCACCTCCGCCGCGGTACGTGATTCTGCGGAGGGGGCGACGGACGAAGTTGCCCTTGCCGTGGATCTTCTCGATCAGCCCTTCCCCTTGGAGGACTGCGAGGGCGCTCCGCAGCGTCGGTTTGCTGACCGCGTAGTGCGAGGCGAGGTCGGGCTCAGAACGAAGGCGTTCGCCGGCCTTGAGCCGACCGGTCAGGATCTGGTTCCGGAGGTCACCGGCGATAGCGTCACAGCGGGAAGACACGGACCCAATCACCACCTTCTCAGCATTCGCATGGCGATCAACCGGGTCCGTGCGTGCATGGTCAGCAGCTCGCCCGAGTCGAACACAAGCCGCTTGGCACCGTGCGCCAGTTGGAAGAGGTCGACCACACGGCACTGCTGGCCGCCCACCTGGATGAGGTCGCCGCGCTGCACGCTGGTCGAGGTGATCTCGACGGTGGAGGCCAGCGCGCCACCGACCGCCCGTACCCTCACCGCTTCACCCCCGCCGGCGCGGACCGGTTGAACGCCGAGTGGCACGGGCAGTCGCAGACTTCATAGATCACCGGGACGTCAATCGGCGCCGCGGCCGGAGACGACTCCGCGCAGACGTGGTGCGTACCGATCCGGCATGAGGTCGACAGGTAGGGGACGGCCTCAGCGCTCATGATGCGTGGCTGCTGGCGAGGAGGAGGCATCAGCGGACCCCCGCGAGTACCGACCAGGCCTCAGCCGACAGACGAGGAGCCACGATCACCGAGCGCTGCCGTACGCGCTGCTCCCAGGCCAGCACGTACGGGCGGACGAGCGCATTCTCCTCGCCCAGGAGCAGGTGAAGGCGGTTAGTGGTGTCCGGCATCCATTCCGCAACGACCGGCGGTCCTGCCGCAAGCGTAGGAGGCGTCACCACAACCGTCCGGGACGGCGTCAAGGGCCGGCGATGCCTACCCTTGGGGAAGTACCTTGCTCTGGCGAGTGAGACGGCACGACGGATACGGTTGAACATGCTGATCAGCTCCTCAGGGCTGACGGCCGTGCCCCCGGGCGGCGCGTACCGCCGCGGGGGTTTTGTCGTTGACTCCGGCCCAGACGCTGCGGCCGTCCGCGCTGCTGTCGACGAGCCCAAACGAGTCGGCCGTCGCCAGTGCTGCGAGGAGCTCTTGCCATCGCTCGGGAGAGAGGGGGCAAGGTACGTGCGCCTCCACACGGCCCCACCCCTTGCCGCGCGTCACGATGGGCGCGATACCCAGGGCTGCGAGACGTGCGGTCATACGGTCGACACGACCATCAGGGGATAACGCGAGACGATCCCTCGGCTGCACCTTCCCCCCTCGCAAGCTAGATAGCCAAGAGCAAGCTAGCTATCTAGATTAGAGGTAGTGGTCTAGATTTTCCATATGCGTGAGCAGCCGCCATACCTCCACATCGTTGACGTGCTACGACAGCGCATCGCCGATCAGGAATGGGCGCCGGGAGACCGCCTGCCGTCCCGCGCACAACTGGCACAGGAGTGCAAAGTGGGCGAAGCCGTCATTCGTCGCGCCCAAGAGACACTCATCGCCCAGGGCGTCCTGGAAGGGCGTGCAGGCTCGGGAACCTACGTCGCGGAGCCGCGGGAGCGACTGCGCATGGTCCGCTCGCGGCAGCATGAGCACACCGACGGCGCACTGTTCCGTGCGGAGATGGCCGCGCTCGGCAAGAGGGGAACTTGGGAGAGCCGCAGCGAAGCGATGGTGCCGGCTCCGGTGGACATCGCAGCGCGCCTCGACATCCCCGAGGCGGACTACTGCGTGCGTACGCAGTACGAGTACTTGGCCGACGGCAAGCCCGTTCTTGTGTCAACGAGTTGGGAGCCGTACAGCATCACGTCCGGCACGCTGGCGGTCCTGCCAGAGGGCGGACCGTACGCAGGGATGGGCGTGGTGCGACGCATGGCCGAGATCGGCATCACGGTCAGCCGGGCGACGGAACAGCCGGAGCCCCGGCAGGCGACCGCCGAGGAGGCATCGCTCCTGGGTGTTCAGAAGGGTGCTCTCGTAACGCACATCCGGCGGACGTACTACAGCGACGACGGTCGTCCCGTGGAGACGGCGGACATCGTGGTGCCCGCTACTCACTGCGAGATCGTCTACGAGATCCCGATCAACCGATAGCCGACGGCATGCCTGCCGCTTCAAGCGAGTGTCTAACTGCGTGACAACGCCGACGGACAACGGCGAACAAGCGCGGACACCTGCGGACCATCAGCCAAGGTGAGAGGCGCACCGGGCCCGGACCCAGCCCGTACTCAAGTTGCTTCGGGACGAAGAGGTCGTGGGTTCAAATCCCGCCACCCCGACGGTGAAGTACCAGGTCAGGGGCCTGATCCGCAGTGCGGGTCGGGCCCCTGGGTGGTTGTGGGGGGGCGTTTCGGATCTGGTCGGGCAGTACCTCGGCCGGCGTCAGCGGGTGGGTTTCGCTGAGCGCGTTGTGACCGGGCGGCCCGCCGTTCCTCAGCCGGTGTGCCGCTAAGTCGACACTCCCGTCACTATGCCCAGCAGCGTGAGCACGAAGAAAGCCGTGCCCCAGGCCAGGGCGTGGCGTATGCAGCGGTACTTGGTCCAGGCGATCTGTGACAGGACCGCCAGTTGGCTCAGGTTCCGGGACACGAGGTCGGTGCGGCGGATCGTCCGCTCCAGGTGCGCGACCGACATCGCGAGCCTCGCGTCGCCGAAGTAGTGGGTGCGGGAGTAGCGGGGGTTTCCGAGCCGTGGGGTCACCGCCAGGCTCAGCAGGACGAGTGCCGGTACGCAGGCGGCGCAGCCCACCCAGAGGAGGAGCTGCGGGACGACGGCGTACTGTCGTGGGGCGATGACGCCGCCGCCGATCGCGCCGAGCAGGGCGGTCAGGGCCGCGCCCAGGGACGCCAGCATGAGGCCGGCCTTGTTGTCGGCCTTCATGAGCTCCTCGCGGGCCTCGGACAGCAGGACCCTGGCGAGTTCCGCGCCGCGGTCGGCTGCGGGGTCGACATCCGGGTCCATGTCGGCGTCGCCTCCGGGTGTGGTCATGCTTCCCCTCCGTTCCGTCGGTGTCAGGCCGCCGCCCCGGCGTGCGGGGCGGCGGCCATGGTGCTGTGTTCCCGGTGCAGGCCGGTGCGTCAGACCGTCGACGAACGGCGAATCTTGTCCTCCAGCGCGTTCACCGCCTGCCGGACCCGGATGTTCATCGCTGCCGTGTGTTCCCGGAACGTCGCCTCCGACTCGGCGCGGTGACGCCGGACCTTCTGTTCGATGGCGTCCTGGGCGATCTCGAGGTCTGCCAGGGCCCGACGCTCGGCGAGCCGGACCTCCTCGTCGTGAACCTTGACCGCGCTGTTGCTCGCGCTGGTGAGCATCCGGTCGTACGCGGACTCGCCGCTCAGGTACTTCACCAGCACGGGGAGTACGTCGAGGATGACGAACAGCAGGCGGACCAGCCAGATGCCCACGAACAGCACCGGGTTCCCGGTCGCGAGTTGATCGAGCGCCCGCATCCGTTCCAGGACACCGATCTCCTTCTGTTTGGCGCGCTCCTCGTCCAGCCGCCGCTCGATGCCGTCGGCCCGGGCCTCGAGGAAGGCGCCGCGTGACACGGTCTGCTCGGCCTCGATCTCCGAGATGCGGCTGTTCATGCGGGCCAGTCGCTCCTCGTTCTCATCGGTGCGGTGGGTCGTCCGGTAGTCCTGTGCCTTGTCGCGCAGGCGCAGGCACTCGGACGTCCGCTGATACAAACCGGTGGCGGCGATACGGATCAGCCGGCGGCACTCGTTCCGTACCTCGGAGTCGATGGCCTCCAGCCTGGTGGTGTCCCCGTCCACCCGCTTCTGCAGGGCGGCGGCGTCCGAGCGCAAGGCGGTCAGTTCCTCGGCCCGTTCACCGGGCGTCTTGTCGAAGGAGAGGACGTACGTCCTGTCGCAGCCCTCCGGGGTGACGGTCCGCGTCGTGGAGGGTACGGGGTTGCAGCGGACCAGGTTCGTACGCAACTGGTCGATCGCGTCCGTACGTTCGTCGGCAACGTGTTCTTCGATGGCCGTCTGGAAGATACGCAGCACCAGGGGCTCGGCGATCACCGCGCCGAGCATCAGGGCGATCAGCAGGCGCATGAGGAGGGGTCCGACCCGTCGCCGCGCATTCGGCTGTGGAGTGACCAGCCAGCGGTCGAGGTTGAGCACGAACAGCATCCAGATGACCGTCGGGACGAGGGCCACGAGGGAAACCCTGCCGAGCGCCTCGGTCGCGAAGTTCCACATGGAGAACGCCGCGATGACGGAGGTGCCGAGCACCACTCCGCCGAGGGCCGTGTACTTGCTCCGCTCGTACCTGACCCTGGCCAGCAGTTCCTCGTCGACGCCGGTCAGGGCACGCAGCCGTCGTGCGGCGCCGAAGCCGAAGGGGCGGCGGGTGGTACGGGCGAGGGCCCCGTCACCGGTGGTGCGGGCAGCGGGCCCGTCCCCCGTGGTGCGGGCGGTGGCCCGGCCGTTTGCAGTACGCGCAGCAGCATCATCGCCCGTGCCCCGGCCGTCCACCGTGCCGAGGGCCGTCACGTGGTTCGTCAGGAAGTCAGTCAATGAGATCGTCCTCGTCCTTGACGAAACCACCCTGCGGGTCGTGCGAGCCGTCCCGGCCCGTTCTCGTGCGACCGGGGTGCGCCGGTCCTGAATCGACCATGCGGGCGGTGCCGGCGGCGGTTCCGACGCCGGGTGCCGGCCGGCCGGCCGTCTCCCGCAGTACCTGTTCCAGGACCTGGTGATAGTCGACGCCGTACTCGCTGCCGCCCATCTGCCGCAGCAGCGTCAGCAGCAGTTCGCGGCGCATCTGCGTCTCCGCCGTCTCCAGCGACTGCGCGTGAGCCCGCTCCGCCGTCTCTGCCTCATGACGGCGGGCCGACTTCTCCTCGGTGGTCCGGTGGATGCGGGCCGCCGCCGCGGTGATGTCGATCTCCTGCCGGGCGATGCCGAAGGCGTCCACGTGGTCGGATCCCTGGGAGAGCAGTTCCGCGATCTGGCGTGCGTCCTGGGTCTCGAAGTCGCGCTGCCCCCGCTGGAGTTCCCAGGAGCGCCGCTCGTCGCGCAGCTTCTGCTCCCAGTCCCGCAGGTCGTCCGACGCGTGCACCTCGGCACTGACGAACTCCACGCTCATGCCCGCGACCCGCGGCGGCACGATCGCGCTGTAGGCGGTCATACGGTGGCCGACCTCGGTCCGTACCGCGTTGACCTCCTCAACGCGGTACCCGGCGCTCACCCTCGGCAGGTCGCCGTCACCCATCAGGTAGGCGCGCAACGGAACGGTGACGTCGATGACGCCCTGCCGGGCGATGACGGCCGGGTCGGTCACCTGGCAGGTGAAGGACGCCCGCACCGTGAAGTTGTCCGCCTCGCTCAACGACGGGAGCGTGCGCTCCACCTCGACCAGGCGCGCCCGGGTGTCGACCAGGCTGACCGAGGAGGCGTCGAGCACGTCGGGGTGGGACGGGTCGAACACCATGCCCTCGGGAAACGGGCGGTAGTTCCCGCCGACCCTGAAGACGTGGACCGCGCCGGGCGGCAGCGGCGGCACGTCCTCGCGACGGCGGCGCCGAGACCACCAGGCGCCCTGGACCGTGGCCAGGATGTGCTCGGCGATGACCGGGTAGTTCACTTGCTTCGGCCTCCTTGGGCGGAAGTGAAGGGAGGGGCGGGTATGAGGGACGCGGTGGGGCGCCGGGAGTCCGCCGGCGGCCGGCCGCGCAGTGATCCGAGGAGCACCTGCGCCAGTCGGCGGGCGCCGGGGATCGCGTAGTCGGGATGGTTCAGGGCGATGGACAGGTGGTGGCACAGCGCGGCCCACTGGCGCCCGCTCATGGCGTTCCGCATGGCCTCGCCGAGTTCGCGTACGGCGTCGGTGACGGACGGGTCGTCCCGCAGCTGCACCAGCGTCCGGCACAGTGCGCTGACCGCCCGGCTCCGGTTGCCGCTGTGCAGGACGTCCGCCCACAGGGAGCCGAGGTGGCGGGCGCTGTCCGGGACGGTGCGCAGGAGTGCCGCGGTGACGGGTTCGGGGGTCTCCAGCCGGGCGGCTTCCAAGAGCTGAGCGGCGGTCCGCAGCGCGATCGACCGCTCCCGGGACCTCGGTGCCGCCTTGGCGATCACGGTCCGTACGTACCGGAGGATGAACAGCGTGCATTCCGGGTCCTGTTCGGCGGTCTGCAGCAGCAGGACCAGCGAACGGCGGGCCGAGAACGCGATCCGCTCCCCGCGCTGCGTCAGGAACCAGAGCCAGTTGAGCGCCTCCAGGCGGTAGAGGGAGCCCAGGCGGCCCGTCAGCGCCATGGCCGCCGTCACGGCACGGCCGGGCCCGCTGTTGTCCGTCCAGCTCAGGGCGATGTTCAGGGCCTGTGGCGCGAGATGCTCGACGTCGCACATGAACTGCAGCGTCAGCGCGGCGGTCACCCGCTGGTTGGTGAGCCCTCCGGACCACACCTTCAACATGTTCTCGTCGACCTCGACGAGCGCGTGCCGTGCCAGGAGCGCGACGCCCCGGGCCACCTCCGTGCGGGTGTCCAGGTCGCCCAGCAGGGCCAGCTCGCCCAGCCACTGGCGCAGCGGGTACCAGAGCTCGTAGCCGTACAGGTCGTACAGCTCCGCGATGACGAGCTCGCGGATGCGCGGCGAGGTGAAGACCAGGCACCGCTCGCTGCGCCCGGCGTCCCGGCTCGGGCCGAGCCGGAACTCGGTTGTCACGAGCTCCACCGCCCGTTCTCGCCACCGGGCCCGGGACTGGTCGGTCACCGCGCCGCCCAACGGTGCTCCGGTCGAGCCGTCCGGCTCCGCGACCGGCGTCTCGCCGCTCTGCTCCCAGTTGCGCACATGAGCGGCGAGAGCGGCGCACTCCTTCTCGAACGTCCGCTCCGGGATGCCCTCCAGGAAGGCCAGGGCGGCGAGCGGGAGCAGGTCGTCCGCGGCGGGCCGCTTGCGGAACCACTCCTGGACCCGCTCCCGGTGCCGGTCCCGCAGGGTGTCCAGCGCTGCCTCCGCGCCCCTCTGGAACAGGGCCACGGCCGCTTCGACCACGTCCGCCGGTCGTCGCTGTTCGCCGACCCGCTCCAGCAGCTCCTTCTCGATGTCCGGGCCAAGACCGGTGTGCGGCAGCTTCCCCCTGCAGTGCTCGAACAGTTCCTCGGGGTCCGGGGCCCGCCACGGCACGCAGTGGTCGCGCAGCGCCAGCCGTCGGCGGGCCGTGTCGCCCGCCGTGATCACCAGGTACGACCCCTTGCGGCGCAGTTCCTCGCTCAGCCGCCCGATCGCGTACGCCTGTACGGCCTCGGGACGCAGCTCGCCGACATAGTCGAGGATGACGTACCCCTGCCCCGGCTTGAGGTCCCGCGACTCGGCCAGTTCGGCGAGGGCGTTGGCGGGCGACAGGCTGCGCAGCCTGGCCTCCTCGCCCAGGATCTCCCTGAGCAGGGCGAGGGAGCCTGCGCCCCGGCCGCAGTTGTCCTGGCCGGTCAGCACTACGAGGGCGTCCTCGCGCAGTTTGCCGAGCGCCTCGTCGAAGCAGGGCTGCGGCGGGACGTAGAACCGCAGGGCGCGGTCCGTCTCCTCGGGCTCGATGGTGCCGGGGGCGAGACCGGGGGACGAGACGGCGCCGAAGCCGAACGCCGCTCCGGAGGCGTCGACGACGCCGTAGAAGTTGTTGTTGACCAGCTGGTGGACGCGACGCAGGTCGTCGTAGCCCCGGTCGACCTCCTCGCGTTCGTCCGGCTCCTGGCGTCGCTCGGGAGCCGCGTCCGGTCCGGCATCCGGGCCGAGGACGTCCTCCTCGGCTTCCGGCGCACCGCCGGCGCCGCCCGGTGCGGGCGGCGCGACGTCCTCGTCGAAAGCGGGTACGGGCGGTACGGCCGACCCGTCGTCCCGGTCCGGTTCGTCAGCCACCGGCGCTCCCGAAGCCGAAGACGGCACCCCGGGCGTCCACGGGACCGGCGACATTGGTGACGTTGATCCGGTCGGCCCGGTACTCGTTGCTGATCTCCGTCGCGCCGGCTCCGCCCGCGGCGGCCGGTCCGGGCCGGACCGCCGCGGGCTCCCCCGACGCCAGGTCCACGGGCTTCCCCGTCTCCGTGGTCCTGGGCTCGCGTGAGGCGGCGGTCGGCGCGCCGAGCGCGGGCACGCGCAGCCAGGCCGTGGCCTCGTACTCCTTCACCTGGACGGCGACGCGGGTGAAGTCACCCGGCGTCAGGGTCGTATGACCGCCCGCCACCGTGGACCGGAAGACTTCGTCGGACAGCAGCAGAACCAGGTCGGCCCCGGGGTGCACGGCCAGGGCGTCGTAGAGCGGACGCGCGTTCAGCAGGCGCGCCGTGGCCACCACTGCCGTGCCGGCGAAGCCGTTGTCGGCCAGCTCCACCATTCCCTGGTGGATGACGGCCCGCAGCCGCATGCGGGCCTCGGGAACTCGCTGGGCGTTGTACTCGCGCAGCTCGGCGACGAGATGGCGGACGTAGTCGTCGACCAGACGCGGTTCCTTACCGTCGACGGGCACCACCGCCAGCTGCTCGTCGCCCTTGCGCTGGATCTGCCACTGCGCGCGGTCAAGGCCGGCGCCCCTGGCGGCGCGGTCGAGGAGCCTCGGCAGATCGTGCTGGATTTCGGACTGCCTACGGTCGTTGTTGCTTCCGTAGGCCTGTGCGTCCACGGCTATGCAGGTGCAGGGATGGAAGTCAGGCCACGCAGCCACCCGATCATTTCCTCTCTGGGCAGGCGATGGGCAGACACTGCCCACGAAGTGCTGCCCGAGAGGCTAGGAGAGATTGCGCGAAGTGATCCCGTATCAGTACGGGTTCTCAGCAACAACTTTGGCGAATTCGAGCAACTTCGGAACGTCACAGATGGTTATGTTTCGGTAACTGCGTTCCACCAGTCCCTGAGCTGTCAGCGCGGCCAGGTTCTTTTCGGCCGTGTTGAGCTTCAGGCCGGCCAGCGACGCGAGTTCCTTCTGTGTCAGCGTCACGCCGAGGTCGTACCGCTTGCCGTCGCTGTCCGGCGCGGGCTGGGCGTAGGCCTGACACAACTCGGCCAGGACCCGGGCCAGCCGGGTCAGCGAGTCGTAGGCCTGGAAGTCGATCCGGCGCCGGTTGGCCCAGCGCAGCCGGGCGCACAGCATGTGGAGGATGGCCCGCATGGCGTCCGGGTGGTCGGAGAGGAAGGTCTCCAGTGCCCGCATCTGGATGATCCGCGCGGTCACGTCACTGCACGCGACCACCGTGCCGGACCTGGGGCGCTCCTCGAAGGCCGCCATCTCACCGACCAGGTCACCCGCTATGCGGACGGCGAGCAGCATGTCGTAACCGCTCTCCGCACTGGCGACGACCTTCACGACACCGCTCGTGATCAACAGGACGTGCCGACTCTCGTCGCCCTGCTGGAGCAGGGCGCGATGCGTCGGATAGGTCATCAAGGTGCCCTGGCTCAGGAGTTCTTCCCGCGTCGTGTCCCGCAACCGGCCGAGAAATGTGGACGGCGGCCACGCGTGATTCACCAGCACCCCCGACGATCTCACTCCGCGGCGCAACGCGCCGTTCAAGCCTGACCATGCTGCCGTCGAGCCGAGTGCTGGCAAACAGACAGGACAGGATGTGGCCTGTTTTCTTGCCTCTCAGCCAGAATTGACCGAACACATATTCCCCATACGAACAATTGAACTGGTCACGATCTTTCGCGCGCCCGGCACACCGGAGAACTCGACGGCCGGTGACTGAGGCTCCACCGGGGGCCAACATGCCTGCCGAGCCCTTTTGAAACCGCCCGAAGCCACGACAGCTCGATGCCCCTGACCAGGGCAAGCGCCACCTGCGCCGACAAGATCAGCAAATGAACCTCATTCGGGACGAAGAGGTCGTGGGTTCACATCCCGCCACCCCGACAGCGAAGTACCAGGTCAGGGCCGGTGCTGAGAAATCAGCACCGGCCCTGACCTGCTGTAGGGCCCCGGTTTGGGAGTCGGCTTCGGGACGCAGCTCCCGAGGGGTGCTGACGGAAACATCTCAAGAGGGATGGCGTCCCGACAGGTGGTACAGGGGGCCTGGCTCGACGCGTTCCGGTAAGCCGACAGCACGTGATGGCCGATGTCCGGGACGAGAACCGGTTCGGCCGGCTCCACCAAGACCCTCGACGTCACCACGACCGACCTGCGCCGCCGCCCCACCGAGGCCGCCGAAACAGACCGTGTGCGGCACCGTTGCCGACACGAACCCGCCGCTCAGCCCCCATGAGGCCGGGCCAGGCCGTGGTCATAGGCGAAGATCACCGCCTGGATGCGGTCGCGGGCACCGATCTTGGCCAGGACGCGGCCGACATGAGTCTTCACCGTGGACTCCGACAGGACGAAACGGGCGGCGATCTCGCCGTTGCTCCAGCCCTTGCCGATGGCGACGAGGATCTCGCGCTCACGGTCGGTGAGGGAACTCAAGCGCGGGTCCTCGGCGGAGCTGTCGCCGCCGACTGGCACGAGACGGGCGAACTCGTGCAGGAGACGGCGGGTGAGTGCAGGGGCGATCACAGCGTCTCCGACGGCCACGGCCCGGATGCCCGCAAGGAGTTCCTCGGGTCGGGCGTCCTTGAGGAGGAAGCCGCTGGCTCCGGCGCGCAGGGCCGCATACACGTACTCGTCCAGGTCGAACGTGGTCAGCACCAGGACGCGGGAGCGATCGCCGGCGGCGACGATGCGGCGGGTGGCCTCGATGCCGTCCATGCCCGGCATGCGTACGTCCATGAGGACCACGTCGGGGCGGAGTTCGGCGACCTTGCGCACCGCTTCCGCTCCGTGAGCGGCCTCGCCAACCACCTCCGTCTCGGGCACGGAGTCCAGGAGCATGCGGAAGCCGTACCGCTGGAGCGGCTGGTCGTCGACGACGAGCACGGTGGTCACCGGGCACTGCCCTGGGGAGTGAGGTCGAGTGCTGCCCGTACCGTCCAGCCGGCGCCCGCGGGACCCGCGCTGACGTGTCCGCCGTAGAGAGCCACTCGTTCCCGCATGCCCACCAGGCCGTGTCCTTCCTCGTTCGCCGTGCCGGGACGGTCGGCCGGGACGAGTGGGCCGGAGTCCTGGACGGTGATGGTCAGCCGCGTGTCCTCCACGGCGACAGCCAGGTTCACACGCGCGCCGGCACCGGCGTGTTTCAGGGTGTTCGTCAGAGCCTCCTGCACGATGCGATGGACCGTGAGCTGGACCCCGCTGTCGAGGGCGTCGACGTCTCCGGCGGTACGGTAGACGACCTCCAGGCCGGCGGCGCGCACCCCTTCGCACAACGCGTCGATGTCCGCGAGACCGGGCTGCGGACTCAGCTCGGGCTCGGCCGGCGGGCCGTCCGCCTCGCGCAGCACGCCGAGTACCCGGCGCAGTTCACCCAGGGCCTGGCGACCTGTGTCACCGATGAGGTGCAGGGCCTCCTTGCCCCGCTCCGGAGCGATCTCGGTGGCATAGGCACCCGCGTCGGCGAGCGTGATGATGACGGACAGGTTGTGGCCGACGACGTCGTGCATCTCGCGGGCCACCCGTGCCCGTTCGGCCGCGACGGCGAGCCTGCCACGCTGGTCGCGTTCGATCTCCAGCCGGGCCGCACGGTCCCGAAGCCCGGCCAGCTGGGCCCGCCGGATACGGATCACCAGGCCGAGCGCGAGGGCCGCGGTCGCCGTGCTGAGCAGGAAGAACAGCGCGTCCCAGACCGACACCGCCGCCGATACTCGTGCCGCGACCAGGCCGAGCGCGCCCGCCGTGGCCGCACAGGCCCACGGCAGCTGCCGTAGCCGCCCGTGCAGGGCCAGGCTGTACAGGGCGACGAGGAGGGCGACATCCGCACGGAGCGCGGCGCCGAGGGACCACTGGAGGACGAACACGGCCATGACGGCGCCGAACGCGACGGCGGGCACCCGGCGCCGCCACAGCAGCGGCAGCACCAGCCCGGCCTGCAGGGCCAGCATGCCCGCCACGGGCAACCGGGTGAACACCAGGCGGAAGCGGCGCGGACCGTCGCCTTCCCCGTCGATCGCGCCGACCGCGTGCAGCAGGTCCGGCAGGCAGAACATCAGGAAGACCAGCACCACCACCGCGGTGTCCAGCACCCACGGACGGGCCCGGTCGGCGTGCCGGAGCCGCTGGCCGGTCCGGCCGAGCCGGGCGACCAGCGGCCCCATCCCGCTGAGATCTTCGGTGGTCACGGAGTTCACCAGCCCATGATGCGGGTGGCTGCTGCTCAGACGTCGCTGCGCAGCAGTCGGTACGCCGCTCCGGCCAGCACCAGTGCCGTCCAGCCGAGGAAGACCCAGAGCCCGGCGCCCGGCGACAGGGTGGTCGAGTCGTGGGTCAGGGCAAAGATCGACTCGCCGGCGTGGCTGGGCAGGTAGGGATCGATGTTCCCGCGCCATGAGCTGGGCAGCAGGGAGATCAGTCCAGGTACGAGCATGAGGGCGGCGACCAGGACCGAGATACCGCCGGCCACGGACCGCAGCAGCGCGCCCAGAGCGATGCCGATCACGCCGACCAGGCCCAGGTAGAGCCCGGCGCCCAGCAGGCTGCGAAGGACACCGGCGTGGCCGAGGCCCATGGCGGCGGGCGTGCCGGAGACGACCTGGCTGCCCACGAGGAAGGCGACGAACGCGCCGACGGTGGCGATCACCAGCGCGACCAGCCCGTACACAGCCGCCTTGAACCACAGCACGGGCAGCCGGCGCGGCACCGCGGCCATGGTGGAGCGGATCATGCCGGTGGAGTACTCGCCCGCCGTGACCAGCACGCCGAGCACGCCGAGGGCCAGCTGGGCGAAGTTCGTGCCGAAGAGGGACAGACTCACGGCCGTCGCGTCGGCGAAGTTGCCGTCCATGGGGCGGCCGGAGTCGATCCCGGACTTGTAGCGGCTCGCGGCGATGATGCCGAAGGCGACGAGGACCAGCAGGCCCAGGCCGAGAGTGATCCAGGTGGAGCGCAGAGACCACAGTTTGGCCCACTCCGAGGCCAGCACGCGCCGTCCGGTCACCCGGTAGGCGGGGCGGGCCGGCGTGGCCTGGGCGGCCTCGGGGGACTCGGGGGCTGCCGTGAGGGTGCTCATGCCGCGCTCCCAGAGGTCTCGGTGCCGGTCGTGGAGCCGTGGTACTCCACGGCGTCCCTGGTCAGTTCCATGAATGCCTCCTCCAGCGACACCGCCTTCGTGGTCAGCTCGAACAGCGGGATCCTGTGCTCGGCCGCCTTCAGCCCGATCTCGCGGGCGGACAGCCCGGTCACCTGCAGTTCCTCGGAGCCCACGCGGCCGGTGATCTCCACGCCGTGTCCGGCCAGTACGTCCCGCAACCGTGCGGGGTCGTCCGTCGCGACCTTCACGGTGTCGCCGCCGGCCTCGCGGACCAGGTCCCGTACGGTCGTGTCGGCCAGCAACCGTCCACGTCCGACGATGATGAGGTGATCAGCCACCAGTGACACCTCGCTCATCAGGTGCGAAGAGACGAACACCGTGCGCCCTTCGCTCGCGAGGGAGGTGAGCAGGTTCCGGATCCAGAGGACGCCTTCGGGGTCCAGTCCGTTGACCGGCTCGTCGAGCATCACGGCCTGCGGATCGCCGAGCAGAGCGGCCGCGATGCCGAGCCGCTGGCCCATGCCGAGGGAGAAGACACCGGCCCGCTTCTTCGCGACGCTGCCGAGACCGGCGAGTTCGATGACCTCGTCGACCCGGCGGCGCGGAATGCCGTGGGTGAGGGCGAGGGCCCGGAGGTGGTTGTAGGCCGAACGGCCCGGGTGGATCGACTTCGCCTCCAGCAGCGCCCCGACCTCCTGGAGCGGCGCCTGGTGGCGGGCGTAGCGTTGTCCGTTCACCGTGACGAAGCCGCTCGTCGGCGCGTCGAGCCCGACGATCATGCGCATCGTCGTGGACTTGCCCGCCCCGTTGGGGCCTAGGAAGCCGGTCACCGTGCCCGGCTTCACGGTGAAGTCCAGTCCGTCGACGGCTGTCTTCTCCCCGTACCTCTTGGTGAGCTGCTGTGCCTCGATCATTCGCGTTCTCTCTTTCGGACTCCAGCGCGCCCTGCACGCCTGACGCCTCCTCCGTCACGCTAAGTCCGCGATCTGCCGGATCCGGTGGTACCGGGGGCTGAACACTGCCAGGCAGGTGGTACCGGGGTACTACGACCTGGTGTCCCCCGATCACTTTGGGGCTGGTTGCCCGTTCGGCCCGCGCGTGACCACCCGTCGACGAGATTCCAGAGGACGACCGGCGAACCGCCCTGCTCGTCCCCCGAACAGCAGGACAACATCACGTCTACGACTGAACAGCCTCTGAGGGGCGGCTCCCGTCGAGGGCCGGCGAGAGCGGATCGGATGGCTGGTGAAAGCCAGTCTCGGCCACCCCGAAGAGATCGAGTAGCGCAGTGGTCCGGCAGCCGGGTGCGATCCGAGGCCAGCTGCACGGCTGGCCTGCCAGAGGGCAGTAGAACTGGAAGCCATCGGGGCTGGCAGTCACCGTCGGCGCGAGGTGGATCTTCATGGTTTGTCCGCCACGGGATCTGCCGATGGCGCGTGGTCGTCCGGTTCACCGGCCAAGCCCCTTTTCACAGCCCCGGCCGCGCGCTTGCAAGCGCGCACGATCATGGAATCTGCCGAGACGGCCCGGTTCAGGTCCTCGTCCGCGCCAGAGTCTGCCGCGAGACGCTGCCTCTGCCCCTCCCAATGCGGGCCCTGACAAGGGCAGCCCTGAGAGAGAAGCAAACAATCCCAGATATGGATATATCACCGGAGCAACGTCCCTCAGACTCCCTTGCACGCCCAATACCTTTGAAGTAGTTTTGAAGTCATGACCACCATGCGTACGGAAGCCAACTTCTCCGAGTTGCTCCAGAAGCCGAAGGACACTGTCGCCCTGATGCAGGGCAGTGCCCGCAGAGGCATCCGTCTGCACCGTCGTGACGACGAAGACCTCTACCTCACCACCGCCGCCCAGGCCGAGGAAGCCGTACAGGTCGTCGACTCCACCACCCGGATCTTCGTCGCGATGATGAAGAGCGATCCGCAGGCGGTGAAGATCCTCACGCATGTCTTCCCCGAGGCATTCCCCTGGGTGCGCTTCCTGCCGGAGGCAGCTGTCCGCGAGTTCCTTGTCGAGTTCGTCGAGACTGCTCGCGCTGCCGTCGACCTCGACAACATCAGCCTGCTCGCCCCTGTCATCGCCGCATGGAAGTCAACCGCGCTCATTCACGCAGACAAGGATCTACACCGCGAGCTCACCGCACCGACCGGCGAGGATCTCGGCACCGTCGAGCCGCCGGAGGTTCCCGGCGAGTGAGCCCGAAGAAGGGGGACCCGGTCGCACCGCGGCCGGGCAAAGACGAGTACGACATCCGCTACGGGGAGACCGCGACGGTCGAGGGCTGGCGAGAGGTCGGAAACAAGGCTCCCGGTAACGCTTACAAGGCATGGGAGCAGATGCGCACGAATCCCTGCCCCCAGGAGCAGACCGAACGGCATCACCAGCTCAAGTTCGACTTGGCTTACCGAGATTTCCGCGGCGAGCGCTTGCCTCAGTGGCAGATCGAAGTCACCGGCGGTGGACGAATCTGGTACGTGGTAGACGACAAACGCCGGATCGTGTGGCTGGTGAAAGCCGGTCTCGGCCACCCCAAAGTAACCGAGTAGCGCAGCGGCCTGGCAGTAGAACTGGGAGCCATCTGGGAGCCGACCCGCTCCCCGAACCCTCCCGACACCATGCGAGAGCCGCTGAACCCAACACCCTGACCTGCGAAAACGCCAAAGAGGCCGGTGTTGGTCTTGATCGAACCTCGTTCGGGACGAAGAGGTCGTGGGTTCAAATCCCGCCACCCCGACGCTGGTCAGAGGCCCATTCACGTGATTGTGAATGGGCCTCTGACGTATGTACTGCAGCGGAGTACAGCAACCGCTATGACTCTTGCTGACCGTCCATGTCCGACGGCTCTTCCTGCTTGCGCTTGCCCCTCTTCTCGCCGTCCTTCTTCTTGCTGCCGCCCAGGGCCCTTTCCAGCCCGCGAAGCTACGGCAGTGGACGTTCCGCTTTTCAGGTTCCGTGCAGCCGTGTCCAGAGCACGGTCAGCGCTGCGGTCAGAGAAACGAAGGAGAGCAGCGCGAACAGGTGGATGTATCCGCCGAGGGGTGGGGCGAGTGCGGCTCCGATGAGGGGTGCCAGGGCTGCAGCGGTGGTCGCGGGGGCGGCCAGCAGTCCGGACAGGCGGCCGTAGTGGGTGGCGCCCCACCGGTCGGTGACGGCGGTTGCCTGGAGCAGGGTCAGGTTTCCGCGGACCATGCCGGCTGCGACCGATACGGCGAGGACCAACGTGTAGGGGCCTGGCACGGCTGCGAGGGCCGCAGTCGTGAGGCCGCCTAGTGCGATCAGCATGGTCGTGCGGGCCGTTGGGCCCGTGTGACGAGCGAAGGCGGCGTACAGAGTGCGGCCGAGGGTCTGTCCGGCACCACCCAGGCCGAGCGCCCAAGCTGCCTGCGTGGTGGTGTATCCCCGTTCGAGTAGCAGCGGCACCAGTGAGACGACGACGCCGTACATCGCCAGCGCCGACAGCATGAAGGCGGCCGCGAGCAGCCAAAACGGCCTGCTGTGCGCCACGGTCGCAGGGGCGTCGCTCGCCCCGGTGGCTGCTGGCGGGGCTTGGGGCCAATGTGCCCGCAGCGCCAGGGCGTGGGCGGGAACGGTGATCAGGGCGAGGGTCGCGGCGAGGACGAGGTAGGTCTCGCGCCAGGTGAAGTGATTGGCGAGTAGTGCCGTCAGCGGCGCGAAGACCGTGGAGGCCAGGCCGCCGGCGAGAGTGACCGTTGTGAGGGCACGAACGTGGTCGGGAGCCCACCAGCGTGTGAGCGCTGCGAAAGCGGGCTGGTAGAAGGTGGAGGCCATCGCGAGCCCCGCCAGCACCCAACCAGCTGCGAAGACCCACAAGTTCGATGCCATGGCCACGATGACGAGGCTGACCGTTCCGAGGACCGATCCGGCGGTCATGACCGTGCGTGGGCCGCGCCGGTCGAGCACGCGGCCCACGCGGATTCCGGCGAGTGCGGAGACGACCAGGGCGAGGGAGAACGCCGCCGTGGTCGCGCTGGTGGGCCAGCCCGTCTTGGCGTTGATCTGCGGATTCAGGACGGGGAAGGCGTAGTAGACGATGCCCCAGCTGGTGATCTGAGTGAGGCAGAGGGCGGGCAGGACCGCGCGGGGCCGCGACCGATCCCCCGATCCGGTCGCGGCCCCATGGCGGCGGGTCTTGAGACTGGTCACGCGCTGCAGCAACCGCCGGCCGGAGCCTCTTCGGCAGGTGCGCTCGCGCCGAGCTGGACCAGCTGGGGTGCCGGAGCGCAGCACCCGCCACCGGTCTGGTCCGCTTCGGGGGCGTCGAACAGTCCTGCCCCACCGCACACCCCGGTTTCCGGGAGGGTGAGTTCGACGCGGTCGGCGGATTCCAGGTCACCGGCGATGGCCCCGACCACGGAGCGGACCTGCTCGTAACCGGTCATCGCGAGGAACGTCGGGGCGCGGCCGTAGGACTTCATACCGACCAGATAGATGTCCTGCTCCGGATGGGCCAGTTCGCGATGTCCGTGGGGGTAAACGGTGCCGCAGGAGTGCTGGTTGGGGTCGATCAGTGGAGCGAGAGCGATCGGGGCCTGGAGGCGCTCGTCCAGGCCGAGGCGGATCTCCGACAGGAACGACAGGTCCGGGCGGAAGCCCGTCAGCACGATCGCCTCGTCCACCGGCTCCAGGCGGCGGCCGTCCTCGGCGACCAGGACCAGGCGGCCGTCGTCGTCACGCTCGACGACCTCGGTGCGGAAGCCCGTGACCGCGTCCGCACAGCCCTCGTCCACAGCGGCCTTTGCGGCCAGTCCGAGGGCGCCACGGGCCGGGAGCTGGTCGGTGGTGCCGCCGCCGAAGGTCGAGCCGGAGATGCCGCGGCGCAGAATCCACACGGCCTTCGTGGCCGCACCGTCGTCAGCCTTCGCCAGGTCTGCGAGGTACGCCAGCGCGGTGAACGCGGAGGCGCCGGAGCCGATGACGGCAGTGCGCTTGCCCGCGTACCGGGCCCGTACGGCCGGGTCCTTCAGGTCGGGGACGCGATAGGTGATCCTCTCGGCGGCCGAGCGCTCGCCGAGCGCGGGCAGGCCGCTGGCGCCGGCGGGGCTCGGGATGGTCCAGGTGCCGGACGCGTCGATGACCGCCCGAGCGAACAGACGCTCCTCACGGCCGTCCGTGTGCTCGACATGCACGATGAAGGGCTGGGCTTCGCGGTCGGCGTCGACGATCCGGTCGCGGCCGGTGCGGGAGACGCCGGTTACCCGGGCCCCCGTGCGCACTCGGTCACCGAGGACGTCGGCGAGCGGCTGAAGATACTGCTCGGCCCAGTCCCCGCCCGAGGGGTAGGTGGCCGGGTCCGGCTTGGTCCAGCCGGTCGGCGCGAGCAGCTTCTCCGCCGCGGGATCGGTGACCTCGCCCCAGGTGGAGAACAGCCGCACGTGCGACCACTCCCGCACCGTCGCACCGGCGGCCGGACCGGCTTCCAGCACCAGTGGCTCGATGCCGCGGTCGACCAGGTGGGCGGCGGCGGCCAGACCAGTGGGTCCGGCTCCGATCACTACGACGGGCATCTCGGCGGTGATGGGCGCGTTCACGGCGACTCCTTGCGTGTTTCGACGTTTGTCGATGGGATGCGCGGCCAGCCTGTCACCTGCATCGATGAACGTCAACATAGACACTCATCGAATCACTGGAGTTGCCCAATGGAGTTCGCCGGCGTGACGGTGCTCGACGCCGGGCAGACTGGGCACGCAGCGGCTCACCTTGCTCGCGGCCGAGTCATTCGCCCCTCGCCCCTTGGTTCGACATGTGTCAACATAGACGCATGTCGAATACTCAGGTGCCGCCGCTGATCGAGCCTGAGGCTGCCGAGGCCGTGGCGCCGTGCTGCCCGCCGCTCACCGAGCGCCCCTTCACCGCGGACGAGGCCGAGACGGCCGCACGGATGTTCAAGGCGCTGGGCGACCCGGTACGGCTGCGCCTGTTCTCCGCCGTGGCGTCCCATGAGGGCGGCGAGGCGTGCGTGTGCGACATCTCCGACGTCGGCGTCTCCCAGCCCACCGTCTCCCACCACCTGAAGAAGCTGAAGGAGGCCGGGCTGCTGACCTCTGAGCGGCGTGGCACGTGGGTGTACTACCGGGTCGAGCCGTCGGTGCTGGCGGCGATGGGCAAGCTGCTGAGCCTCGCCCCGGCCGCGGCTTGACGCTCGCCTTCGTTGCAGCGGCCGGGAGTTGTCGGTGTCGCGCGGCACGATTCAGCGAAGAAGCGCCGCGATTTCCCTCGCCGCGTCCCGAGCCGGCCGACCCACACCGATGAGCGTCGCTGATGCGGGTCCGGTCCAGTCGCCGTAGCCGAGCAGGTGCAGGCGCGGCTCGGCCACCGCTCGCGTGCCCACGGTGGCGATGTGACCGCGCTTATCCCGCAGTCGCAGTGGCGCCAGGTGGGAGAGCGCGGGCCGGAAGCCGGTGCACCAGATGATCGCGTCTGCCTCAGCGCGAGTCCCGTCGGTCCACTCGACACCGCCAGGCACGAGGCGGGCGAACATCGGGCTCGCCTTGAGCAGACCCCGATCCCGGGCCTTCCGGACGGGAGATACGGCGACGATGTCACCGAGGGAGGCGACGCCCCCGGTGTCCGTTCGTCCTTCGTCGAGCGCGCGGCGCCGGGCGGTGGCCGCGTCGAACAGCGCCCGGCCGTCGATGTCATCCGCCAGGAAGCGAGGCGGACGCCGGGTCGCCCAAGTCAACTCGGCGTCATGGGCGAGGTCGGCGGCGATCTGGGCGCCGGAGTTGCCGCCGCCCACCACGATCACCCGCCGGCCGGCGAAGTCCTGCGGGCTGCGGTATTCGGCCGTGTGCAGTTGCCGGCCGCCGAAGACATCACGTCCTCGGAACGCGGGCAGGAAAGGGCGCCACCAGGTGCCGGTCGCACTGATCACAGCACCCGCGCGCCAGCCCCCGGAGTCGGTCTCCACACGGAGAAGGGGTCCGTCCCGGTGGACACCGGAGACGCGCACCGGCCGCTCGATGGGCAACTCGTAGCGTTTCTCGCAGTCGGTGAGGTAGGCGACCACGTGCTGCGCGTCGGGGTAGGTGGCGCCGGTTTGCGGGGGCATGAGGCGGCCGGGCAGCGAGGAGTACGCGGCCGGTGAGAAGAGGCGCAGGGAGTCCCAAGTGTGCTGCCAGGCACCACCGGCTGTGGTCTGGGCGTCGAGGATGACGAAGTCGACGCCGAGTCGGCGCAGGTGGTACCCGGCGGCAAGCCCGGACTGACCGCCGCCGATCACCACTGCCTGGGACGTCTGCGTCACTCGGTGGCTTCGCGGCCCGGCTGGAAGATGAGAGCCACGAGCGCGAGCCCGACCGCGGCGCCGATCAACTGCATGGCGATGAAGCCGGCAACCGAACCAGGGGCGATACCCGCGAAGGTGTCGGTGAAGGCGCGGCCGATGGTCACCGCAGGATTGGCGAAGGACGTGGACGAGGTGAACCAGTACGCCGCGCCGATATAGGAGGCGACCGCGACGGGAGCGAAGCGCAGGCGGTCGGTGCGGGCCAGGCCGAAGATCAGCAGGGTCAGACCCGCCGTGGCGACGACCTCGCCGAGAAGAAGGTGTCCGGCGGAGCGGTCGTGGGTGGACCACTTCACCAGCGGCTCGCCGAACATCGCATCGGCCAGGACCGAGCCCGCGATCGCGCCGACCACCTGCGCGGGGACGTACACGGCCGTCTCGCGGAGGGTGACGCCGGCTCCGCCGCGCCGGGCGGTCCACCACTCGGCCAGGGTGACGGCCGGATTGAAGTGCGCGCCTGACACCGGGCCGAGCAGGGCGATCAGCGCGCCGAGGCCGAAGACCGTCGCCGTGGAGTTGGCCAGCAGCTGGAGACCGGCGTCCTTGGTCAGTTCGGTGGCCTGGATACCGGAGCCGACCACGACCGCGACGAGCGCCGCCGTGCCGACCAGCTCGGCCGCCGCCCTGGCGAGCAGTGGAGGAGTCTGGGGCGGGGTGGCGCCCGGGGCGGGCTGCGGCTCAGCGGCGGGAGATATGAAGCCGTCTGTTCTGTCGTGCTCGGTGGCCTCGGCGGCGGTCAACAGGACTCCTCGGTGCGTGCGGGAAGGCGACGAGACGCGGTGATGGACGGGCGCCGGGGAAATCAGGGGCAGGACCGCTTGGTGTTGTTCTCGGCGGTGGCGCGCGCGGTCTCCGCGAGGTCGGCGAACTGACCGGCGAGCGAGGCGATGACGTCGGGCTTGAGCCGGTAGTAGGTGAACCGGCCGCATGGCTCCGTCTCCACGATCCCCGCCTCGCGCAGCACCTTCAGATGGTTGGAGAGGTTGGTCTGTCTGGCGCCCGTCTCCTCGATCAGGTGCGTGCTGCAGAGCGTCTCCTTGGCGAGCAGGGTGACGATCCGGAGGCGGAGCGGGTCGGCCAGCACCCGCAACAGATCAGTGTCGACTGACGTCAGCATGGACTGATACTCTCACATCACTCCCGACTGATACCAGCCTGGGCTGATCCCTGGGACCCGCATCCCCGCACCTCGTGGGGACCCTGCCCCGAAGGGGGTTCCCATGACCCCATCCCCGCCCCCTGTCCTGCCCGACGAACGCCTCGCGTCCGGTGTCGTCCGGCTCTCGGTGCGCTACCGCGGGCGCTTCTCCCCGGAGACCATCCAGCGTCTGATCATCGACTCTTATGAGCGCCTCGCGGAGCACGCACGCGTTTCGCACACACCTCGTCGTACTGGCCGAGCACCTGGCCACCGAGCGCCTCGACGCCCTCTCGCACATCGAGGGCGCACCGGGAAGCGGCCTGCCCCGAGTGCTGTTCGTGTGCGGCCACCACGCCGGCCGCTCCCAGATGGCCGCCGCCCTGCTCGCCCACCGCGCCCAGGGCCATGTGGTGGTCTCCTCTGCGGGCACCCACCCGGCCGCCGCCGTCGAACCGGTCGTCGCGCAGGTGCTGATCGAGGCCGGAGCGGACCTTGTGGACGCCTTCCCCAAGCCGCTGACCGACGAAGTCGTACAGGCCGCCGACATCGTCACCACCCTGGGCTGCGGGGACGCCTGTCCCGTACTGCCGGGTCGCCGGTACCTGGACTGGCCCGTCACCGACCCCGAGGGCGCGCCGGTCGCCGTCGTCCGCGGCATCCGCGACGAGATCGACGCCCGCATCACTGAGCTGCTCACCTCGCTGCCGAGCAGCTGAACCCGCCCCCCGTCCCCCCTTGTTGATTCACTTACGAAGGAAGTACCGATGTCCTCCAGCCCGCTCGCCTCCGTGCTGTTCGTCTGTGTCCACAACGCCGGGCGTTCGCAGATGGCCGCCGGATTCCTCTCCGACCTCGCGGGCGACCGGATCGAGGTCCGTTCCGCCGGCTCCATCCCCGGCGACCGGGTCAACCCCGCCGCGGTCGAGGCCATGAAGGAGGTCGGCGTCGACATCTCCGAGGCCAAGCCGAAGATCCTCACCACCGAGGCCGTACAGACGTCCGACTACGTCATCACCATGGGCTGCGGCGACGCCTGCCCGATCTTTCCCGGCAAGAAGTACCTCGACTGGGCCCTCGAAGACCCGGCCGGCAAGGGCGTCGAGGCCGTCCGCCCCATCCGCGACGAGATCAAGACCCGTATCGAGGCCCTGATCGCCGAGATCGACGCCCGGCAGGAGTCGTGACCCCGTGACCGACAACGGCATACGCGAGGTCATCGCCATCGGCTCCGGCCTCGCCGGATACACCGCCGTCCGCGTCGCTCCGACGCGATCCGTACCGGCATGCACGACCCTGGACCGAGATCGGACAACTCATCGTTCGAGCTGGGGCTCCGCGTTCAGCGGACATGGCGAAGGGCAGCAGCTCGACGGCCAGGTTGCACGCTTCGTGACGGACTGTCACAGAGGTGCGGCTGGGTCCGGGAACAGGTTCACCTGGCGTGCTCGTGCGGGCCGAGCACGGTGCGCCGGCTCGGCCCGCAGGAGAAATCAGTTCCGGCCGCTGCCGCCCACGATGACCGGGGTGCCGTTGCCCGAGCCGCAGGGCACGGCGTAGACCGGGTTCTCCTTGGCCGCTTCCCTGTACGCGTCGATGCACTGGTTCGTCAGAACCTTGTCGGTCAGAGAGTCGTTGAGGATCTTGTTGGCGCGGGCGATGCCCTCGGCCTCGATCTTGCGGCGCTTGGCCTCCTCTTCCGCCGTGCGGGTTGCCTCAGCGGCCCGCTCGGTGGCCTCCTTTTGCTGGATCTTGCGGTCGATCTGCTTCTGGAGGGCGTCCGAAGGCCTGACGTTGCGCAGGTTCACGGCGGTGATGTCGATACCGCGGGGCGCGAGTCGCTCCTTGATCAACTTGTCGATCTCCGCGTTGATCTCTTCTCGGGCCGAGGCGTACCCCTGCTCGCTGGTGTAGCGGGCGAAGACGTTCCGGACGATCTCGCGGCTGTCCGGGAAGACCAGCCGCTGCTGAATGGCGTCCTCGCTCCCTGCCAGCCGGTACAGCTCCCCCGCCTTGTCCGGTATGACCGCCCACTTCACGGTCACCTCCGCGTACATCACACCCCCCTGCGAGGACCGCACCTCGACGACGTCCTTGTCGGAGAGGTTGAGGTCGACCGGACGGGTCGAGAAGGGCGTGACATCGGTGAAGGGCGCCTTCAGATGCATCCCGGACGTCATCGGCGCACCCACTCTGCCGAACGTCACCGGCACGCCGACCTCGTAGGCGCTGACGACGTACACAGTGCTGGCGATGCCACAGAGCACGCTGCCGAGCAGTGCGGCGCCGGCACCCAGCCGAAGCCGGAGCGAGTTTTGGGCACGGGCGACGAAGTACATCACCACGGCGGCGAGAACAAGCAGGCATGACAGTACGAGCACGGTGACTCCCCCCTGAGAGACCCCGAGCGGTACCCCCCGGCACCGCTCGCCAATGGAGAATATGGCATCCGAAGTGCGGCAAGATCAGCGGGCGTTCGCAAGCGGCCGTCGCCCGCCCCCGCCGACGCGGGAAAGGCCCGCCCGCCGGCGGATGCAGGGTGAGCGACTTGCGACCGAGCCAGTCGGCCCGGTGGCTCCAGGGGCTGCACGGACCCCAGTCAGGGGCCGAACGCTGCTGATGTCGGTGATCCGTAGCCGATGCCAGCAACCGCACGACACCTCCGCCCAGACCGTCTTGCCCACGGGGTCCCTCGGTGTCCAGCCTGGCTTGTTGCAGACCGAGACGTATGCGCGAGCGGTGCTGAGCGTCGGCCGGACGCTGAACGATCAGGAACAGTTGGAAGAGCGGATCACCGCCCGCCTGGAACGGCAGGAGCGCCTCAACACTCCCGGTAGGGTTCCCCGGCGTCGTGCAAGGTCCCGCACGGTCCCGCTCCGACCTTCGAGGCCGGCTCCTGGGCCGCCTTCATAGGCCAGTTGAAGGCCGGCCGTCACCGCGTCTGAGCCGACCGGGCCCTGGTCAGTGGCCGCCTCACGGGTCCGCCGGATCCTTGTCCGCGAGGGTCCGGTCGGCCGCTGACCTCCTTAAAGAACCAGGGAAAGAACTACCCGCCCACCCACCCTCCCGGCCCACGTCACCCGTCCGGGTGACCAGCTTGCGAGGGCGGGATACGGACGGTTACGTTCGCCGCAACAACCGCACACAGACGACGGCCCCCGGCCGGGACGGCAATCCCGATCGAGGGCCTGACCGATCAGGAAGTGAACGCCTTCCCGATGGCTGACCCGCAGTCTAACGCGCGCCTGCGCGCCGACGCGGGTACTCCGACCTCCGGTGTGATCCACGTCCGCACCCGGCTCACGGCCGACTTCACCGTGATCTCCAACGCCCTCGTGCAGCAACGCGGCAGCGCGGTCACGATCGGCGTGGCGGTCTACATCCTCTCCCTGCCCGACGGCTCACCCGTGACCATCGCCGCCCTGTGCGAGCACTTCACCGAGGGCGAGATCCTGATCTCGCGGGCCTTGCGGGAGCTTGAGCGGCTCGGCTACCTGGAGCGCCGCCGCGAGCGCGGACCCGGTGGTCACGTCCGTACACGGACGTACTTCTACGACGTTCCGTGCGGCGGTCCGGACGGCGACCCGGACGGTCACCCGCCCCAGCCGCCCCGGCCGCCGAAGCCCCGTCTCCCCCGGACGCAGCCCCCCACGACGGAGACCGAAGCCGCGCCCGCATCCGCGGCCACGGAAACCACGGCTCCCCCCGCGCCCGCGCCGGCCAGGGCGGAGCCACAGGACCAGCCCCGGCTCGCCGACGCCGACCCGCAGGCAGTCGCCGTACTCACCGCACTGCGCCGGGCCGATCCGCGCCTGGTCCTGTCCGAGCAGGAAGCCGCCCGCCTGGCACCGGCCGTTGCCCAGTGGCTCGCAGCGGGCGTCGGGGCGCACCAGATCACCGAACTGCTGACCACACGGCTGCCCGACCGCTTCCTCACTCGTCCCGCAGGCATCCTCGCCTTCCGCCTGCGGCAGACCCCTCTGCCCGCCCCGCCCCCGCTCACGCCGCCCGCGGAGCGTCTCCCGGCCGTCCTGCCCTTCCAGACCTGTGACGGCTGCGAGCGGGCGTTCCGCGCACCGGAGCCCGGACGCTGCCGGGACTGCCGACCCGCGAACCGCCTCCGCGCGGCCGGCTGAAACCGGGCGGTCACGAGCCACGGTGGCGGGCCTGCGGGAGTGGCAGCCGTTCATCAAGTGGCGCGTGAGGGAATAGGTGTCCATGGGGCGCGGGTTCGGTCCGCGTATCCGTGTTCTGTGGGTGATCTCCTGCGGTGGGGCGGGAGAATTTGGTGGTCGGGAAAGCGCCGCGGGCGCCGAATTCTCCCGTCCGGGGCTTCGGCCGGATTCAGGTGAAGGGTTCGGAAGGGGCACGCATTCGGTAAGCGGTGATGATCTCCGCGTTGCCGCACGGCGGGCTGATCTGCAATATTCACGCTCTCGCCACAACCCTGTCGAACATTCGCACCCTCTCCACAAACGACCGGCTCAGGCCCGTACTGGACGGGATCATGAGACCTAATCGCGATCAAAGGCCCCGCTGTCGGCCGGCAAATATCCGGACATCAGAGGCAGACGAACAGATCTTTCACGTGGCGCAGCTCACTGAGCAATGTCAAGTGGTTCGGCCGGAAAACCCGATCGGGTTGCCCGGGGCACCGGGAAAGTGGTTCCATCACGGCTGAACGCGGTGACTGGCAGTCACAATACGGCTCTGTGCCGATATTCCCCCGACGTATTGAGATCGTCGAGCGGGCGCGGCAAGGACAAGAACCAGGAAACGGCGACCGCCCCCTTGTGAACGGGCGGTCCGCGCCGGTCAGGAGGGAGCAACGTGGGTTGCTCGCACGCCGTGGGATGCCCGCTTTTCCCCCTGCTCAGGGCGAGCTTGCAGGGTTGGCGCGACTACTACTGCGACAGCGCGGACCAGTGGCACGGCTGTGCCCGCTACCAGTTGTCGCTCACCGGCGAGCGCGTGCCGATCAGCCTGCTGCCCAACGGAGCGACCGCGCGGCACCTCGAAGGCACGTCCGGTACGAACCGGTCCAGCGCGACCAACCCCACGCAGCCACCCCGGCAGGCTCCGCAGCCGCAGCCCGACGCGTGGTCCCGTCCGGTACCCGCCGGACCGCCTGAGCCGGCGTCACCTGGTCCCGAACAACCTCAGGGCACGGCCTGGTTCGGGGCGGCGCCGCCCCCGGCACCGCACCCGGCACCGCACCCGGCACCAGTCCCTCCTTACCAACCGTCACCTCACACACCGACTCCCCACTCCTCGCACCGCCCCGCTCGGCACTCGGCGCAGGCGTCCGGCGCGAAGCGCGGTTTGCTGGGTCGGATCGCCGACTGGATGAGAGGTCCGGCATGAACTACTGGCCCTGGTGGGCAGGCGCGGTCGGGCTCGCCCTGGTCACCGTCAACTACACCCTCACCACCGATCGTTCCTTCGGGGTGTCGTCGGCCTGGGACCGCGTGCTGCACTGGCGCAGCGAACGCCGTCTCGAGCAGATGGACGACGAGTTCGCCGACGATCAGGCACTCGCCGAAGCGCTCGCCGCGGCCACCGCTGAGCACTTCGGAACCCTGCCCGGAGCGCCGACCTCGTACGCGGGGTCCCAGCCCCAGTACGCGAGCCCTCAGGCCTCGCACGCGGACCCGCACGCCCCATACGCGCCGCCGCAGCCGGTGCCGCAGCCGCCGGCTCCGTACGTCGAACCGGCGGCGACAGAGGGTTCCTCGGTCACGAGCCAGCGCCCCGCCCCCCTGGTCACCCAGGCCGCCCTGCTGGTGTCGATCTTCCTGGGCGGGCTGATCGCCTCGCTCGCGTCCGGGCGGTTCGAGCTCCGCTACGACATGGGTCCGGGCTTCCGGGACCTGGTCACCGCCGATCCGATCACCATGGTCGTCCTGCTGTTCCTGGGCGGCGTGCTGGTCGGGTTCGGTACCCGGCTGGCCGGCGGGTGCAGCTCCGGCCACGGACTGAACGGCTGCGGCCGGCTGCGCCCGGTCAGCATCGTCGCGACCGCCGTGTTCTTCGGCACCGCCGTCGGGGTGTCGTTCCTCCTGTGGAAGGTGATCTGATGCGTACCCGGGGCGCGATTCTGCTGGCCAACATCATCACCGGGCTGGCCCTCGGCTTCACCGTCTCCAACATCGGCTTCGGCGACTACGCCGAGCTGAACCGCATGTTCACCTTCCAGGATCTGCGGATGTTCCTGTCCTTCGCGGGCGCCGTCGTGATCATCGTGCTCGCGTTCGCCCTGCTGCGGGTGCGCCGGACCCCTGGGCGCATCCACGCCGGTGTGGTCCCCGGCGCGGTGCTGTTCGGCACGGGGTGGGCGATCTCCGGCGGCTGCCCGGCGATCCCGATCACCCAGGTCGCCGGCGGCTACCTGCCCGCCCTGGTGACCATCGCCGGCGTCGCCGTCGGCATCTGGCTGTGCCGCTGGGCCAACGCCCGGTTCTTCCACCTGGACCGCGGCTCCTGCGGGCTGTGACCGGCCACGCGTTCCGCGGCGCCTCCGGCGGCGCGTTCCGCACCCCGCCAGCCGCCAGCCGCCAGAAGGTATTTGCCGCCTTTTGACCTAAAACGCCATCTGATTCCTGATTCGGGACGTACCCAGGTGCGAGACATGTTCCATCAGGAGGAATGCCATGGCGATCTTCAATGCACTCTTCCCCGCTCTGAACCGTGATCACGGGGGCCACGGTGGTCACGGCGGACACGGCGGTCATGGGGACCACGGCGGTCACGGTGACCACGGCGGTCATGGCGACCACGGCGGTCATGGCGACCACGGCGGCCGCGGCGGTCGGGACCGCGGTTCGCGAGGCCACGGTCACGGCTACTGATTTCTGATTTTGGCCACCTCAGCCGACTCGGAGCGGAGCGGACCGGAGCCCCAAGGGGCCGGTCCGCTCCGTCAGTACGTCCTGAGTCGTCTGCTGTCGGTGGGGGCGGATGAGCAGGCCGTGGTCACGGCCGCCCCGCCGCTGCCCCTGCGCGAGGTGTTCCGGCGTTTCTGGCCCTACACCCGAGGGCGCCGGGGCTGGCTCGCGCCGCTCCTTCTGCTCAGTACGACGGGCCCCCTCGTCGACGCGGCCGAACTGTGGCTCTTCAAGATCATGGTGGACGAGGTGCTCGTTCCGAAGGACCTGCACCCCTTCCTGTGGATCGCGCCCACGTACGTGGGACTCATCCTCCTCTCCGGCATCCTGGGGTTCGCCGACGACGTGACCTCGGCGTACGTCAGCGAACGCTTCCTGCTCTCCCTGCGTGCCGATGTCTTCCGGCACGTCCAGAGGCTGTCGCTCGGGTTCTTCGAACGGCGGCGGCTGGGGGACGTGCTGTCGCGGATCACGGGGGACGTGGATTCCGTCGAGACGTTCCTGCTCTCCGGCGTGGCGGACGTGTTCTTCGACCTGCTCCAGCTGGGCATCTTCCTCGGGCTGCTCTTCTATCTGAGCTGGGACCTCACGCTCCTCGCGATCGTCATCGTGCCGCTGTTCTGGGGCGCCGCCCGCCACTTCTCACGGCTGACCAAGCAGGCGTCGCGTGAGCGCAGGCGCCGCAGCGGCTCGCTCAGCGCGGTCGCCGAGGAGTCGCTGGGCAACGTGACCCTGGTCCAGGCGTACAACCGGCAGGACTGGGAGCAGCACCGCTTCGAGCGCGAGAACCTGGGCCGTTTCCACGCCGCCATGGCCTCGACGCGGATCCGGGCCGTCTACCGGCCACTGGTGGAGCTCATCGAGGTGTGCGGCGGCCTCGCCGTGATGGGACTCGGCACCTGGAAGCTCACCCAGGGCCAGCTCACCCTGGGCGGGCTGCTGGTCTTCCTGGCGCTGATCGGCAAGCTCTACAGCCCGGTCCGCGACCTGTCCCGCCTCGGCCCCACCTTCTACGCCGCCTCCGCCTCCGCCGAACGCATCGTGGAGCTGCTCGACCAGCGGCCCCAGGTCCGCGAGGCCCCGGACGCCCGGCGGATCGGCCGGGCCCGCGGCGAGGTCGAGTTCGACGGTGTGTCCTTCCGCTATCCCGACACGTCCCGCTGGGCCCTGTCGGACGTGTCGTTCCGCGTCCGACCCGGCGAGACCCTGGCCCTGGTGGGGGCGAGCGGGGCCGGGAAGTCCACGGTCGCCAAGCTGCAACTGCGGTTCTACGACCCCGACCACGGCGCCATCCGCCTCGACGGCACCGATCTGCGCGAGCTGTCCCTGACCGATGTGCGCGACAGTGTCGCGGTGGTGCTCCAGGAGACGCTCGTCCTGCACGGCACGGTGCGGGAGAACATCGCCTACGGCCGGCCCGGCGCCACCGACGCGGAGATCGTCGAGGCGGCCCGCGCCGCGGACGCCGACGAGTTCATCCGGCTGCTGCCGGAGGGCTACGACACCATGGTCGGCCAGCGCGGCCGGACGCTGTCCGGCGGACAGCGCCAGCGGCTGGCCATCGCCCGCGCGATGATCAGGGACGCGCCCGTGCTGCTGCTGGACGAGCCCACCACCGGCCTGGACGCCCTGTCGGGCCGCCGGATCATGGACCCGCTGCGCCGGCTCATGACCGGCCGGACGACCGTCGTCATCTCCCACAACCTGCTCACGGTCCGCGACGCCACCCGGATCGTGGTGCTCGACCACGGCCGGGTCACCGAGTCCGGGACCCACGACGAGCTGTTCGCGCGCGGCGGCACGTACGCGCGGCTGTACCGGCTGCACAGCGCGGCCTCGCCCGCGGGGCCCCCGCCGCAGGGCACGGTGCTGTCATGACCGCCGTCACACGGACGGCCGTGGAGCCGCCGCTGCCCGCTGGCACCCGCCCGGTCCCCGGCTACCTGGTCCTCGGGCACCTGGCCCGCACCGGCTGGCTGGACCTGTACGACTCCTGGAGCGAGGAACGGGCCTGCCGGTGCGTCATCAAGGTGCTGCGCCCCGACCTGCGCGACGACCCGGAACTGGGCGGCGAGCTGCTGCGGGAGGGCGGGTGGCTGCGCGACTTCACCCATCCGCACCTGGTCCGCGCGTACGAGACGTTCGCGGCGCCCGAACCGCTCGTCGTGATGGAGACGCTGACCGGGGAGACGCTCGCGCACCTCCTCGGCCGGCTGCGGCGCCGGCCGGCCGCCACCGACGTGGCGCTCCTCGGGGTGCAGCTGTGCTCCGCGGTGCACTATCTGCACGGCCGGGGCCTGCTCCACCTGGACCTCAAGCCGGCCAACGTCGTCGTGGACCGCGGGCACGTCAAGGTGCTCGACCTCAGCGTGGCCCGGCCGCCCGGGAACGCTCGGCGCGGGACGGGCACGTTCTGTTACCGCTCGCCGGAGCAGGCACGCGGCGGGCTGCTGACGGCCGCGGCCGACGTGTGGGGCATCGGCGTCATGCTGTACGAGGCGGCCTGCGGTGACGTGCCCTTCCCGCCGCCGGAGGGCGAGGAGGACGAGAGCGAGCACACCACGGGCGATCCCCGGGATGCGCGGCTGCTCCGATCTCCGTGGCGGGAGAACGCCGCCCCGCCGGTCGCGTCGCACCGGCGCCTGCCGCGCGCGCTCGCCGAGGCCGTCGACGGCTGCCTGAGCCTGGATCCGGCGGACCGGCCCACGGTCCACGAACTGACCACGGCCCTGGGCGCGGTGCTGCCTGTTCCGGCCCGCCCCGTTGGCTGAGCAGTCCTCTCGGTCCTCCCGGGCAGGCCTCAACCCCTGGCAGTCCTCCCGGGCAACCCTCACCCCGGGCAGCCCCCACTCCCCGGCGGCCCTCAGGAGTTCTCCTCGCCCGTGGAGAAGTGCGCCCTGGCCAGGACGGTGCCGTCGGGGGCGATCACCCGCGCGCCGGCCAGCTTCGCGGGGTCGACGGGGGCCTGGCCGCCCCAGGCGCCGCGGCCGTGGTGCAGGGTGAACTCACCGACGGGGACGGTGGTGCCGTCCTTGCGCACCAGCCGGCAGGTGACCTTGCCCTCGTGGGGGGCGCCGGTCTTGGTGAGGTCGATGTTCATGTAGATCCAGCCCGGGGAGCCGGGGTGGGCGTAGACCTCGCCGGCCGGCCTTCCGGCCGCGTCGGCGGAGGTGAAACCGCCCCAGAGCATCCCCGACCCGACGGCGGCGGTCGAGGCGGGCCCGGCCACGGTGGACTCGATCGCCGTGCCGACCGCCCAGCCGCCGAAGCCGACGGCGAGGAGGACCGCGCCCGCGGCGGCGGCGACCCGTGGCCGTATCCGGCCGAGCACGCCCGGACGGGGGATGCCCGGTGTCCGGGCGTGTGCACGCCCGTCGTGCGCCGCCCTCTGCGTCAGTGCCTGCGCCACCCGGCTCTCGAACCCGACCGGCGGCTCGCTGCCCGGCAGGAGCCCGATCAGCCGGTCGCCCAGCAGAGTCAGCTGTCCGATGTACTCGCGGCAGTCCGCGCACCTCTCCAGGTGCGCGACGGCACCGGCCCGCTCGCGACCGGGCAGCACGCCCAGCGCGAGCTCGGCGCCGATCTCGCGGAGCTTCTCGCAGCTGATCTCACTGGCCATGGTCGCCTCGCTGGAAGGAGGCAAGGGTGGTGCGCAGCTTCCCCATCGCCGTCCTGACCCGTGTCTTGGCGGTGCCCAGCGGAATGTGCTCCCAGTCGGCGATCTGCTGGGCGGTCATGCCGTAGATGCCGGCCATCACCAGGGCACGGCCCTGTTCGCGCGGCAGCTCGGCCACGGCGGCGCGCAGCCGGGACGACGCCTCGTCGGCCAGCGCGTGCCGCTCGGGGGTGTCGCTGACGACGTCCAGGATCGCGTCGAGGTCCTCCGGCGCCACCGGTTCCTGACGCCGTGACCGCACGGCGTCGATGGCGAGGTTGTGGGCGATGGTGGTCAGCCAGGTCGTCACCGACCCGCGGCGCGAGTCGTAGATCTGCGCGTGCCGCCATGCCCGCTCGAATGTCTGCTGAGCGATGTCCTCCGCCAGTTGGGGATCACCGGTGACCGCGACGGCGACACCGAAGACCCGGTGCTGAAACCTGCGTACGAAACTGACGGCGAGTTCTGGATCACCGGTCGCCAGCCCGGACAGCAGAGCCTCATCCGGGAGCCGGCCCACGGGGAACCAGATTCTCGACACATCCGTATATACGGACCATCCCCGCGCAGGGATTGCCCGACCGAAACGGAATCCCATGCTCCGATTCTCCCGCGGGACCGCACTCCCCGCGCTCTGTCGCGGAACGATTTCGGGCAGCGGGCCCGCGGTGACCGCGCGGAAGCCGGGGTGGATGGTGGAACCACCCGTCCCGGTACGGCAGTCTCTTCCCTCGTGGGGAGCGTTCCGTATCAGGGTGGTGTGCCGGACGGCACGGGCGCGCACATGGTGGTGTGCGGGGACGACGGGCTGGCGCACCGGTTGGTCGCCGAGTTGCGGGGGGTGTACGGCGAGCACGTGACGCTGATCGTGCCGCCCTCCGAGCGCACGGTGCGGCCACCGGTGGTGGGCCGCAGCCGTACGGCGTCGGCGCTGCTGGACCGGGTGGTGAGCGCGGCCGTGAACCGGGCGGGAGTCGGGGCCGGCGGCGCGGGCAACGGCACAGGCGGTGGCTCGGGCGGTGGCACGGGCGGCCAACCGGCCGGTGCGAACCGGCTGTTGGAGGCCGCCGAACTGACCGAGGCCGTGCTCGCGGACGCGGGCGTGGAGCGGGCGGCGGCGCTGGCCCTGGTGTACGACGACGACGAGACCAACATCCGCGCCGCCCTGACCGCCCGCCGCCTCAACCCGCGGCTGCGGCTCGTGGTGCGCCTGTACAACCGGCGGCTGGGCCAGCACATCGAGGAGCTTCTCGACCAGACCGCCGCGCTGGCGGTCGGCGGCGACCACACGGCGGGCGCCGACGCGTCCACGACCGTGCTGTCCGACGCCGACACCGCCGCGCCCGCGCTGGCCGCCAGCGCCGTCGTCGGCACCAGCAAGGTCGTCCAGACCGACGGGCTGCTGCTGCGCGCGGTGGAACGGCCGCCGCCCGCGCCGGGACAGGTCGCCGACCCCGGGCTGTGCACACTGGCGCTGCTGTCCGCGACGACCAGCGACCCGGCAGGCGCGGACGGTTCCGAGGACAGCGGCGACCAGCGGCCGCAGCTGCTCCCGGACGAGGCGGCGGTACGGGCGGCCACCGGGCGCGCGACCGTGGTGCTGGAGCAGGTCTCGTACGCCGCCGGTGAGCCGCTGTCCGCCAGGCGCGTGGTGGCGGCGGCCGTGCCACCGCTGACGTCGCTGTTCTCACGGCGGCTGCGGTGGACGGTGGCGGGTCTGCTGGCGTGCGTGTTCGCGCTCGCGGTGGCGTTGTGGATGGTGGCCGGCATCCATCCGCTGGGCGCGGTGTACCTGACGCTGCTCGACCTGTTCGCCATCGACGACCCCGCGCTCGGCGAACCGGTCGGACGGCAGCTCCTGCAACTGCTGACCGGGCTGGTGGGTGTGCTGCTGCTGCCCGTGGTGCTGGCCGCGGTGCTCGAGGCGCTGGGCACGTTCCGGTCGGCGTCCGCGCTGCGCCGGCCGCCACGGGGGCTCGGCGGACACGTCGTCCTGCTGGGGCTCGGCAAGATCGGCACCCGGGTGCTGACGCGACTGCGGGAGCTGCGCATTCCCGTGGTGTGCGTGGAGTCGGACCCGGAGGCGCGCGGAGTGGCCACGGCTCGGCGGCTGCGGGTGCCGGTGGTGCTCGGGGACGTCACGCAGGAGGGCGTGCTGGAAGCCGCGAAGATCCACCGCGCGCACGCGCTGCTCGCCGTGACCAGCGCGGACACGACGAACCTGGAGGCCGTGCTCTACGCGCGGTCCGTGCGCCCCGACCTGCGGGTGGTGCTGCGGCTGTACGACGACGACTTCGCCACCGCGGTGTACCGCACCCTGCGGGCCGCGCACCCGAACGCCCTGACACGCAGCCGGAGCGTGACGCACCTGGCGGCGCCCGCGTTCGCCGGCGCGATGTTCGGCCGGCAGATCCTGGGGGCGATCCCGGTGGAGCGGAGGGTGCTGCTGTTCGCGTCCGTGGACGTGGGCGGGCATCCGCAGCTGGAGGGCAGGACGCTCGCGGAGGCCTTCCGGCCGGGGTACTGGCGGGTGCTGGCGCTGGACGTGGGGATGACCGCTGACGAACGTCGGGATCCGGCCGCACCGGAGGCGGCGGCCGAGCGCCCGGACCGGGCCTCGGGTCTGGTGTGGAACCTGCCCGGCACCTATGTCCTGCGGAAGGAGGACCGGGTGGTGCTCGCGGCGACCCGGCGCGGTCTGGCGGAGCTGCTGGGCCGCAGGTCGCGGGGGCGGACGGGGACGCGGGAACCGTAGGAACGGGGGCGCCGGGACCGTAGGAGGTACGCGGGCGGGCTCAGGTGGCTCAGGATGCGCGGTCCTGGGCCACCCGCGCCCCACGGCTTTACTACTTCGGCAGATGCCGCTCCGCGAAGTCCAGTTCCAGGCGGATCTGCTTGATGCGTTCGTCGACGACCAGGGATCCGTGGCCGGCGTCGTAGCGGTACACCTCGTGGACGGCCTCGCGTGCCTTGAGGCGCTTGACGTAGTTCTCGATCTGGCGGATCGGGCAGCGCGGGTCGTTGACCCCGGCGGAGATGTAGACGGGCGCCTCGACCTGGTCGACGTAGGTCAGCGGCGAGGACGCCTCGAAGCGCTCGGGCACCTCCTCCGGGGTGCCGCCGAGCAGGGTGCGGTCCATGGCCTTCAGCGCTTCCATCTCGTCGTGGTACGCCGTGACGTAGTCGGCGACCGGGACCACCGCGATGCCCAGCGCCCACAGGCCCGGCTGGGTGCCGAGACCGAGCAGGGTGAGGTAGCCGCCCCAGGAGCCGCCGGTGAGGATCAGGCGGGCCGGGTCGGCCAGCCCCGAGCCGACGGCCCACTCGCGGACCGCCGCGATGTCCTCCAGCTCGATCAGGCCCACCCGGTGCTTCAACGCGTCCGTCCACGCCCGGCCGTAGCCCGTCGAGCCGCGGTAGTTGACCCGGACCACCGCGTAGCCGTGGTCGACCCAGGCGGCCGGGCCCGCGGCGAAGGAGTCGCTGTCGTGCCAGGTGGGGCCGCCGTGGATGTCGAAGACCGTGGGGAGCGGCCCGGTCGCGCCCGCGGGCCTCTGCACCAGGGCGTGGATGCGGCCGCCGGGACCCTCCACCCACACGTCCTCCACGGGCACCGAACCCGGGGACTTCATTCCGGGCGGGTCGAGGACCACCCCGCCCAGCGTCGAGCGGACCGCGGAGGGTTCGGCCGCCGAGGACCACAGGTACTCCACGCTGCCGTCCGGGCGGGCGGTCGCGCCGGAGACCGTGCCGGGCGGGGTCGGGATCGTCGTCAGCTCGCGGGTGGCCAGGTCGTAGCGGAACAGCTCGCTGCGGGCCTCGAAGCCGTGCGCCACGAGCAGCCCGCCGCCGTCCGGGCACCACTCGGCGCTCACGTCGCCGGGCAGGTCGAGTACCAGGTCGTGCTCCTCGCCCGTCGCCACGTCCCACACCAGCGGCTCCCACCGGCCGCGTCTTTGGTGGCCGACGAGCAGCCGCGTGTCCCCGTCGACCGGGGCGAAGCCCAGCACCTCGAGGCCCAGCTCGACCGTCCCGCCCTTGGTGTCGTCCAGCTCGGCGACCGTCGTGCCGTCCGGGCGCAGCACGCGCAGCGCCGAGTGCATCGCGTCGCCGTGCTCGGTGTGCTCCAGGGCGATCAGCGAGCCGTCGTGGGAGAGGTCGCCCACGCCCGCCGACTCGCGGTGCCGGTAGATCTCCGTCACCCGGCCGTCGCGGGCCAGGTGCAGGGTCGTGCCGTCCTCGTCCGTCGAGCGTCCCACGACCGCCGTGCGGCCGTCGCGGCCGAGCGCGAGGCCCGCCGGATACGACGCCCCGAGGCCGGGTACGGCCGCCTCGTCGGCCCCGCCCTCGAAGGGCTGCCGCCGCCAGACGCCGAACTCGTCGCCGTCCTTGTCGTCGAACCACCAGATCCAGCGCCCGTCCGGCGAGAGCAGACCGTCCGTCGTGCCGTTCGGCCGGTCGGTGACCTGCCGCTGCCCGCCCGTCGCCCGGTCCCAGGCGTACAGCTCGTACGTCCCGGTCGCGTTCGACACGAACAGGGAGCGCTCCGGCGCGTCCTCCGCCCAGTCGGGCAGGGACACCCGGGGCGCGCGGAAGCGCTTCTCCCAGTCCGGCATCTCCTCGATGAGTGCCCGCCGGTCGAGTTGCTGCGGCGAGTCGGACCCGTTGCTCTCAGTCATGACCCCATACTGCCCGGTCCCGCCGTCAAATCGGCGACCGGTCTCCCCAGCCTGTGGACAACTCCGCCCGGATCCTTCGCATCCTCTCGCGGTTTCCACACCTTTCCCGCCCGCCGGGCGCTCCGGGTCTCGACCACCCGGCGCCCCTCCGGGCCGACCCCGCGACCGGGGCGGAGCGTTCGGCACCGTACCGTTGAGGCGTGTACCGGTTTCTGCTGACACCTCGCTGGTGGGGCATCAACGTCTTCGTGCTGCTCGCCATCCCCTTCTGTGTGTTCATGGGGTCCTGGCAGCTGAGCCGGTTCGAGGCGCGGGTGCAGGACCACCGGACCGCGACCGAGCAGGCCGCCTCCTACCGCGAGGAGGCGCCGCGCCCGCTGGACCGGCTGCTGCCCGTGGACAAGCGCACGTCCGGCATGCCGACCACCGCGACCGGCCGGTACACCGATCAGCTGCTGGTCCCGGACCGCGAGCTGGACGGCAAGCCGGGGTACTACGTGCTGACGCTGCTGCGCACCGACTCCGGCAAGGCGCTGCCGGTCGTACGCGGCTGGCTGCCGGGGACCCCTGACCCGGCCCGGGTCCCGGCGCCGCCCACGGGTGAGGTCACGGTCACCGGAGCGCTCCAGGCGTCGGAGACGCCGGGTGACAACGGGGTCAGCGCCCGGGGCGGACTGCCGTCCGGGCAGACCGCGGCGATCAGCGCGGCCTCGCTGGTGAACCTCGTGCCGTACGGCGTCTACGACGCCTGGGTCACCCTCGACCACGCCGACCCCGGGATGAGGTCGGTGCCGGCGAAGGCCCCCGGCAACACCGGGCTGGACCTGAAGGCGTTCCAGAACCTCGGCTACACCGGCGAGTGGTTCGTCTTCGCCGGCTTCGTGGTCTTCATGTGGTTCCGGCTGGTGCGCCGCGAGGTGGAGGCCCTGCGGGACGCGGAACTGGGGCTGGCGCCCGAGGAGGCCGACGAGGTCCCGGTGCCGGCGCCCGCGTCGAGCGGCGCGTCCGGCGCCTGACCGGCCCCTACGACGCCGGGAGCACCCCGGTCCGGTAGACCGTCCCCGCACACGCGTTCGTCACCGTCACCGATGCCGAGGGCGAGCCGGCCTCCGGGGTGTGGGAGACCACGACGCTGCCGTCGGCCGTGCCGTCCGTCAGGAGCATCTGGGTGTTGGCGCCGCCGTCGCCGCCGGTGCTCGTGGCACCCGTGGTGCTCGCGCCCTGGGTCGGGGACGGTTCGGACGAGGGCCCACCGGTCTCGTTGCCGCCGGTGCTTCCGCCGCCACCGCCGCCGCTGGTCGGACAGGTCTGGGAGGGCACCCAGGCGAACCTCACCTCGTACGCCGAGCCGGACGGCAGGAGCAGGCCGGGCGCCTCGGTGGAGGGGTCGGGCAGCGCCGCCGCCGCGTCGCCGGAGGTGTGCGCGACCACGGTGATCCTGGTGGCGTCGGCCGCGCCCTGCGCGAGGGTGCTCACCGATCCGGAGCCGCCGACCCGGCAACTGCCGGCGGAGACGTTGGTGACATGGAAGGTGCCGTAGACGACACCGGCCGAGTCGGGGGCGTCGACGGTGGCGGTGGCGGGGCCGAGCTGGGCGGCCGTGCACACCGGGGCGTCGCTGCCGGTGGGGGCCGAGGGGCTGTCCGGACCGCCGGTGGGTCCACTGGCGGCGGCCGTGTCCGGACCGCCCTTGCGGTCGTCCTTCCGGTCCTCCGCGCCCCCGCCGGCGGCCTTGCCCGAGGACCCGCCGATGCCGCTCTCGCCGCCGTCCGGGCCCTTGCCCTGGCTCGTACCGCCCTGGGCCTGGGAGGCCTTCCCGGCGATGGCCGGGTTGGCGTCGGAGTCGGCGGTGTAGGACACGTGCACGAGGGCGGGGATGGCGGTGCCGACGAACAGGGCGGCGGCCGCCATGCCGACGACGGCCTGCCGCTTACGGGCCCGCCGCGCCGGAACCGCGCGCCGCAGGTGATCCAGCGTGCCGTCCCGCGGCTCGACGTCCTGGACCGCCTGATGCAGCATCCTGCGCAGTTCCAGCTCGTCCGAGTCGAGCCCGTCCGGGCCGAGTTCGTCGGGGCTGTGGTTCACGGTTCCGTTCCCAGCGTGCGATTGCGTGTGCTCTTGATGGTCCGGCTCGCGCGAGGCCCCGGGTTCGTCCGGCTCACGCTCGTCGCGGTCCTCGTCGTGCTCCCTCATGCCGACGCCCCCATCGCGACCCGCAGCGCCGCGATGCCGCGCGAGCCGTACGCCTTCACCGAGCCCAGCGAGATCCCGAGGGTCTCGGCGACCTGCGCCTCGGTCATGTCCGCGAAGTAGCGCAGCACCAGCACCTCGCGCTGGCGGCGCTGGAGGCCTTTCATCGCCTTGATCAGGGAGTCGCGCTCCAGCTGGTCGTAGGCGCCCTCCTCGGCGCTGGCCATGTCCGGCATCGGCTTGGACAGCAGCTTCAGGCCGAGGATGCGGCGGCGCAGGGCCGAGCGGGAGAGATTGACGACCGTCTGCCGCAGGTAGGCGAGGGTCTTCTCCGGGTCCCGGACGCGTTTGCGGGCGGAGTGGACGCGGATGAACGCCTCCTGGACCACGTCCTCGCAGGAGGCCGTGTCGTCGAGGAGGAGCGCGGCCAGACCCAGCAGCGAGCGGTAGTGCGCGCGGTAGGTCTCGGTGAGATGGTCGACGGTGGTGCCGGCCGCCACGGTCTCCTCGGCGGCCTCACGCTGACTGGGTATGCGGGCGGGCCGCGCTGCGGGCATGGGCGCGATCACCGGCATGCCGCCGGGAACGCGCGGACGGAGCGCCGCGCGGGGCGACCGCAGTGCGGTGCCGCGGGTCGCCGCTGGGGATACCCCCCGCTCGAAGAGCTTGGGGGTGAACTCGAGAACCTCTGCCACGCCAGTTGGACACGTCTCCCCCCACCGAGGTTGTACGTGCCGGGCAAGTCATTTGCGCCGTGTGACACGTCCGGCGACGTTCTCGCGGCAGGCGGCACAACCGAATGCGCCTGGTATGCCCTCATTCGTCCCGCTCATCCCCTATGCCTGAATCACCGGGACGTCCCCACGTCCCGCAGCGTCCCCACGCCCCCGAAGGGCGACCGCAAAGACGCTCCCCGCCCTTCGCGCGGTTGCAAAGGACGGGGAGGCAAATCATCAGCCGCCGAACGGCATGGATCAAGTGGTCCAGCCCACCGGCCGGACCATGATTCTTACATGGATCCTACAAACAAACAGGCCCCTGGCCACGGTATTTCCGGCGGGGGCCCACTCATACGACAGGAGTCACAGCGCCTCGGCCGCGACCAGTTCCGCGATCTGCGCGATGTTCAGCGCCGCGCCCTTGCGCAGGTTGTCACCGCACACGAAGAAATCCAGCGCCGTGGGATCGTCCAGCGCCCGGCGCACCCGCCCGACCCACGTCGGATCGGTGCCCACCACGTCGGCGGGCGTGGGGAACTCGCCCGCCGCCGGGTCGTCGTACAGCACCACGCCGGGCGCGGTGGCCAGGATCTCCCGCGCCTTGCCGACCGTGACCTCGCCCTCGAAGCGGGCGTGCACGGTCAGGGAGTGCGTGGTGACCACCGGGACCTGCACGCAGGTCACGGCGACCGGCAGCCGCGGCAGCCCGAGCACCTTGCGGGACTCGTCCCGCAGCTTCATCTCCTCCGACGACCAGCCCTCGTCGCACAGCGACCCGGCCCACGGCACGACGTTCAGCGCCACCGGCTCCGGGAACGGACCGGTGTCGTCCCCGACGGCCCGCCGCACATCACCGGGGCTGGTCCCCAGATCGGTGCCCGCCACCAGGGACAACTGCCGGCGCAGGGTCTCCACGCCCTCGTGTCCGGCCCCGCTCACCGCCTGGTACGAGGAGAGAACCAGCTCGCGCAGGCCGAACTCGGCGTGCAGCGCGCCCAGCGCCACGATCATGGACAGGGTGGTGCAGTGGGGGCTGGAGACGATCCCGCGCGGGCGCCGCCGCGCCGCGTGCGAGTTGACCTCGGGCACGACGAGCGGCACGTCCGGGTCGGTGCGGAAGGCGCCCGAGTTGTCGACCACCACCGCGCCCCGGGCGGCGGCGAGCGGCGCCCAGTGCGCGGCGGCCTCGTCCGGAACGTCGAACAGGGCGATGTCCACCCCGTCGAAGGCGTCCTCGGCGAGCGCGGTCACCTCGACCTCCTCGCCGCGCACGGTCAGCCTGCGGCCGACCGCGCGCTCGGGCTCCCCGCCGCTCGGACGCGGTTGGGAGTCCGGGGGAATGGCGAGCAGGCGGATGTCGCCCCAGATGTCCGCGCGCTGGGACAGGATCCGGAGCAGTACCGTGCCGACGGCTCCGGTCGCTCCCACGACCGCGAGCGTCGGTCGGTCGCTCATCGCCCGGTGCCTCCGTAGACGACGGCCTCGTCGCTGTCGGAGTCGAGCCCGAAGGCGCTGTGCACGGCGCGCACGGCCCCCGGCACGTCGTCCTGGCGGGTGACGACCGAGATGCGGATCTCGGAGGTCGAGATCAGCTCGATGTTCACGCCCGCGTCGGACAGCGCGGTGAAGAAGTCGGCGGTGACGCCGGGGTTGGTCTTCATACCCGCGCCGACCAGGGAGATCTTGCCGATCTGGTCGTCGTAGCGCAGGGAGTCGAAGCCGATGCCGGCCCGGTTCTTCTCCAGCGCGTCGATGGCCTTGCGGCCCTCCGCCTTCGGCAGCGTGAAGGAGATGTCCGTCAGGCCGGTGGCGGCGGCGGACACGTTCTGCACGACCATGTCGATGTTGATCTCGGCATCGGCGATCGTCCGGAAGATGGAGGCGGCCTCGCCGGGCTTGTCGGGCACGCCGACGACCGTGATCTTGGCCTCGGAGGTGTCGTGTGCGACACCGGAGATGATGGCCTGCTCCACCTTCTTGTCCCCTTGCTGAATCGGCTCGCTGCTGACCCACGTGCCCTGCAGTCCGCTGAAGGAGGAGCGGACGTGGATCGGGATGTTGTACCGGCGCGCGTACTCCACACAGCGGTGGAGCAGCACCTTGGAGCCGGACGCGGCCAGCTCCAGCATGTCCTCGAAGGAGATCCAGTCGATCTTCCGGGCCTTCGCCACCACCCGCGGGTCGGCGGTGAACACCCCGTCGACGTCGGTGTAGATCTCGCACACCTCGGCGTCGAGGGCGGCCGCGAGGGCCACGGCGGTGGTGTCGGACCCGCCACGCCCCAGCGTGGTGATGTCCTTCCCCGCCTGGCTGACGCCCTGGAAACCGGCGACGATGGCGATGTTGCCCTCGTCCAGCGCGGTCCGGATGCGGCCCGGCGTGACGTCGATGATCCGGGCTTTGTTGTGCACCGAGTCGGTGATGACACCTGCCTGGCTGCCGGTGAACGACTGGGCCTTGTGACCCAGGTTTTTGATCGCCATGGCCAGCAGGGCCATGGAGATCCGCTCTCCGGCGGTCAGCAGCATGTCGAGCTCGCGCCCGGCAGGCATCGGGGAAACCTGCTCGGCGAGATCGATCAGCTCGTCCGTCGTGTCGCCCATCGCGGAAACCACGACAACCACGTCGTTGCCGTTCTTCTTGGCTTCCACGATTCGCTTGGCGACGCGCTTGATGCCCTCGGCATCGGCTACGGAGGAGCCTCCGTACTTCTGCACGACAAGGCCCACGTGCGCTCCTCGCTCAGTCCGTGTCCATCGCACTCGCGCATACGCGGTGCGGTCGGCTCAGTCTATCGAGCGTCCGAATTTCCCTTTCGCGATACCGCATGGTGAGATGCCCGGCGCCCGCTGGTCAGAACGGCTCATGCCCAGGCACCGGAACACCACTCGGAAAGTGCGCCGCGTCACACCGGACGGTCAGCGCGCCCGGCGCAGTCCCAGCGGGTCCGCGATCTCCTCCGCCATGACCTTGCCGGCCTCGAACTCCAGGGTCTCGTCGCCCATGCCCTGGTCGGTGTCCAGGCCGTCCAGCTCCTCCAGGGGCTGGTTGAGACGGACGTGGGCGACCAGGGACTGGAGGGCGCGCAGGGTGGCGGAGGCCGTGGAGCCCCAGTTGGAGAAGTAGGAGAACTGCCACCACCACAGGGCCTCGGTGGTGCGGCCGGCGCGGTAGTGGACCATGCCGTGCCGCAGGTCGGCCATGACGTCCGCCAGGTCGTCGGAGATACGGGCGGGCACGGGCGCCCGGCGCGGCTCGTAGGGGTCGAAGACCTCGGAGTAGACGTCGATCGGCTCCAGCAGGCGCGCGAGGTTCTCGCGGAGCTGGTCCACGTCCTGCTCCGGGCCGGGGTCGGGTTCGTAGCGCTCGTCGGGGACGATGTCCTCGTGCGCGCCGAGCCGGCCGCCGGCCAGCATCAGCTGGGAGACCTCCAGCAGCAGGAAGGGCACCGCCGAGTCCGGCTCGTCGCCCTTGGCGACCTCGGTGACCGCGACCAGGAAGCTCTCCACCTGGTCGGCGATCTGGACGGCGAAGTCGTCCGGGTTCTGGCTGGTGGCGTGCAGCGTGGCGTCAGACATCTAGGAGTCGTCTCCCCTCGAAGGCGCGGCCGAGGGTGACCTCGTCCGCGTATTCCAGGTCACCGCCCACCGGGAGGCCGCTGGCCAGGCGGGTGACCTTCAGGCCCATGGGCTTGATCATGCGGGCGAGGTACGTCGCCGTCGCCTCGCCTTCGAGATTCGGGTCCGTGGCCAGGATCAGCTCGGTGACCGTGCCGTCCGCCAGACGGGCCAGGAGTTCCCGGATGCGCAGGTCGTCCGGGCCGACGCCCTCGATGGGGCTGATCGCCCCGCCGAGGACGTGGTAACGGCCGCGGAACTCTCGGGTGCGCTCGATGGCGACGACGTCCTTCGGCTCCTCGACCACGCAGATGACCGAGGGGTCGCGGCGGCTGTCGCGGCAGATGCCGCACAGCTCCTCCTGCGCGACGTTGCCGCAGGTCGCGCAGAAGCGGACCTTCGCCTTCACCTCGAGCAGGGCCTGGGCGAGCCGCCGTACGTCCGCCGGTTCCGCCTGGAGGATATGGAAGGCGATCCGCTGCGCGCTCTTGGGACCGACGCCGGGCAGCCGCCCGAGCTCGTCGATGAGGTCCTGGACCACGCCTTCGTACAACGGACTGCCGTCCTTTCTGGATCGCTTCGGTACGTACGGTAGTTGCCCGGCGCCCGCCTCAGAAAGGCAGTCCCGGGATTCCGGTGCCGCCGCCCAGGCCCTGGGCCAGCGGGCCGAGCTTCTGCTGCTGGAGCGCCTGGGCGTTCTCGTTGGCCGCCTGGACGGCGGCGACGATCAGGTCGGCGAGGGTCTCGGTGTCCTCCGGGTCCACCGCCCCGGGGTCGATCTTCAGCGCGCGCAGCTCGCCGGCGCCGGTGACGGTGGCCTTCACCAGACCGCCGCCCGCCTGCCCGTCGACCTCGGTCCGCGCCAGCTCCTCCTGGGCCCGCTGAAGGTCCTGCTGCATCTTCTGGGCCTGCTGGAGCAGTTGCTGCATGTTGGGCTGGCCACCACCGGGAATCACGATCAGCTCCTGCTTTCGTACGGCTTTCCGGGCGGGGACCGATTCGCCGGTTCCCGCTGGCACGAGCCTACGTGGTCCGGGCAGGCAGCGCCCCGCCACTCTTTCGAGTGAGTCTTGGATGAGTCCTATACCTGATCAAGGCCCTCTTACGGGCGGAAAAGCCGTGCTTCCCGGCGCCTCGCCACCCATTGGGGGGTAGGAAGGGTCCGGCGTGTCAGCCAGCGTCACGGATCGTGATCAGTAGGGAGTGCCGGGTGGGTCAGCCGGAGATGCAGCCCGAGCGTCCGCCGCAGGACGGGCGGGGCGACGGGGCGGCCGGGCTGCGGCCGGGCGATCTGACCGGGCGGCCGTTCCCGCTCGGCGACTGGGGCGATCCGGCGCAGCGGCTGGACGAGCTGTACCGCTGGGTGGAGCGGGGGGCGCTGCGGACCGTGGCCTGGTATCTCGGGGAGCGGGTGTGGAAGCGGCGCGGGGCGCGTGCGCTGCGGGCCGGGGCCGCGGCGGGTGCGGTGACGGGGGCGGCGCTGCCCCTGCTCGATCTGACCGGGGCGGCCGACGGCGTGGCGCCGTGGGGGTACGTGGCGCTGCTGCTGTGCGTGGCGTGTGTCGGGATCGACCGGTACTTCGGGGTGACGGCCGGGTGGATGCGGGACGTGGCGACCGCGCAGGCCGTGCAGCGCCGGTTGCAGGCGCTCCAGTTCGACTGGGCGGCCGAGAACGTGCGGGAGGTGCTGGGCCCGGCGGAGGGAACGGCCGGCGAGGCCGCCGAGCGGTGCCTGGGGGTGTTGCGGCGGTTCTCGGAGGACGTCAACGAGCTGGTGCGCACGGAGACGGCCGACTGGATGGTGGAGTTCCGCATGGGCTCGGCGCCGATGGGCCTTCAGGCGGCGGGGCCGGGAGCCACCGGGCGGTCGGAGCCGGGCGGCGGGCACGGGCGCCTGCCGCTGCCGCCGGGCGCCGCACGGCCGAACATGCCCCGGCAGCGGCCGCCGGAGCCGCGCTGACTCCGGTCACCGCCTCGTGGCGCCGGCTCCGGCACTGTCCGGTGGCGCTGACGCCGTCACTGCTTGGTGGCGCTGACGCCGTCACTGCCTGGTGTACGCCAGCTTCTCCCCGCTGCCGGTGTTCACGCGCTGGAGTGTGCCGTCCGGCAACAGGGTGACCTGCGTGGCCGCGCCCGGGTTGCACCCCTCGCTCTGCTGTCCGGTCGTGACGACGGAGGGGCCGATCTCCAGCGGGCCGCCGCCGCTCGGCCGCTGGGCGAGCCGGGCCTCGAACACGCAGTGGTAGGTGCCGCCGCTGTCGGTGGGGCCGTCGGCGACGAGGGTGAGCACGGTGTCGCCCACGTTCCCCTGGGTGATGGTGAGCCGACGGCTGTTCGCTCCGTAGGCGTTGTGGATCGTCGCCGTCCAGCTGCCGAGGTAGCCGGTCGGGACCAGGCCCTCGGCCGGCGACGGGGACTTCGGCTGCGAGGCCGTCGGCGACGGGTCGGAGCCGCCGGGGCCCGTGGCGTCGTGCGTGGTGGGCACGCTGACGGTCGGCGTCGGGCCGGACCCGCCGCCCTTGTCGTCGCTGTCGCCGCCGTCGCGCATCAGGGCGTACACGGAACCGCCCGCGCCGAGCGCCACCACCAGTGCGACCGCGACCAGCGCCGCGGTGGAGCGGCCGCCGCGGCGCGGCTCCCGGTCCGGGAGCGGGCTCGGGCCGTACGGAGGGGTCGAGCCGATCGGGGGCGGGCCGTACGGAGGGGTCTGGCCCAGGCCGCCGTAAGGGTGGTGCCCGGGTGGCGCGCCCCAGCCGCCGGGCTGCTGCGGGTGGCCGTAGGCGGCGGGCTGCGGGTGCTGCTGGGGGTAGCCGTACGGGACGGGAGCGGGCGTCGGGCCCGGCGGCGGCGCCTGCCCCGCGATCATGGTGGGCAGGTGGTTCAACGGGGTGTGTCCCCCACCGCCGGGCTGTCCGGGCGGCGGCGGCACGGAGGCGTCGGAGACGGGCGCGTGCTCGGGCGAGGCGTACGGCTGCGCCCCGGCGGGACCGGCAACGCCGGAGGCCGCGTCCGGCCCCTGCGAGCCGCCTCCGACGCCCCCGGAACCGGCAGCGGACGCCCCGGAGACAACCCCAGCCCCTCCAGGAATCCCGGTACCTCTCGGCACACCGGGCGGCACCGAGGCCCCATAAGGGCCGGGCACACCGGCAGCGGGCGCTCCCGGAACGGCACCAGCCCCACCCGAACCCTCGGCGGCCCCCGGCGTACCGGGCGACACCGAAGCCCCATGGGGGCCGGGCTCACCCGAAGCGGCAGCTCCGGACCCGTCAACAGGCGCCCCGGAGACAGCCCCAGGCCCTCCGGGAGCCCCGGCGGCTCCCGGGACGACACCGGGGGTACCGGGCGACGCGGCCGCCCCGTGGGGGCCAGGCACACCGACAGCGGCCCCGCCGGCGGGCACCCCCGACACCGCCCCAGCGCCTCCCGGAGCCCCGGCAGCCCCCGGCACACCGGGCGAGGCCGACGCACCGTAAGGGCCAGGCACACCGGCAGCGGGCGGCCCCGGAACGGCCTCGACACCTCCCGGAGCCCCGGCAGCCCCCGGCACACCGGGCGAGGCCGACGCACCGTAAGGGCCGGGTACGCCCGAAGCGGCGGACCCGAGCCCGGCAGCCGGCGCTCCTGCCACGGCGCCGGGAGCGCCGGGCGCTCCCGGCGCCGCCTGCCCCGTGGGGCCCGTCGGGCTCTTGGTCGGGTCGGGGGGTGTCGTCGTCTCCCGCGGTTCCTCCGGGTTCTCCGCGTCCAGGAGCTGGACCGCGTGGCGTCCGAGCTGGGCGACCAGGGCGCTCGGCAGCCACGGGTCGCGCAGGCGGCCGTCGGCGATCGTGTCCTCGGCGCCGGTGCGCTGGATGATCTGGTCCATGGTGGGCCGGGCCGCCGGGTCCTTCTTCAGGCAGGCGCGGACGAGGTCGGCGATGCCCTCGGGCAGCGCCTCGAGGTCGGGTTCCTTCTCGGCGATGCGGTACATCAGCGCGTGCACTCCGCTGTCGGCACCGCCGAACGGAAGCGCGCCGGTCGCCGCGTACGCGAGGACCGAGCCCAGGCAGAAGACGTCGCACGCGGTCGTGACCCGGTCGCCGCGGACCTGCTCGGGCGCCATGAACCCGGGCGAGCCGACCAGCGCGCCGGTCCGCGTGAGCCCGCCGTCCGTGACGGTCTCCAGCGCGCGGGCGATGCCGAAGTCGATGACGCGCGGCCCGTCGATCGTCACCAGCACGTTCGAGGGCTTGAGGTCGCGGTGGATGAGACCCGCGGCGTGGATGTCCTTCAGCGCGCCCGCCAGCCCGGCCGCGAGGATCCGCACGGACCGCTCGGGCAGCGGGCCGTGGTCGTGCCCGACGACCCGTTGCAGGCTCGGCCCGGCGACGTACCCGGTGGCGACCCACGGCACGGCGGCCTCGGTGTCCGCGTCCAGCACGGGCGCGGTCCAGTACCCACCGACCTGCCGCGCGGCCCGCACCTCCTGCCGGAACCTCGCCCGGAACTCCTCCTGCTGCGCCAGCTCCCGCCGTACCAGCTTCACGGCGACGGTCCGCCCCCGGTCCGACCGGGCCAGGAACACCTGCCCCATGCCGCCGGCCCCGAGCCGCGCCAGCAGCCGGTAGGCACCAATCCTCTGCGGATCGCCAGGCCCCAGCCTTTCCATGGCCGAACCGCCTCCCCCCGATATCCCCCGATACGGCCCCTGTGCGTCAGACCGAGAATAGTGCGGCGGCCCGTCCGGCCGGGCGACCCGGCGTCTACGGTTCCGTAACAGGTCCGCCCCGCGCGGGCCGCCCTCCCGACAACCTGTCGCTAAAACCCCGCGTCCGCAGACAGGGCGCCGATGTCGCGCTCCCGTCCGCGCCGTTTACCCTCGCCGCATGACCCCTCAGCCGAATCCCGAAGCCGGTGCAGTCGTGAAGGCCGCGGACCGGGCGCACGTGTTCCACTCCTGGTCCGCCCAGGACCTCATCGACCCGCCGGCCGTGGCCGGTGCCGAAGGTTCGTACTTCTGGGACTACGACGGCAAGCGTTTCCTGGACTTCACCAGCGGGCTCGTCTTCACCAACATCGGCTATCAGCACCCCAAGGTCGTCGCCGCGATACAGGAGCAGGCCGCCACCCTGGCCACGTTCGCGCCGGCGTTCGCCGTCGAGGCACGGTCCGAGGCGGCACGGCTGATCGCCGAGCGGACGCCGGGCGACCTGGACAAGATCTTCTTCACCAACGGCGGCGCGGACGCCGTCGAGCACGCGGTGCGCATGGCGCGGCTGCACACCGGGCGGCCCAAGGTGCTCTCGGCGTACCGCTCGTACCACGGCGGCACGCAGCAGGCCATCAACATCACCGGCGACCCGCGCCGCTGGGCGTCGGACACCGGCTCGGCGGGCGTGGTGCGCTTCTGGGCGCCCTTCCTCTACCGCTCCCGCTTCTACGCCGAGACCGAGGAGCAGGAGTGCGCGCGGGCCCTCGAGCACCTGGAGGCGACGATCGCCTTCGAGGGTCCCGCGACCATCGCCGCGATCATCCTGGAGACCATCCCCGGAACCGCCGGGATCATGGTGCCCCCGCCCGGCTACCTGGCCGGGGTGCGCGAGCTGTGCGACAAGTACGGGATCGTCTTCATCCTGGACGAGGTCATGGCCGGCTTCGGGCGGACCGGTGAGTGGTTCGCGGCGGACCTCTTCGACGTCGTGCCGGACCTGATGACCTTCGCCAAGGGCGTGAACTCCGGGTACGTGCCGCTGGGCGGCGTCGCCATCTCCGGGAAGATCGCGGAGACCTTCGGCAAGCGGGCCTACCCCGGCGGTCTGACGTACTCCGGGCACCCGCTGGCGTGCGCGGCGGCCGTCGCGACGATCAACGTGATGGCCGAGGAGGGCGTCGTCGAGAACGCCAAGCGGCTCGGCGCCGAGGTCGTGGAGCCGGGGCTGCGCGAGCTGGCCGAGCGGCACCCGAGTGTCGGCGACGTGCGCGGCGTGGGCATGTTCTGGGCCGTGGAGCTGGTGAAGAACCGCGAGACCCGTGAGCCGCTGGTGCCGTACAACGCGGCCGGGGAGGCGGGCGCCCCCATGGCGGCCTTCGGCGCCGCCGCGAAGGCGAACGGCCTGTGGCCCTTCATCAACATGAACCGCACGCACGTCGTCCCGCCGTGCAACGCGACCGAGGCCGAACTGAAGGAGGGCCTCGCGGCGCTGGACGCCGCGCTGTCGGTGGCCGACGAGCACACCGAGTAGCGGCGCGGGCCGCACGAGCCGGAATCGGCGGCATCCCGAACGCGTAAGGTGGCGTGCTCGTAGACATGGATGTACGAGTACGCCACCCGCACGCGCAAGGAGACGCCCCGACCATGCCCGGCATCAGCGGCAACGGCGCCGTGACGCGCAGCACCCTGCGGCAGCAGATCGCGGACGCGCTCCGGGACGAGGTGCTGGCCGGGCGGCTCCAGCCGGGGCAGGAGTTCACGGTCAAGGAGATCGCCGAGCAGTACGGGGTGTCCGCGACCCCGGTGCGCGAGGCGCTCGTCGACCTGTCCGCGCAGGGTCTGCTGGAGGCCGACCAGCACCGCGGCTTCCACGTGCGCGAGTACTCGCTGCACGACCTCCACGACATGATCAAGGCCCGTGCTCTGGTCACCGACGGCATGTTCCAGGCCGCCGTCTCGGCGCCCGATGCCTTCCGCCGGCCCGACGACCCGTACGTCAAGGCCACGCTCACCGGGGTGCGCAGGCGCGGCGAGGAGGCGCAGCGCGCGGCCACCGCCGGCGACCTGACCGTTCTGATCGGCTACGACCTGCGCTTCTGGCGGGAACTCGGCGCCCTGTTCGGCAATCCCTACCTCTCCGACTTCCTGAACCGGCTGCGCGTGCAGTTCTGGGTGTGCGCGGTGCAGCACCTGCGCCGCCGCGGTGATCTACGCGGCCTGCTGTGGTCCGCCCACACCGAACTCGTCGACGCCATGGTGAGGGGCGACGCCCCGGCCGCCCGCGCGATCGTCGCCGCGTACAACGCGCACGACCTCGCCCTCGTCGAGCGGCTGGCCACCGCATGAGTGAGACCGTCACCGGGGCCGTCGCCCTGTCCGTCGTCATCCCGGCCTACAACGAGGAACGGCGGCTCGGGCCCACCCTCGACGCGGTCACCGCCTACCTGGTCGACAACGAGGGCCGCTTCGGCTCATGGGAGGTCGTCGTCGCCGACGACGGGTCCACCGACGGCACCGGCGGCCTCGTCACGGACCGCCGGGACCCGCGCGTCCGGCTCGTCGCCGGCGACCGCAACCGCGGCAAGGGCCACGCACTGCGCCTCGGGGTGGCCGCCACCCGCGGCCGCCGGGTGCTGGTCACCGACGCCGACCTCGCCGCCCCCATCGAGGAGCTGGAACAGCTCGACAAGGCGCTCGGCGAGGGCGGCGCGGCCGCGATCGGCTCCCGCTCGGTGCCGGGCGCGACGATCGCCAGGCGCCAGCACCGGGTGCGCGAACTGCTGGGCCGCGCCGGGAACCTGCTGATACGGCGCATCGCGGTGCCCGGCATACGCGACACCCAGTGCGGCTTCAAACTCTTCGAGGGCGACCAGGCCCGCGAGGCGTTCGCCGCCTCGCGGCTGAGCGGCTGGGGCATCGACGTGGAGGTCCTCCAGCACTTCCGCCGCCGCGACTGGCCGGTGGCCGAGGTGCCGGTCCGCTGGGCGCACCAGTCCGGTTCGAAGGTCGCCCCGCTGGACTACCTACGGGTCCTCGCCGAACTGGGCCGGCTCAAGAGCCGTTCCGTCCGCCCGGCCGACCTGTTCGCCGCCGCGCTCTTCCTGCTGATGGCGGTCACCCTCTACTCGGGCCGCCTCTTCGACCCCGCCCACCGCTATCTTCCCGACTCCCTCCAGGACCAGAACCAGTGGGAGTGGTTCTTCGCGGTCACCGCCGACAGCGTCGCCCATCTGCGCAACCCCCTGTTCACCGATCTCCAGGGCTTCCCCGACGGCGTGAACCTCATGGCCAACACGGTCATGCTGGGGATGTCCGTCCCCTTCGCCCCGGTCACGCTGGCCTTCGGTCCGGCGGTCTCGCTCAGCGTCTGCATGACCCTGGGGCTCGCGGCCACCGCGGCCGCCTGGTACTGGCTGATCGTCAGACGGGTCGTACGGCACCGGGGCGCCGCCTTCACCGGCGCCTGCCTGGCCGCCTTCGCCCCGCCGATGGTCAGCCACGCCAACGCGCACCCGAACTTCGTGATCCTGTTCATGATCCCGCTGATCGTCGACCGGGCGCTGCGCCTGTGCGAGGGCACGCGGGTGCGGCGGGACGGGATCGTGCTCGGACTGATGGCGGCATACCAGATCTTCCTGGGCGAGGAGCCGCTGCTGCTCGCCGCGATCGGCATGGCCCTGTTCGCCGCCGCCTACGGGCTCGTCCGCAGGGAGGTCGCGCGGGAGGCCTGGAGGCCCCTCCTGAAGGGCCTGCTGATCGCCGCGGCGGTGTGCCTGCCGATCGTCGCCTACCCGCTGTACTGGCAGTTCGCGGGCCCGCAGAGCTACAAGAGCGTGCTGCACGGCGACAACGCCGGCAACAGTCCGCTCGCCCTGATCTCCTTCGCCGAGCGCTCCCTGTTCGCGGGCGACGCCCAGAAGGCGGACGCCCTGTCCCTGAACCCCACGGAGCAGAACGCCTTCTACGGCTGGCCGCTGCTCCTGCTCGCCTTCGGGATCACCGTACGGCTGTGGGAGCACGCGCTGGTGAAGGCGCTGGCGGTCACGACGGCCGCCGCGGCCCTGCTGTCCCTGGGCCCGAAGTTCCGCGTCCCGCTGACCGACACGGTCTACCCCGGCCCGTGGGCGCCGCTCGCCCACCTGCCGCTGTTCGAATCGGTCATCGAGGGTCGTGTGGCGATGATCTGCGCGCCGGCGCTGGGCATGCTGCTGGCGATCGCCGTCGCCAGGATCACGGCGACCCGCCGCGTCGGCACGCTCTACGGCGGCCTGCTGGCGGTCTGTCTCGCGCTGCTGCCGCTGGTCCCGGCGCCGCTGAAGGCCGAGGACCGTGCCCCGGTACCGGATTTCATCACGGCCGGCCTCTGGAAGTCCTACGTCCGCGACGGCGAGACCCTGGTGCCGATACCGCTGCCCGACCCCGGCAACGCGGAGGCCCTGCACTGGCAGACCGCGGCCCACCTCGGCTTCAAGCTCCCCGGGGGCTACTTCAACGGCCCCTACGGCCCCGACCGCGTCGGCATCTACGGCGCCGTCCCCCGTTACACCTCCAACATGCTGCGGGACGTGAGCTACACCGGGTCCGTACCGGCCCTCGACAAGAACTGGCGGGCCCAGGCGCGGCGGGACTTCGCCGACTGGCACGCGGGCGTCCTGGTCCTGGCGCCCCAGCGGCACGAGGAACCGCTGCGGGAGGCGGTGACGAAGCTGGTGGGCCGTCCGGGCACGTGGACCGGCGGGGTGTGGGTATGGGACCTGCACGAGGGGAGTTGAGCGGTTCCGCACCGACTACGCTTCTAGACTCTTCTTCACACTCTTCGACCACCGAACACGCTGGAAGCCCTGCCCTCCCCGAGGAGCCCTCTTTGGCCTGTGACCTGTGGCTGGTACCGCTCGTCGACATCTTGTGCCACACCCCGGACAACCCGTTCGCCGAGGAACTCGCGCAGTACAACAAGGTGCTCGCCGAAAACGGGCTTCCACCGGTGCCGGTGTACCAGTACATGCCCGGCCTGTCCGGGGAGGTGGCACCGGTGGCCGGCTTCGACTACGACGCGCTGCACTTCCTGCGCCGCGCCTACCTTCTCCAGGTCTGCGGCCTGCCGCTGACCCCGGTCGACGAACTGGGCGGCGACTACGAGCAGTTGCTGGAGATGTTCGAGACGACGGCCCAGCAGTCCCACCTGGTCTGGCACTACGACCACGCCGGCGCGTACGTCCCGCTGGACTTCCCGCACCCCCTGTCCAACGAGGAACTCCTGTCCGGCGGCGGCCCGTTGGGCTCCTCCCAGGCCCTCCTGCGCGAACTGGACCACGTCGCCCCGTCGTTGGGCATCGACCCGGCCAACCCGCCGGCCGCCCCCGACCCGCCGCTCGGCCCCACGGAACTGGAACAGCCGGCCGCCCCCGCGCCGTACGACCCCAGCCCGTTCGCCCGGGAACGCCACGTCTGGCTGAGCCTCCACGCGGCGGCGACACGGAGCCTGGCCCAGGGCTCGATGATCGTGTTCAGTTGAGGCACCCGCTCGCGGAGCTGATCGCCCTGCTGTGACCACCACCGTCGGGCGGGGCGGCCGGCACGGGTTCACCGTGCCGGCCGCCCCCAGGTCCCGAGCCTCGGGGACGCCGTTCTAGAGGAACGAGTTGATCTCGATCGTCTCGTCGCGGCCCGGGCCCACGCCGATCGCGGAGATCGGGGCACCGGACATGTCCTCCAGGGCCTTGACGTAGGCCTGGGCGTTCTTCGGGAGGTCGGCGAAGGTCTTGGCCTTCGTGATGTCCTCCTGCCAGCCGGGGAGGTACTCGTAGACGGGCTTCGCGTGGTGGAAGTCGGTCTGGGAGTACGGGAGTTCCTCGACGCGCTCGCCGTCGATCTCGTAGGCGACGCAGACCGGGATCTGCTCCCAGCCGGTGAGGACGTCGAGCTTGGTGAGGAAGAAGTCGGTCAGGCCGTTGACCCGGGTGGCGTAGCGGGCGATCACCGCGTCGAACCAGCCGCAGCGGCGGTCGCGGCCGGTCGTGACGCCCCGCTCGCCGCCGATCCGGCGCAGCGCCTCGCCGTCCTCGTCGAACAGCTCGGTCGGGAAGGGGCCGGAGCCGACGCGGGTGGTGTAGGCCTTGAGGATGCCGATGACGCGGCTGATCTTCGTCGGGCCGACGCCGGCGCCCGTGCAGGCACCGCCCGCGGTCGGGTTGGAGGAGGTGACGAAGGGGTACGTGCCGTGGTCGATGTCCAGCAGCGTGCCCTGGCCGCCCTCGAAGAGGACCACCTTGTTCTCGTCCAGCGCCTGGTTGAGGATCAGGACCGTGTCGGCGACGTACGGCTTGATCTGGTCGGCGTAGCCCAGCAGCTCCTCGACCACCTGGTCCACGGCGATCGCGCGCCGGTTGTACAGCTTGGTGAGGATCTGGTTCTTGGCGTCGAGGGCCGCCTCCACCTTCTGGGTGAGGATCGACTCGTCGTACAGGTCCTGCACCCGGATGCCGACGCGGTTGATCTTGTCCGCGTAGGTAGGGCCGATGCCCCGGCCGGTGGTGCCGATCTTCCGCTTGCCGAGGAAGCGTTCCGTCACCTTGTCGACGGTGACGTTGTACGGCGTGATGACGTGGGCATTGCCGCTGATCAGCAACTTGGACGTGTCGACGCCGCGCTCATTCAGACCGCTCAGCTCGGAGAGCAGGACCGACGGGTCGACGACCACACCGTTGCCGATGACCGGCGTGCAACCGGGCGAGAGGATTCCGGAAGGAAGGAGGTGCAGTGCATACTTCTGGTCACCGACGACGACGGTGTGGCCGGCGTTGTTGCCGCCTTGATATCGCACTACATAGTCCACGGAGCCACCGAGCAGGTCGGTGGCCTTCCCCTTGCCCTCGTCACCCCACTGAGCACCGAGCAGCACAAGTGCGGGCACGCGCGTACACCCCTTCCGGGCGGGGCATGTCCAGGGTCAGGGGCGTACGCGGAGGGTTCACCGCCGCGTGCACCGCGACCGTCGTCGGCCGCTCAACCGTCGGACCGGATGCCCCGGAATAGACGAAGCCCCCGGCGCAATAGCGCAAAGGGGCTCTTGCACAAAGATGCTACCCGAGGAAGCGAGGCAGGACCGAGGTGGCGACTTATCCGACGTCCGATCAGCTGCTGGTGGTCATCGACCCGGCCGCCCGGAGGACGGACGGGGAGTCCGTACGGATCGCGAAAGACGTGCTCAGCGCGGGTGCGTCCGCCAAGGTGTGCCTGCCGGACGGGCCGGAGGAGTTCACCCGTGCGCTGGCGCGACGCGGCTCCCGGCGGCCGGTGGTGATCGGCGACGACCGGGCGCTGCTGCGGGCGGTGTCGGCGCTGCACCGGCAGCGGGAGCTGGCCGGATGCGCACTGTCGGTGGTGCCGGTCGGGGGTGCCCTGTCGCTGGCCCGTTCGCTGGGGGTGCCGACGGGACCGGTGGCGGCGGCACGGGCGGTGCTGGAGGGCGCCGAGCGACGGCTGGACCTGCTCGTCGACGACAGCGACGGAGTGGTGCTGGGCACGCTGCGCATCCCGCCGGTCTCCCCGCGTCAGGAGGATCCGGCGGAGTCCGCGGCGGTCTCGTCCGGGGTGGGACATCCGTGGCTGCGGACCTGCCAGTCCCTCGTACGGACGCTGGTGACCCGCCCGCCGAGGGCCACGGCGGTCGCCGGGCCGGGCGGCCCCTCCCGGCTGCGGGTGGAGGTCGACGGGGAGACGGTCGTGGACCTGGAGCAGCCGGTGGAGGCGGTCTCGGTCACGCCGGGCGGCGGCACGGGGAAGGCCGAGGTGGAGGTGCGACGGCTGTCGGTGGGCGCGGAGGCGTCGCCGCTGCTGGCCCGGGGGCGCACGGTGACCGTCTCGGGAGCCGGCTTCCGCTACCGGGCGGACGCGGTGGTGTCGGGGCCGGTACGGACGCGGACATGGCGGGTCGTGGAGGGGGCCTGGGGCCTGACGCTGCCGGTGACGGGGTGAGGAGGCCCCGGAGGGCCGGCCGACCGCGTCACCTGCGGGGCTTCTCCTCCTGGTAGCGGCGCCAGCGCTCCATCATTCCGGCGACGTCCTGCTCGATGAACTCGAAGAAGGCCAGCGTGTCGGCCAGCCGGCGTCCCGCCGGGGTCTCGGCCCCCAGGCTGGCCACGCCTTCCCGCAGGGCGTCCTCCCACCGCTTGATGAGCGCGTCACGGCTGGTGAGCGCCTCGTACCACTGGTCGCTGTGGACCCGGTAGCGCTCCCGCCGCGAGCCGGGCTCCCGCTCGCGGGAGACCAGGTGCACCTGGGCGAGGTAGCGCACCGCGCCGGAGACGGCCGCGGGGCTGATCTTCAGCTGGCCGCCGAGCTCGGCGGAGGTCAGGGCGCCGGCGTCGGAGGCGAGCAGCGCGGCGAAGACCCGGGCCGGCATGCGCGGCACGCCCGCCTCGACGAGCTGGGCCGCGAAGTGCTCCACGAACTGCGACACCACCTCGGGATCCCGCTCCACCGCTGCTTCCCGCTCCGTCATTCCGGACCCTCTCCCCTGCTCTCCCCTGTTCGGACAACCACCGTCGAGTCTAACCTCGCTTTTATACGCTTCCTTAACTTCACAAATTTGTGAAGTTAGCGTACGTTCCAAAGCATGACCAAGGCAAACCCCGCCATCGAGGTATCCGGCCTGCACAAGTCGTTCGGCGGCACGCGGGCGCTGGACGGCCTCGACCTGAATGTCGCCGCCGGCGAGGTGCACGGCTTCCTCGGCCCCAACGGCGCCGGCAAGTCCACCACCATCCGGGTCCTGCTCGGCCTGCTGCGCGCCGACTCGGGCGCCACCCGGATCCTGGGCCGCGACCCCTGGGCGGACGCGGTCGAGGTGCACCGCCGGATCGCCTACGTGCCCGGCGACGTGACCCTGTGGCGCAACCTCTCCGGAGGAGAGGTCATCGACCTGTACGGCAGGCTGCGTCAAGGGGGCCGCGTGAAGCGCGTCAGGCAGGGTGGTGGTGGGCGACGGGCGGGCGGCCTCGACCGGCGGCGCCGGGACGAGCTGGTCGAACGGTTCGAGCTGGACCCGACCAAGAAGGGGCGGACGTACTCCAAGGGCAACCGGCAGAAGGTCGCCCTGGTCGCCGCCTTCGCCTCCGACGTCGACCTGCTGATCCTGGACGAGCCGACCTCGGGCCTGGACCCGCTCATGGAGGAGGTCTTCCAGCGGTGCGTGGAGGAGGAGCGCGACCGGGGCCGCACCGTCCTGCTCTCCTCCCACATCCTCAGCGAGGTCGAGGAACTGTGCGACCGGGTGAGCATCATCCGCAAGGGCCGCACGGTGGAGAGCGGCTCCCTGGCCGACCTGCGCCACCTCACCCGCACCAGCGTCACCGCCGAACTCGCCGGCCCGCCGGGCGGGCTCGCCGGGCTGCCCGGCGTGCACGACCTCGACGTCCAGGGGCACCGGGTCCGCCTCCAGGTGGACACCGACAAGCTGAACGAGGTGCTGCGCTCGCTGAGCGATTCGGGCGTGCGGTCGCTGACCTCCACCCCGCCGACGCTGGAGGAGCTGTTCCTGCGGCACTACCACGACGAGGCCGAGGCCGAGGCGGACTCCGGGACCGACGCGGAAGCCGCGGGGGTGGCGCGATGACCGCCGCCGTCTCCACGGCCGCCGCCGTGCCCGCCGGCCGCTCCCGCAACCTGGCCGGCACCGGCACCCTGCTGCGGTTCGCCCTGCGCCGCGACCGCGTGATGATCCCGGTGTGGGTCGCGGTGAACGCGCTGATGGTCCTGTCCATGCCGAACACGCTCAAGGGCCTGTACGCCACCCCGGCCGAGCGCTCCGACCTGGTGCGCCAGATGGCGACGAACGCCTCCCTGCGCGCCATGGTCGGCCCCGTGTTCGGCGACTCGCTGGGCGCGCTGACGGCCTGGCGGGTGGGGGTGTACGCGGGTGTCCTCGCCGCCGTCATGAGCCTGCTCGTCGTCGTCCGGCACACCCGGGACGAGGAGGAGAGCGGACGGCAGGAACTGGTGTCGTCCGGGATGGTGGGCCGCCGGGCACCGCTGACGGCGGCACTGCTCGCCGCGGCGGTCGCGAACGCGGCCCTGGCCCTGCTGATCACGGCGGGCCTGGCCGGGCAGGGCGCCGCCGGTGCCCTGGCCTTCGGGCTCGGGGTGGCGGGCGTGGGCATGGTCTTCGCCACGATGGCGGCGATCGTCGCCCAGCTCACGGAGAGCGCCCGGCTGGCCCGGGGCCTGACCTCCGCCGTCCTGGGCGCCGCCTTCGTGCTGCGGGCCGCGGGCGACTCGGGGACGGATGGGGGTACCTCCCAGGCGTTCAGCACTGGGGGAGGCTCGTCGGTGCTGACCTGGCTGTCCCCGCTGGGCTGGCTGGAGAACCTGCGCGCCTTCGCCGCCGAACGCTGGTGGGTGCTGCTGTTGTTCGCGGCGGCGACCGCCCTCCAGGCGGGCATCGCCTACGAACTCGCCGGACGCCGGGACCTCGGCATGAGCTTCCTGCCCACCAGGCCGGGACCGGCCCGGGGCCGCCTCGCCACGGCGGGCGCGCTGGCCTGGCGGCTGCAACGCGGCAGCGTGCTCGGCTGGAGCATCGGCTTCTTCGTCGCCGGAGTCGTCTACGGCGGGATGGCGGACGGCGCGGCCCAGCTCGTCGGCGACAACGCCAAGGCGCGGGAGATCTTCCAGCGGATGGGCGGGCAGTCCGGTCTGACGGACGCCTTCCTCGCCGCGATGGCCGGGATGCTCGGCCTGGTCGCCGCGCTCTACGTCGTGGCGTCCGTGCTGCGCCTGAACGGCGAGGAGACGTCCGGCCGCGCCGAGCCGGTGCTGGCGGGCGCGGTGGGCCGGCTGCGCTGGGCCGCCGGGCATCTGCTGATCGCCTTCGGCGGCTCCGCCCTGATCATGCTCCTGGCCGGGCTGGGCATCGCGGTCGGCCACGGCAAGCAGGTCGGGCCGATGCTCGGCGCGTGCCTCGTGCAGGTGGCCGGGGTGTGGGTGATCGGCGGCATCACCGTCCTGCTCTACGGCGTCCTGCCGCGGGGTGCCGTGGCCGCGTGGGGCGTGGCCGGAGCGGTCCTGCTGATCGGCTGGATCGGCCCCGCCCTGAACGTCCCCCAGCTCGTGCTCGACCTCTCCCCCTTCGGCCACCTGCCGAAGCTGCCGGGCGGCCGGATGGAGTGGGGCCCGGTCGCCACCCTGCTCGCCCTCGCCGCGCTCCTGGTGACCGGAGGACTGGCGGGCCTGCGCAGACGGGACATCAGCGGCTGAGCTTACGGCGGGGCGCGGCTCGGCCGGTGGTGCTCGGGCTCCTCGGCGTCGAGTTGGATCGGATTCGATGCCGAGGAGCTCCCGATGCGTCAGCCCACCGCCACGCTCAGCCCGTTCAGCCCGCGGATCACGAAGTTCGGCTTCCGGTCCGGCTCCGCCGCGAGTGTGAGGGTCGGGGCTCGCTCCAGCAGGGCCGTCATGGAAGCGGCCAGTTCGATGCGGGCCAGGGGGGCGCCGATGCAGTAGTGGATGCCCGCGCTGAAGGAGATGTGGGGGTTGTCCCGGCGGGTGAGGTCCAGGCGCCCGGGGTCGGCGAAGACCGCCGGGTCGTGGTTGGCCGAGCCGAAGAGCATGGCGATCTCCGCGCCCCTCGGGATCGTGGTGCCCGCTATCTCGATCTCGTCCAGCACCCAGCGCTCGAAGAGCTGGAGCGGGGTGTCGTAGCGCATCAGCTCCTCGATCGCGGACGGGATCAGGGAGTGGTCCGCGCGCAGGGCCGCCAGCTGCTCCGGGTTGCGGAACAGCGCCCACCAGCCGTTGACCGTGGCGTTCACCGTGGCCTCGTGACCGGCGTTGAGGAGCAGCACCGCCGTGGAGATCATCTCCTGCTCGGTCAGCCGGTCGCCCTCGTCGTGCGCCGCGATCAGCCCCGAGATCAGGTCCTCGCCCGGCTCCTTGCGGCGCTCGGCGATCAGCTCGCGCAGATAGTCGGAGAACTCGGCCGACGCCCGTACCGCCTTCGCCGCCGTCTCCTCGGACGGGTTCAGCTCGTACATCCCGCAGATGTCCGCCGACCAGGGCCGCAGCTGGGCCCGGTCCGCCTCGGGGATGCCCAGCATCTCGGCGATCACAGCGACCGGCAGCGGTTCGGCCACGTCCCGCAGCAGATCGCCGCCGCCCGCCTCCACCAGGGCGGAGACCAGCTCGTTCGCCAGGTCGTACACGTACGGCTTGAGCCGCTCCACCGTGCGCGGCGTGAACGCCTTCGACACCAGGCGCCGGATCCGGGTGTGGTCCGGCGGCTCCAGATCGAGCATCCCGTGGTCGTTGAGGACGTGGAACGGCTCGTGCTCCGGCGGGGGCGGCGTACGGCCGAAGTCCTCGTGCGTGAAGCGGTGCTGGTACGTCCGGCCCAGCCGCCGGTCCCGCAGCAGCGCCGAGACGTCCGCGTGGTGCGGCACCAGCCACTGGTCGGTGGGCTCGTAGTGGAGCACGCGGCCCCGCGCGCGCAGCTCGGCGTAAGCCGGGTAGGGGTTGGCGAGGAACGCCGGGTCCCACGGGTCGAAGGCGAGGCCGGAAGGACCAGAAAGAGCGGACATGGCCGGACGTTAGCCCGGCCACCCCCGATCCGACCAGGGGTGTCGCCGACCTCTCGCGGCTCGGCCCGGGTACCGCCCGGGGCGGCTCACCCCGGCGTGACCAGTCGCGCCTCGTAGGCGAACACCGCCGCCTGGGTGCGGTCCCGCAGGCCCAGCTTGACCAGGACGCGGCTCACATGGGTCTTGACGGTCGACTCGGCGACCACCAGCCGCTCGGCGATCTCCGCGTTCGACAGGCCCTGCGCGATCAGCACCAGCACCTCCGTCTCCCGCTCGGTCAGCTCCCCGTACGCCGCCTGCGCGGTGGCGGCGAGCCGCGGGGGCTCGGTCAGCTTCGAGAACTCCGTGATCAGCCGCCTGGTGACCGAGGGGGCGAGCAGCGCCTCGCCAGCCGCGACCACCCGCACCCCGTCGGCGAGCTGCCGCGCCGAGGCGTCCTTGAGCAGGAACCCGGAGGCCCCGGCCCGCAGCGCCTGGTACACGTACTCGTCCAGGTCGAACGTGGTCAGCACCAACACCTTCGCCGTGCCGTCCGCGGCGACGATCTCCCGGGTCGCCTCTATGCCGTTCAGCTCCGGCATGCGGATGTCCATCAGGACGACGTCCGGGGCCAGTTCGCGTACCCTCTCCACCGCGTCGCGGCCGTTGACGGCCTCGCCGACGACCTCGATGCCCGGCATCGCGTTCAGCAGGACCGAGAAGCCTTCGCGCACCATCATCTGGTCGTCCGCGACCAGCACCCGGATCGTGCCCGTCCTCATGCGCCGGCCTCGTCGTCGTCCGCGGGCGCGACCACCGTGGCGACCGGCAGGAACACCGCCACCTCGTACCCGCCGTCGGCGGCCGGGCCCGCCGTCATCTCGCCTCCGAGCATCGACACCCGCTCCCGCATGCCGGTGATGCCGTGTCCGGATCCGGGCGAGGGCTTGAGCAGGGACGGCTTGGGCGGCGGGCCGTTGACTACGCGCAGGGCCAACCCGCCGAGGACGTAGCCGATCTCGACGCGGGCGCTCGCGCCGGGCGCGTGCCGCAGGGTGTTGCTCAGGGCCTCCTGGACGATCCGGTACGCCGACAGCTCGACGCCCTGCGGGAGTTCGCGCACCGCGCCCATCGTGGTCCTGTCCACCGCCAGACCGGCCTCCCGCACGTTCGCCAGCAGGGTGCCGAGGTCGGCGAGGGTGGGCTGCGGGGCGTCGGGGGCCTCGTAGTCCTCCGCGCGGACGACACCGAGGACGCGGCGCAGCTCGGTGAGGGCCGCCACCGCGTTCTCCCGGATGGTGGCGAAGGCCTTCTCCAGCTCCGGCGGCGGGTTCTGCACCCGGTAGGGGGCGGCCTCGGCCTGGATGGCGACGACGGACATGTGGTGGGCCACGACGTCGTGCAGCTCGCGGGCGATCGTGGTGCGCTCCTCCAGCAGGGTGCGGCGGGAGCGCTCGTGCGCGGTCACCGTCTGCTGGGCGGTCACCTCCTCCTCGGCGTCCCTGCGTATGTGCCAGACGGTGACGACGAGGAGGACGAGCGCGGAGAGGACCAGCATGGGTGCCGAGTTGTTGCCGTAGGCGTAGCCGAACAGGGCGTCGGTGAACACGGCGTGGAACGCGGTGGTCGCCCACATCCACGCCGCCGTGCGCGGCCGGGTGCGTATCGCCACCACCGTGAGCACCGTCAGGTGCGCGATGTAGCTGCCGGGCTGCCACGGCCAGGTCGTGTAGCTGCCGACGAGCCACGCCGAGACCGTGGCCGTCATCAGGGAGACCCAGAACGCTCCGACCGGGCGGGTCAGGGTGAGCAGCACCGGGGCGAGAGCCAGCAGACCCACCACTGGGGCCGCCCCGCTGCCCGAGCCGCTCGCCCAGCCGACGAACAGCGCCAGCAGGCCGGCCCCCGCCACCACGGCGTGCGGCCTCCAGGCCGCGTAGGGACGCAGGCGGCCGGGCAGCCGCCGGGACAGCGGGCCGTCGACACCCACGGGCTGCAGCGGACGGTAGGCGAAGGCGTCGTGGAACAGACCCTGCCGCAGCCCGTGCAGAGCTTTCGCGGCGAGCTTGTACTCCGGGCTGCGCGGCTTGTACGGGCTGAAGGCGCCGTCCGGCGTCGTCTGCTGCGTCTGTGTCGTCTCGGTCACGCTGAAAACGGTAGGCGCAGGCGGCGGTCGCGGTCGTCCCCTGTGAGAGGGGTCCTTCGCGGTCCGTCTCAAGTACTACGGGTAGTGCCCTGCTTCCCTCGTCAGTACCCGGAGGGGCGGACCAGTCCCGACTCGTAGGCGAACACCGCCGCCTGAGTGCGGTCCCTGAGGCCCAGTTTCACCAGGATGCGGCCCACGTGGGTCTTCACGGTCTGTTCGGCGACGACGAGATGCCCGGCGATCTCCGCGTTGGACAGGCCCTGCGCGATCAGGGCGAGCACCTCCGTCTCGCGTTCGGTCAGTACGCCGATACGCGACTTCAGCGGCGCGCGCGGTGTGTCCTTCAGCCGGGAGAACTCCGCGATCAGCCGGCGCGTGATCCCTGGTGCCAGCAGCGCGTCGCCGGCCGCGACCACCCGGACCGCCTCGGCGAGCTGGTCCGCGGACGCGTCCTTGAGCAGGAAGCCGGACGCGCCGGCGCGCAGCGCCTCGTACACGTACTCGTCCAGGTCGAAGGTGGTGAGCACCAGGACCTTCATGTCCGGGGTGGCGGTCGTGATGCGGCGGGTGGCCTCGATGCCGCCGAGTTCGGGCATGCGGATGTCCATCAGGACGACGTCCGGGGAGACTTCGGCGGCCCTGGCGACCGCGTCCAGGCCGTCCACCGCCTGGCCCACCACCTCGATGTCCGGCTGGGTGTTGAGCAGCACGGTGAAACCCTGACGGACCATCTGCTGGTCGTCGGCGATGAGTACGCGGATGCTGCCGCTCGTCATGGAGTGTCTTCTCCTGTCGGGGACGGTGAGCCGGGAGCGGGTGCGGCGTCGGGGCCGACGTCGGGACCGGTGCCGACGTCGGGGCCGGAGCCGGCGGGCGCGCCGGACGGTTCGACGTGGACGACGAGGGTGTCGGCCGGGTCGGTGTAGATGACGGGCAGGCGGGGTGGGCCGATCCCGGTCACGGGTGCGATGCCGTCGCGGGGGAGGAAGGCCGAGACCGCGAAGCCGCCGTGCAGTGTCCTGACCGCCGTGACGTGCCCGCCCAGCATGGCCGCCCGCTCGCGCATGCCGAGCAGGCCGTGCCCGGCGCCCGGGGAGGGCTGGACGGGCTGTCGGGGGCGGGAGTTGACCACGCCCAGGAACAGGCCGTCGGGAACGTGCGTGACTTCCACGCGGACCGTCGACCCCGGGGCGTGCCGCAGGGCGTTGCTCAGGGCCTCCTGGACGATGCGGTACGCCGACAACTCCACGGCCGGCGGATACGGCCGGCGCTCGCGCCGCGAGTCCTCGGTGTCCATGGTGACCGTCAGACCGGCGGCGCGGGTGTTCTCGACGAGGGCGCCGAGGCGGTCGAGGGTGGGCTGCGGGGCGTCCGGGGCGGCCCTGGTGCCGGGTTCACCGAGGCCGTACGGGTCCTCGGGGTTCTCCGAACGCAGCACGCCGAGCACCCGGCGCAGTTCGGCGAGCGCCTCCAGCGCGTTCTGCCGGATGCCGTCGAGGTTCTCCTTCAGCTCCGGCGAGGGGTTCCGCGTGAGGTGCGGTGCCACCTGCGCCTGGATGGAGATCACCGACATGTGGTGGGCGACCACGTCGTGCAGCTCACGGGCGATACGGCTGCGCTCCTCCAGAAGCGTGCGGCGGGCCCGCTCCTCCGCGGTGAGCGTGGTCTGCTGCACCAGTTCCGCACGGGCCTCGCGGCGGCCGCGCAGGGCCGTGCCCAGCACCACCACCACCGCGAACAGCGCCGTCGCGAGAACACCGGTGGGCTGGTAGTACGCCGCGCCCCACGCGCCCTGGAGGACATAGGTGAGCAGCGCGGTCAGGGCCAGCGCCTCCGCGGCGACGCGGGTGCGCACCCGCAGGGCGAGCAGCAGCAGGACGAACAGGTGGGCGATGATCCCGGACGCGGTCCAGGGCCAGGTGAAGTCGTTCGCCACGCGGGCGAGCAGCCGGCCGCGCAACGCCACCGCCCCCAGCACCGTGGCCGCCGTCGACAGCCACCACGCCGGGATGGGCCGCCACAGGGCGAGCGCCACCGCACCGGCCTGTCCGAGCGCGATGAGGAAGACGTACCCGAAGGCCAGCCCCGCGTCCCCCTGGAGTTGGGCCGCGGCGGTCAGCAGCACCACGAACGCGACCAGCCATACGATCCCGTGCGGCAGCCAGCGCAGCCAGACGGACGGGGGCAGCGGATCCAGCCGTGCGGTCCACAGGTCGTCGCGCAGCACCCGCAGTCCATGCCCGACGCGGCTTTGCCATCGCATCACGCGCCCACTTTAGGGTCTGGCGTGTGGGCCGCCCCGGGCCGATGAGACCGGACCACCCGGGAACGGCGCCGGCCACCGCCCTGCTCACAGGTGCGGAAAGCAGCCCAGCAGACGGTCAGGGCGAGGGCGAAGACCGGGAGCCAGGCCAGCCGGGCCGCCACCCAGCCGAGGTCGTCGGGGAGCGTGTGCAGACCCGGGACGCGGCCGGCGAACAGGCCCATGGCGGTGGTCGCCATCAGGGCCGTCTGATGCCAGAGGAAGATCGTCATCGCGGAGAGGTTGACCAGCGCCACCGCCGCCCAGGCGAGCGGGCGGCACATCGCGCGGCGCAGCCGCTCGCGCAGGAGCAGGGCCAGGCCGGCCTGGGCCAGGCCGAAGGTGACGGCCGCCAGGGTCGGCGGGTTGAGGTTGGAGACCGCGGCCCCTGGGACGCCGACCATCGACACCGGGTAGCCCGCCCAGGCGACGAGGGCCGCGGTCGCCGTCGCGCCGCAGGTCAGCAGGATCCAGCCCGCGCGGCGGCGGTCCAGCTCACCGCGGGTCCACGCCGCGCCCAGGGTGTACGGCACGAGCCAGCCTGCCGGCAGGTTCAGCCAGCCGAGCCAGGAGGGGGCGCCGAGGCCGAAGCGAAGGAGGTCCACGTGCAGGACGACGGCCACGGGCCACAGGGGACTGAGCCGGGTGAGGAGGGGGGTCGCCGCCGTCAGCAGGGCGAAGACCAGGAGGAACCACAGGGGGGACAGAGCCAGTTTCACGAGGGTGCGGACCGTGTCGGGGTCCGCGCCGGTCAGGAGGAGGGCGGTGGCGGTGACCGTCCAGAGGGCCAGTACGGCCGCGACCGGCCTGAACAGCCGGGCCAGGCGGGCGCGGAGCCACCGCGGGTAGCTGGTCCCGCGGGCGCGGGCCGAACGGTAGCCGCGGGTGGCGACGTGCCCGCCGACGAGGAAGAACACGGCGAGGGTCTGGAACGCCCAGGAGACCGGGGCCAGGGCGGGCAGGTAGTGGAGGGGGCTCGCGGTGCGCAGGGTGGGGTGGGGCTGGGTGCGGGTGTCCGCGACCAGGGCCGTGACCAGCCAGTGCCCCAGGACCACGCCGAGGATGGCGACGGCTCGCAGGGCGTCCACCGCCCGGTCCCGGTGCGGTGGGGTCTGGATGTGGAGGCGGTCGGCGGAGGCTCGTACGCGGGTGAGTACCGGTGTGAGGCGGTCAGTCACCTTGCACCTCGTTCGTGGCGCCCAGGACGATCCGGGCCAGGTTGGTCAGAGACGGGGAGCCGGGCGCGAAGTAGGCGCTGTGGCCGCCGCTTCCGGCCGTGAACCGGCGGGCGCCGAAGGCGGGGTCCATGGGGTCGGTGCCCAGGCCGACGGTCGTGCCGAAGAGGTCGGCTTGGACGTGCGGCACGTTCGCCACCCAGTCGCCGGTGCCGCGGGCCGCCCAGACCCGGGCCCGGGTGTTCAGCGCGGGCACGGAGTCCGCGCCGGTGCCGGGGCTGCCGATGAGGGCGATGTCGTTCACGTCCAGGCCTGCCGCGGCGCGCCCGCACACCACCGAGCCGTAGGAGTGGCACACCAGGGTGATGTGCGGCGCCCGCCCCGCCACGGCACGCAGGTCGCGTATCAGCTCCCGCAGGTGCGGGGCCGCCTGTTCGGCGCGGCCCGTGGTGAGCACCGAGGTGCTGACCGTGCCCGGCGTCTCGTAGCCGAGCCAGGCGACGACCGCCGGGCGCGGACCGGCCGCGGTCTCGCGGCCGAGTTCCTGGTAGAGGGCGAGTGCGCCCTTCCGGAAGCGGTCGTAGGTGTCCAGGGAGGTGTCGGAACCGGGGACGAGGACCGCTGTGCGGTCGGCGTGCGCCAGGTCGCCGAACACCTCCGTCACGCGGCCGGAACCGCGGCCGTCGAAGGAGAGCAGATGACGGGAGGGGGACGCCAGCGCGTGGTCCACGGCCGCGCGGTGCGTGTCGCCGTGCGCCGCGGCCATGTCGGAGGCGCGGGCCGCGTCGGCGCGGTTCGCCCCGTAGGCCGCGTCGAGGGTGGTGCGGGTCAGGGGTGCGAGAACCGCCGGGGCGGGCGCGGGGATCCGGGGGCGGGCCGCGGCCGACAGAGGCACCACCACGGCGGCCATGACGAGGAGGGCGAGCAGCGCCCGCCGCCGCCGACCGGTCTTCCCGATCCCCGGCACCATCTCCCGCCCGGCACTCGGACCCGCTGCGGTCCCGGCACTCGGCCACGCTCCCGGACCGGCACCCGGACCGGTCTCCGAGCCCGCGTTCGCGCCGCGCGGCCGAGGGCCCCACCACGAACCGGCCGCCGAGCCCGCGTTCGAACCCGAACGCGGCCCCGCGTTCGGACCCGCAACCGCGACCGCACCCCGATCCGGCCCCGGCCCCACGTCCAGGCCCATGCCCGGGTGCTCAACCACGCCCGCAAACGGAGCCGCCCCCGAACCGACCCCCGCACCCGCACCCGCACCCGCACCCGCAATCGGAGCCGCACCCGCACCCAGCCTCGCGGCTATGCCCCGTCTCTCCCGCCCACGCCCCACGGCTCATCCCCTCCGGCTCCGCCCGGCCGTCGGGCCGGTCCAGAAGGGAAATTACGGATCCGGGGCAGTAACTCGCGTCACGCCAGGGAGGTGTTCGCGGCCGTAGCTCTCAAGTACTACGGGTACGACCCGCATCGGGTTGCCCGGCCGAAGTCACCACGCCAGCTGGGCGATCTCCTCCGCCACCACCGCGCACGCGTCGGCCGCCGGGTCGATCAGGGGGAAGTGGCCGACCTCCTCCAGGAGGGTCAGGCCCACCACCTCGCCCGCCTTCGCCGCGGCCTCGGTGTAGGACTCCGCGACCGCCTGCGGTACGACCAGGTCGTCACGCCCCTGGACGAGGGTCGTGGCGATACCGGTCGGCAGCAGCAGAGCCGGGTCGGCGTAGGGCTGCCGCTCGACGAACCCCTCTTCTCCGCCCAGCAGTTGACGGGCCGCCCCGCCGCACACGTCCAGCTTCTCGGCGACCGCGAAGTCGGCGATGGGGGCGAGCGCGACCACACCCCGCAGCCGGGCGGGGTGATCCGTGCGCCAGGGCGCGTCCGGGGGCAGGACGTGCCGGGCCGCCGCCCACAGGGCCAGGTGGCCGCCCGCCGAGTGTCCGGAGAGCACCGTGCGCCGCGCGTCGGCCTGCGGGAGCGCCTCCCGGGCCAGCGCGGGCAGCGCGTCGAGCGCCGCCGCCACGTCGTCGAACGTGTCCGGCCAGCGGCCGGCGACCGGTTCCTCGCCCGGCGCTGCCGGGGCGGCGCTGCCGCGCCGGTACTCGACGCAGGCCACGGCGAAGCCCCGGCGGGCGAGGAAGTCCGCGAACGGGGTGATGTGGCGACGGTCGTACGGGGCCCGCCAGGCGCCGCCGTGCAGCACCACCACGAGCGGGGCGAGCGGGGAGGACTCCGAGGAGCCGACCGCCCCGCGCGGGCGGTAGAAGTCGACGACCTGGTCGGGGTGGTCGCCGTAGGCGGCCGTGCTGTCGGGTGCTACGGGCGCGTGCGAGAAGACCGACTCCTCCTCCGCGGCGGCGCGCGCGGCCGCGTCACGGCCGCCGGTGTTCCCCGGTTCCGCGGCGGTGGTTCCCTCCGCACGCTCGGACGCGAGCGCTCGGGGGACGGGGGCGTCGGCTTCCGGCATGCTCCAACCTCTCAGCGGTGAAACGGTTTTGGCCGTCCGGGAAGGAAATCAACCGGCCGTTGGCCGGGACGGTATCAGGCCGGTGACATGCGCCGACATGGGGATGTCACGCTGGGTGAGGCTGAACGGTTCTGCCGCACGATCCGGGACCGTGCGGCAGAACCTCCGTTCCGGTACGCCCGTGGGAGCCGGCCGTACGGCGGTGTGTCAGCCGGCCAGCACCTCCGCCAGCACCCGCGCCGCCCGCTCCACGTCCGCGAACCCGACGTACAGCGGGGTGAAGCCGAAGCGCAGGACGTCGGGGTGCCGGAAGTCGCCGACCACCCCGCGTTCGATCAGCCGCTTCATCACGTCCCCGGCGTCCGGGCAGCGCAGGGCCACCTGGCTGCCCCGCTCCTCGTGGACCGCCGGGGTCAGGGACTCCACGCGTCCGGCGGGGACGTACTCGGCGACGCACTCCAGGAAGAAGTCCGTCAGCGCCAGGGACTTGGCGCGTACGGCCTCGATCGGCACCCCGTCCCAGACGTCCAGCGCCGCCTCCAGGGCGAGCAGGGAGAGGATGTCGGGCGTGCCGACCCGGCCGCGGAGCGCGCCCGCCGCCGGTTCGTACTCGGGCCGCATGCCGAAGGGCTCGACGTGCGAGTTCCAGCCGGGCAGCGGGGAGTCGAAGCGGTCCTGCACATCGCGGCGGACGTACAGGAACGCAGGTGAACCGGGGCCGCCGTTCAAGTACTTGTAGGTGCACCCGACCGCCAGGCGGACTCCGTGCCCGTCCAGCCCCACCGGCAGGGCGCCCGCGCTGTGGCACAGGTCCCAGACGGCGTACGCGCCCGCCGCGTGCACCGCGGCGGTCAGGGACGGCAGGTCGTGCAGCCGGCCGGTGCGGTAGTCGACGTGGTTCAGCAGGACCGCGGCGGTGCGCGGGGTCAGCGCCCCGGGCACCTCGGCCGGCGTGACCGGGCGCAGCGCGCAGCCCGTCATCCGGGCCGCCGACTCCGCGATGTACCCGTCCGTGGGGAACGTCGTCGCGTCGACCAGGATCTCGTCCCGGTCACCGCCGCCGCTCTCCTCCCGGGCCATCCGGACCGCCGCCACCAGCGCCTTGAACACGTTGACGCTGGTCGAGTCGCCCACCACGACCTGGCCCGGCGCGGCCCCGACCAGCGGGGCGATCCGGTCGCCGACCCGCTCGGGCGCGGTCCACCAGCCGCTCTCCGTCCAGGAACGGATGCGCAACTCGCCCCACTGGCGGCGTACGACGTCGGTGATCCGGTCCGGGACGTTCGCCGGGAGCGCGCCCAGCGAGTTGCCGTCCAGGTAGACGCCCTCGTCGAGGACGAACCGGTCGCGCAGCCCGGCGAGTTCGTCGGCGGCGTCCAGCTTCTCCGCTCGGATGGTCGACTCAGACATGGGACCTCGCCGTCCACAGCTCGGGAAAGACGTTCTTCCGGGCCCGCTTCTCCAGCCAGGCCACACCGGCGGAGCCACCCGTGCCGGGCTTGGCGCCCATCGCGCGGCGGGTGGCGACGAGGTGGTCGTTGCGCCAGCGCCACACCAGTTCGGCGACGTCGGTCAACGCCTCGCCGAGCCGGGCGAGTTCGTCGTCCTGGTCACCGGAGTAGAGGGCCGCCCAGACGGCCTCGACCTCCTCGCTGGGCTCGTGGCGCAGCGACACGTCACGGCGCAGCACCGCGTCCGGGACCGCGTGCCCGCGCCGGGCGAGCAGCCGCAGCACCTCGTCGTACAGGCTCGGCTCGTGCAGCGCCTTCTCCAGTTCCGCGTGGGCGCGGGGGGCGCCGCGGTGCGGGACGAGCATCGAGGCGGACTTGTCGCCGAGCAGGAACTCCATGCGGCGGTACATCGCCGACTGGAAGCCGGAGCCCTCGCCGAGGGCGCCGCGGTAGCTGTTGAACTGGGCCGGAGTGAGTGCGGCGAGCGGCTTCCAGGAGGCGTTCAGCGCCTGAAGCTCCCGTACGGACCGCTTCAGCGCGGCGACCGCCGTCGGCACGTCGTCCGAGCGCAGGGCACTGGCAGCGGTCTCCCACTCGTGGACGATGACCGTGAACCACAGCTCCATCACCTGGGTGGTGACCAGGAAGACCATCTCTCCGGGGTCGTCGGAGAGGGTGTGCTGGAGGTGGGTGAGCACGTCCGCCCGGACGTAGTCCTCGTACGGCGTCGTGCCTGCGAAGTCGAGATGCGGGGTCTCGGGCTCAAGGGCCTCAGCGGACTGAGGAGTCGGGTGAGCCGGTTGGGACATCGCTGTCTCCTGTTGTACTCCGGGTAGCGGTCCGCCCCTGCCGATGCCGGCACGGGGGCCCCGGTCCCCACCGGCATCCTGCGCATCACGTGGACAGATCGCAAGGCCCGCCCGGTCGGGCGGGCCTCACACTCGTACGGGGTCAGCCCAGCGTCCGCGCCGCCGCCTCCGAGGAGTCCTTCAGGAACTGCGTGCAGCGCTCGTACTCCTCCTGCTCGCCGATCGCCTGCGCGGCGCGCGCGAGGGCGTGCAGGGCGCGCAGGAAGCCGCGGTTGGGCTCGTGCTCCCAGGGGACCGGACCATGGCCCTTCCAGCCGCTGCGGCGCAGGGCGTCCAGACCGCGGTGGTAGCCCGTACGGGCGTACGCGTACGACTCCACGGCCGCCCCCCGCTCGAAGGCGTCGTCGGCCAGCTGCGCCCAGGCCAGCGACGACGCCGGGTACCGCGCCGCCACCTCGGCCGGCGAGGTCCCCTTCGCGAGGAGTTCGCGGGGCTCGGGGTCGTCGGGGAGGTGCGTGGGCGGCGGACCGCCCAGAAGGTTCTCGTGAATGGTCATGGGGTCCAGTCTGCTGCATGGTCCGTGATCGGTGACGGCTGCTCCCGGCCGTCCCGGAACGGCCCCTTCCACGGCTCACGAAGCCGGACCGGCACCGGATGCCGCACCACCCCCGCGGCCCGTCTCCAGCGGCGGTGTCGTCACGCTGCCGTGGGTGCGGCACTCGGGCCGGCGGCAGCCCGGAGCCGGGCGGCGGACGGTCGTGAAGGCGAGGACCGCCCCCACCACCAGGACCGCCGCGCAGATCGGCATGGCCCGGCGGAACGCGGCGTCGAAGGCGTCCGCCGAGCGGTACGCCTCCGGGCTCATCCCGGCCAGCAGCGGGAGGGCGGCCACCGCGATCAGGCCGGCCGCGCGGGCGGCCGCGTTGTTGATGCCGCTGGCCAGTCCGGCACGGGAGGTGTCCACCGAGGCGAGCACGGTGGCGGTGAGCGGGGCGACCAGGGTGACCATCCCCGCGCCCATGACCAGCAGGGCCGGCAGCACGTCCGTGAGGTAGTCCGCCCCCTCGCCGACCCGCAGCATCAGCAGCATCGCCACCGCGCACAGCAGCGGCCCGGCGGTGAGTGGCAGACGCGGCCCGATGCGGTCGGCGAGGGCGCCCGAGCGGGCCGAGAACAGCAGCATGAGAGCGGTCGTGGGGAGCAGGGCGGTGCCCGCCTCCAGCGGTGAGTAGCCGGCCACCACCTGGAGTTGCAGGGCGGTGAGGAAGAAGAAGCCGCCGAACGCCGCGTACACGCACAGGGTGACCAGGTTGACGGCGGTGAACTGGCGGGAGGCGAAGATGTCCGGCGGCATCATCGGATCGCGGCGGTGCTTCTCCACGTACACGAAGGCGACGGCGGCGAGCACGCCCGCGACGGCGGTCAGGGCGACGGCCAGGGTGCCGTCGCGGGCCTCGATCAGGGCGTACGTCACCAGGGCCAGGGACAGGGCGCCGAGGGCCGCGCCCAGGACGTCGAAACGGCCGTGGGCGGTGCCCCCACTGGACTCGGGGACGTGGCGCACGGCGATGGGAGCGCAGACCAGGGCCAGTGGGACGTTGAGCAGGAACACCCAGCGCCAGCCGGGCCCGGCCACCAGCCAGCCGCCGAGGAACGGGCCGACGGCCGCGCCGATGCCGCCGAATCCGGACCACAGGCCCACGGCCCTGCCCCGGTCGTCCGGGTGGAAGGAGGCCTGGATGAGAGCGAGCGAGCCGGGGGTGAGAAGGGCGCCGCCGATCCCTTGGAGGGCGCGGGCGGCGACGAGGATGCCCGCGTTCGGGGCGAGGCCGCACAGCAGGGAGGCGGTGGCGAACCAGACGACGCCGAGCACGAAGATCCTGCGGCGGCCGTAGCGGTCGCCGAGCGAACCGCCGAGGAGGATCAGGCCGGCCAGGGTGACCATGTAGGCGTTGACCGTCCACTGGAGCGCGGCGAGGTTCGCGTCCAGGTCGCGGCCGATGCGGGGCAGGGCGACGTTGACGACGGTCGAGTCCAGCATGGCCATGCTGGAGCCGAGCACGGTGGTGAGCAGGATCCAGCGGCCGGTGGGACTGGAGATCCTCACGGAGGGGGCGTGCTGTGCGGCGACAGCCATGAGGGGATCATCCCGCGCCGACCGGTTCCAGGCCAGGCGAAGGGACGGACGAGCTGCGGACGGACGGACGACGGGCCCGGTGCCGAGGCACCGGGCCCGTCGCGGGGAACCGGGAGTTACTTGATCTTCGTGCCGGTCGAGCGGAGGTTGCCGCAGGCCTCCACCACGCGCTTGGCCATCGACGTCTCGGCCAGCTTGCCCCAGGTGCGCGGGTCGTAGGTCTTCTTGGAGCCGACCTCGCCGTCGACCTTGAGGACGCCGTCGTAGTTCTTGAACATGTGGTCGGCCACCGGACGCGTGAAGGCGTACTGGGTGTCGGTGTCGATGTTCATCTTCACCACGCCGTTCTCCAGCGCCGTGCGGATCTCCTCCTCCGTGGAGCCGGAGCCGCCGTGGAAGACGAAGTCGAACGGCTGGCTGCCGGCCGGGCGGCCGAACTTCGCCGCGACGCCCTCGTTCAGCTCCTTGAGCAGGTCGGGGCGGAGCACGACGTTGCCCGGCTTGTACACGCCGTGCACGTTGCCGAAGGACGCGGCCAGCAGGTAGCGGCCCTTGTCGCCCAGGCCCAGGGCCTCGGCGGTGCGGATCGCGTCGTCGACCGTGGTGTACAGCTTGTCGTTGATCTCGTGGGTGACGCCGTCCTCCTCGCCGCCGGTCGGAGTGATCTCGACCTCGAGGATGATCCTGGCGGCGGCGGTGCGGACGAGCAGCTCCTGGGCGATGGCCAGGTTGTCGGCGAGGGTCTCCGCGGAGCCGTCCCACATGTGGGACTGGAACAGCGGGTTGCGGCCGCCCTTGACGCGCTCCTCGGAGATCGCGATCAGCGGACGCACGTACCCGTCGAGCTTGTCCTTCGGGCAGTGGTCGGTGTGCAGCGCGATGTTGACGGGGTACTTCTCGGCGACGATGTGCGCGTACTCGGCCAGGGCGACGGCGCCGGTGACCATGTCCTTGCTGTACTGGCCGCCCAGGAACTCCGCGCCACCCGTGGAGATCTGGACGATGCCGTCGCTCTCCGCCTCCGCGAAGCCGCGCAGGGCCGCGTGCAGGGTCTGGGAGGAGGTGACGTTGATGGCCGGGTAGGCGAACTTGCCTGCCTTCGCCCGGTCGAGCATCTCGTTGTAGATCTCGGGGGTTGCGATGGGCATCTGTCCGCTCCTTGTATGTGCGGGGTGCGTTCTGCGTACTTACGGCCCTGACCTAGGGAGTGACGTCATCGTCGGCCCCATCTTCGCAGACGTCGACGGATGTGTCGGACACCCTGCCCAGCCGGTGGACGACCGGGTCGCGCGACACGGACCCGGGGCCGTCTCAGTCCAGTCCCAGGTCGTCCTTCGAGTACGCGAAGACGTACGGCACACCGGCGCCCTCACTGATCTTCTCGGCCGCGCCCGTGGCCCGGTCGACGATCGTCGCCACGGCGACCACCTCGGCGCCGGCCTCGCGCACCGCCTCGACGGCGGTGAGCGGGGAGCCGCCCGTGGTGGAGGTGTCCTCCACCACCAGGACGCGGCGGCCCTTGATCTCCGGGCCCTCCACGCGCCGTTGCAGACCGTGGGCCTTGGCGGCCTTGCGGACCACGAAGGCGTCCAGCCTGCGCCCGCGCGCGGCGGCGGCGTGCAGCATCGAGGCCGCGACCGGGTCGGCACCCATCGTCAGGCCGCCCACCGCGTCGAAGTCGAAGTCGGCGGTCAGGTCCAGGAGCACCTGACCGACCAGCGGAGCCGCCTCACCGTCGAGGGTGACGCGGCGCAGGTCGACGTAGTAGTCGGCCTCCAGGCCGGACGACAGTGTCACCCTGCCGTGCACCACGGCCTTGTCTTTGATCTGCTGCAGCAGCTCGCCGCGAACGTCGCTCATGACAGCCAGCTTAAGCGCGGCGCCAGGTCCAGGTCGTCGAGGCCTCCAGCGGTTCCAGCGGGGTGACCAGGCGCGGGAGGGTGTTCAGTCCGTCGGGCGGGCCGGTCTGCGGTTCCACGCACACGGCGGTCTGCTGCTCGTCGTAGACGACGACCCACTCCTCACGGCTGGTCACCCTCAGCTCCAGCTGGCCGGGCCAGGTGAGCGTGACGTCGACGCCGCCGGGCATGCCGAAGCAGTCGTCCCAGGGGCCGGGCTTGGGTTCGACGCGGTGACCGGTGGGCAGGTGGTCGTCGCCGCGCTCCTCCTGCCAGGCGGGCCGGAAGTCGACGCGGACGTCCTGGGCGCCCGCTCCCCCGAGGTTGCGGTGGAACCACGGGTGCCAGCCGATCTGCGCCGGGAAGGACGACTCGTACGTCTCCACGGACATGGTCAGGGTCAGGGCGTCCTCGGTCAGAGTGACGGCCTGGGTGACGCGGCCGGGGTAGGGCCAGGGGTCGACGAGGTCGTACGTGATCACCGCCTCGCCCGCCGAGGTGCGGGCGGTGCGCCAGGCGCCGTCGCGGGCGGTGCCGTGGATGGCGTGCGGTGGGGAGTTGCGCGGCATCTGGTGGACGGTGGCGCCGTCCCGGAAGCGGCCGTCGCGGATCCTGCCGCACCAGGGGACCATCGGGAAGCAGCCGAACCGCTCTCCCTGGCGGAGCAGTTCGAGGCCGCCGACCCGCAGACTCCCGACGCGCCCGCCGTTCCCCGGCTGCACGACCGCTTCCGCGTCGCCCGCGGTCAGCGTGATGTCTTCGTTACTCACCCCACGAGGCTACTTGGCCGATCAAGACGGCGTTCCGCGCCGCGGTCGAGCGGGTGCGTCGAGCGCGGTGGGAGGGACAGGACTGGGGCAGCACCGGGGCGGCCCGGCGAAGACGGCCAGCGGGGCGGGGACGGGGGCGGGGGCGCAACGCCCGCCGGGGCGGCGCCGAGCGACGGCGTCGGAGAGCCCGACCCATGACGATCACGGCGGAGAGTGGGTCCGGCAGAAACGGCCGGCGACGCGGGAACGGGCGCGTAACGGCCACGGGGGCCGGGCCGGGCACCGCTCAGCGACGGCGCCTCAGGGCCCGGCCCACGACGATCACCGACGCCACCACCAACGCCGCCGCGGGCGCCGCCCAGCGAAGGGTGGGACCGGCGGAGACGGTGAGCGGAGCAGGAACGGGGGCGCCCAGTGGGATGGGCCCGGCGGAGACGGTCAGCCGAACGGGCGCCTGACGCCCTCGGGCGAGGAAGGGCGCCGCTCAGCGACGGCGCCTCAGGGCCCGGCCCACGACGATCACCGACGCCACCACCAACGCCGCCGCGGGCGCCGCCCAGCGAAGGGTGGGACCGGCGGAGACGGTGAGCGGCGCGGGGACAGGGGCGTAACGGCCGCGGGGCGGAGCGTGGTCCACCTCCTCGGCACTGCGTCCGATCATCGTGCGCCGCGCGTGCGCCGCTTCGGCGGGCGGCTCGGCGGCCTCGGCGAAGTCCTCGGAGACGGGGGGCTCGTCGTCCTCGTCCTCCTCGTCGGCCAGCGGATCGAGGGCGGAGGGCGGAACCTCGGCGTCGAAGACGGAACCGCGCCCGCCCGGCCCGGCCGGGCGCGCCTCGCCTTCGTCCCCGAGCGGCGGGGCCGGGGCATCGTCCGCGTCCGGAGCGGCCTCGAAGTCACCACTCGCCAACGGAGCAAAGTCCTCGGTCGCCTCATCGGCCAGCCCCACGACACCATGAGCCCCGGGCGCCTCGGGCCCGGCGTCCCGCGACTCGGAGGCTTCCGCCTCGGGGGCTTCCGACTCGGAGGCTTCCGCCTCGACGCCACCCGCCCCGGCGGCAGCCGACCCGGCAGCCTCCTCCTCAGCCCCGTCCGATCCAGCGGCGGACGACTCGGGTCCCTCCACCCCTCGGCCTACCGGCTCGACACCATCCGCCCCGGCGGCAGCCGGTTCCGTGGACAGGTTTTCCGCGAAGCGGTTCAAGAGGCGGGTCGTGGCAGTGTGTACGGAGTCCGGGGGCAGCTCGGTGACGCGGCCTTCGGCGGAGGCCGTGCCCTCGAAGGTGAGGGTGGAGCCGTCGTCGGTGTCGCGGAGGCGGAGCGTGAGCGTGAGTTTCACCGAGCCGGTGCCGCGGGACTCGGTCGCGTCGCCCTCGACGGCGTAGGAGCCGTCGTCGAGCGCACGGACGCGCAGCGCGCCGCGGTAGGTGATGGAGTGGCCGCCGATCCGCATCTTGAGCCGACCGCTGACGGGCTCGCCGCCCGCGTCCTGCTGGAGCCCGGGAACCGCCCGGGCAACCCGCGCGGGATCGGCGAGCGCCCTCCGCAGCCGCCGAACCGGAACCGGAACGAACACCTCGTGCTCCATGTCAGCCGAGGGTACCCAGTGCCGCCCCCGATTACCCTCCCGTCGCCCAGAACCCGTCCGCCCGCGAACCGCACGCGCCGACGGCAGGCCCGGATCAGTCCGCGTACCGGGGGTGGACCAGCGTCGAGGGCGGAAGGCCGGGGACCCGGGTGCGGGCCGCGTCGCGGGCGGCCGCCGTGAGCGACGCCGTCGTCAGCGTGCGGGGAGCGGGGGCCCGCGGGTCCAGGCGGAGGGCGGGCGGCATACGGGCCGCCAGGACAAAGCCCCAGTCGCGGGGGGCGCGCAGGGCGCCGGCCGTGCGGTCGGGCCCGGCGGCGAAGTCGGCGTCGCGGCCGTCCACGCGGTACGGCAGGGTGCGCAGTCCGGCGGCCCGGACCGTGGCCTCCACCGTCCAGAACACCCGGGGCCGGGAGGAGACCGGCCCGGCGTGCACCACCAGCCGCCCGCCGGGCGCCAGGGTCCGCCGGGCCAGGCCGTAGAACTCCTGCGCGTACAGCTTCGTGCTCGCCGTGATGCCCGGATCGGGCAGGTCCTCGATCACCACGTCGTACGCCGCCGCCGAAGCCCCGCGCAGCCAGTCGAAGGCGTCGGCGGTGCCCACGTGCACACGCCGGTCGTCGAAGACGTGCTCGTCCAGTCCGGCGAGTACCGGGTCGCCGCGCGCCAGCCGGACGAGGGCCGGATCGCGCTCGACGACGTCCACCCGCTCCACGCCGGGGTGCCGCAGCACCTCGCGCGCGGCGAGCCCGTCGCCGCCGCCGAGGATCAGCACCCGCGCGTGCGGCCCGGTCATCGCGGGGTGGACCAGCGCCTCGTGGTAGCGGCGCTCGTCGCGGCCGCTGACCCGCAGCCGCCCGTCGAGGAACAGGCGCAGCGGACGGCCCCGGCCGCCGCCGGTGAGGACCACCTCCTGCTCGCCGGTCCGCAGCGCCACCCGGACGTCCCCGCCGTACATCGCCTGCCGCGCGGCCCGTTCGAAGTCGCCGACCAGGGCGGTGAGGGAGGCGAGCAGACCGAGCACGGCGAGGTTGGCGACGATCAGCAGCCAGCGGCCGCGCGGGGTCAGGTCCCGCGTGAACAGGCCGAGTACGAGGACGCCGCCCGCCACGGCGTTGACGGCGCCGGTCACCAGCGCCCCGGTCAACTGCCCCAGCAGCGGCAGCAGGAGGAACGGGAAGGCGAGCCCGCCGACGAGTGCGCCCACGTAGTCCGCCGCGAACAGGTCGGCGACGGCGCCACCCGCGTCCTGGCGGCGGATCCGCTGGATCAGCTCCATCAGCAGCGGCACCTCCGCCCCGATCAGCAGGCCGATGGCCAGGGAGAAGGCGACCAGCAGGCAGCGCGGGCCGTCCGCCCACATGCCGCCCCAGCCGCCGGTCCAGGCGAACACCGCGTACAGCGCCATGGCACTGCACCCGCCGACCAGCGCGAGCGTCGCCTCGATCGCGCCGAAGGCGACGGCGGCGTGCCGGCGCAGCCGCTTCGCGGCGAGCGAGCCGATGCCCATCGCGAACACCATGACGGACAGCACGATCGACGCCTGGGTGACCGAATCGCCGATCAGGTACGAGGCCAGCGCCACGAGTTCGAGCTCGTACACGAGTCCGCAGGCCGCGCAGACGAAGACACCCGCGAGGACGAGGAACCGGCCGGTTCCCGGCCGGACGGGCAGTCGCGCGGGGCCGCTGAAGGGCGGCGCCGCGCCGGGCGGGGCCGGGGCGTGCGGTTCGATCACACCTGTGACGTTACGTCACAGCAGCAGGACGCTTCGTCACCCACACGTGTGGAAAAGGAAGTTGTCGCGCGTCACATGTTTACCCGCGCTCAACTCGCTCCCGCCGGCGCGGAACGGCGTACCCCCACCCTGGTCCGGGTCGCCACCAACTGGCCGTCCTGCGGGTAGGCGTGCCAGGTCCGCCAGTGCACCTGGCCGTCGTGCCACTGCGCCAGCATCGCGGTGAACGCGTTCGGGCTGCCCGGGAAGACCCCCGCGAGACCGTGCGGATGGTCGGAGACGAGGGCCAGCAGCTCCTGGGCGCGGCCGGTGAACGACCCCGGCGAGAGGAACTCGACGCGGGCGGCGAACTCGTACTCCCAGTCGTCGGCCCGCTTGGCGACGCCGAGCGGCAGGGGTGTGCTGGAGCCCGGGATGCACGCCACGGTCTCCGAACAGCTTCCCCGCTCCTCCTCGAGGAGCACCTGGTGGGACGCGCCGAGAAGTCTCAACTGGAGTTTCGCGCCGGTCAGTTCGAGGTCCAGGGTGGCAAGTGCGGGCAGCGGCTCGCGCCCCAGGGCCCAGGCGAGGTCGGCCGCGCGCGTGTCGGTGTAGGAGGTGTTCAGGGTCGTGAGCATGGATCGGCTCCGCTAGCACGCAAAGAAAAAGAAGGGAGGGACGGGCCGGCACGCCCCGGTGGGCACGGGGACAACGGCCCGGCTCAGCCCAGCTCGGGAGGGGGTGTGCGAGACGTCCGAGGGGCTGCGTCGGTAGAGGCAATCATGAACAGCGGTTCCGCCACAGGGTTTTTACCCAACTTCGTGCGGTTTCCATCCCTCAGAGGGCCCCACAGCTCAACTGTTCAACCCTGGCAGATGCCAGGGCGTACGCGTGAGGCCGGCGCACCCGCCGGAGACTGCCTCCCGACGGGCGCCGGCCCGGATGCGGTTCCCCCATGGAACTCGGCTGCCCCGCCTCAACTGCCCGGATCAGCTGCCTCCCCCGCATCCGCCCCCGCACGACGACCCTCCGCCGCACGAGGAGTTCCCCCCGCAGGAGTGACCCCCACACGAGTGGTGACCCCCTCCCGAGTGACCCCCTCCCGAGTGATGGCCGCCGCCGGACGAGCACGTACTGCCGCCGCCTTCCGACCCGGCCCACCAGCCGGCGCCCCCGCCGCTCGCACTGCCCCCGACCGACTCCGTGCGCCGGCCTCGGTACGACTTGACGTAGCGGTCGCGGCGGGCCCTGCGGCGTCCCGCCGCCACGGCGGTCACGCACAGCACCGCGATCACCGCCAGGACGATGCCCAGAACCATGGCGTCCTCCCTCCGATCCCCGGGGCCCGCCGACCGCGCCCGAGTCCGTTCCCCGGACGCCGCCGGACGCTCCCGGGGCGTTCGCCGAAGCGACCCCCCGTGGGCGCCTCGCAGCGTGCCCGGGAGATGCCCGGCCACCGGAGCGGCCAAAGCACACTTGAGGAACTCCAGAGCTTGGACGGAGGATGGCCGGCATGACCTCCAGCGCACGCCCGCTCCTCAACCGCCGGCTCGCCGAGTTCGGGACGACGATCTTCGCCGAGATGTCCGCGCTCGCCGTACGGACCGGGTCGATCAACCTGGGGCAGGGATTCCCCGACACCGACGGCCCCGAGGAGATCCGGGAGGCGGCCGTCCGCGCACTGCGCGACGGGCGGGGCAACCAGTATCCGCCGGGCCCGGGCATCCCCGAGCTGCGCACGGCGGTCGCGGAGCATCAGCTGCGGCGGTACGGGCTCTCCTACGACCCGGACACGGAGGTGCTGGTCACGGCGGGCGCCACCGAGGCGATCGCGGCAGCGCTGCTCGCGCTGCTGGAGCCCGGCGACGAGGTGATCGCCCTGGAGCCGTACTACGACTCCTACGCCGCCTGCATCGCCATGGCGGGCGGGAAGCGGGTGCCGGTGACGCTCCGGCCGCACCACGAGGAGGGTGCCGGGTTCCGGCTCGACCTGGACGAGCTGCGCGACGCGGTGACCCCGCGGACCCGGCTGCTGCTCCTGAACACCCCGCACAACCCGACCGGCACCGTCCTCACCCGCCCCGAACTGGCCGAGATCGCACGGCTCGCCGTCGAGCACGACCTGCTCGTGGTGACGGACGAGGTGTACGAGCACCTGGTGTACGACGACGCCGAGCACATCCCGCTCGCCACGTTCCCCGGCATGCGCGAGCGCACCGTCGGCATCTCGTCGGCGGGCAAGACGTTCTCGTTCACCGGTTGGAAGGTCGGCTGGGTCACCGCCGCCGCTCCCCTGGTCACGGCGGTCCGCTCGGCCAAGCAGTTCCTGACCTACGTGAGCGCCGGGCCGTTCCAGTACGCGGTCGCCGAGGCGCTCGCCCTCCCCGACAGCCACTTCACCGGCTTCCGCGAGGACCTGCGCGCCAAGCGCGACCTGCTCGGCACCGGCCTGACCGAGGCGGGCTTCGAGGTCTTCCGCCCCCGGGGCACGTACTTCATCACCACCGACATCGCCCGGCTCGGCGAGAAGGACGGCATCGCCTTCTGCCGCGCCCTGCCCGAACGCTGCGGGGTGGTCGCCATCCCCAACGCGGTCTTCTACGACGACCGGGAGGCGGGCCGCACCCAGGTCCGCTTCGCTTTCTGCAAGCGGACGGACGTCCTGCACGAGGCCGTGTCCCGCCTCCGGAGCCTGTGAGCCGGGCTGCGCGCGGGTCCTGGTCCGCACGGCCCTGGACGGCGCGCGGGCCCCGGTCCGCTACAGCGAAGAGCCCGGTCCCGGTACGCGGCCGGTGATGGCCTGCGTCCCGGGCCGGGCTCCCGTCCGGCTACGGCACGTATCTGCGCGCGCTCACGCGGACACCGCTGTGCGCGACCGCCGAGGGACTACTCCTCGTCGTCGTCCTCGGGCTTGTCCGCCTCGTTGACGTCCTGCTCGAGGCCGAGCTGCTCGACGAGCCACCGGTCGAACTCGATGGCGGCTCGCACCCAGCTGACCGTCGAGGAGACGAAGTGCTCCAGGCTCACGCCCATGCCGATCAGCATCTGCGCCTCGCCGATGAGGCGGACGGTGCCGTCGTCGTGGGTGTGGCTGTACACCTTGGGCCACAGGGTGCGCCGGTTCCAGTCGTCGATGGACTCCAGCAGCTGCGGCTTCTCGTCGATCTTGTGGGGCCGGTCGTAGAACGTCCGCACCGAGAAGACCTGCTGGTCGGCCTCGCCGCGGAACATGAAGTACGTACGGAACTGCTCCCACGGCGCCGCGAGGTCGCCCTCGTCGTCGACGACGTACTTGAGCTCCATCTGGTCCAGGAGCTGCTTCACGAGGTCCTGATCCGGGACGACGGGGCCCGCCGGTCCCTGGGGCTGCGGCTCGGGCTGGCCCCCGAAGTTCGGAATCGAGGACGGGTCGATGCTCACCGTGTTTTTCCCTTCGTACGGATCTCGCCATCCTCCCTCATGCGGGGAGGGGGGTGGCAAGCCCTCCGGGAGGCTGTCAGCCCTGGGCTGACACGATCCGGCCGCCAGGTGGACGTCCGGCAAACGGAGGTGGGAGGTCATGACGCGGACACGGGGCGGGACGAAGGGACTGCCCTTCCTCGCCGCCTTCGCGGGCATCGTGCTGTCCGACTCCGAGTACCCAATGAGCGCCGGACCCACGGAGATCTCCACACCGGCCGCGACGCGGTTCCCGGCGTTCACGGTGTGACGCGGTCCGCCACCCACCGTGGTGGCGGACCGCGCCGGGGGCTTACAGCGTCTTGCCGGTCGCCGGGCCCACCAGCAGGCCCTCGCCGAAGCGGTCGACGCGGACCGTGTCGCCGTCCTTGATCTCGCCGGCCAGGATCTCCTTGGCGAGTCGGTCGCCGATGGCGGTCTGGACCAGGCGGCGCAGCGGGCGGGCGCCGTAGGCCGGATCCATGCCCTCCTCGGCGAGCCAGGCCAGGGCGTCGGGGGTGACGTCCAGGATCAGGCGGCGCTCCGCCAGGCGACGGGCGAGCCGGTCGATCTGGAGCCCGGCGATCCGGCTCAGCTCCTCCTTGGACAGCGCCGAGAAGACCACCAGGTCGTCCAGGCGGTTGAGGAACTCCGGCTTGAAGGAGGTGCGGACCGTCTCCAGGACCTGCTCCTTCTTCTCCTCCTCGCTCGTCAGCGGATCGACCAGGTACTGGCTGCCCAGGTTCGAGGTCAGTACCAGGATGGTGTTGCGGAAGTCGACCGTGCGGCCCTGGCCGTCCGTGAGGCGGCCGTCGTCCAGCACCTGCAGCAGGATGTCGAAGACCTCCGGGTGGGCCTTCTCCACCTCGTCGAGCAGCACCACGCTGTACGGGCGGCGGCGTACGGCCTCGGTGAGCTGGCCGCCCTCCTCGTAGCCGACGTAGCCGGGCGGGGCGCCGACCAGCCGGGCCACGCTGTGCTTCTCGCCGTACTCCGACATGTCGATGCGGACCATGGCCCGCTCGTCGTCGAAGAGGAAGTCGGCGAGCGCCTTGGCGAGTTCGGTCTTGCCGACGCCGGTCGGGCCGAGGAAGAGGAACGAGCCCGTCGGCCGGTCCGGGTCCGCGATGCCGGCCCGGCTGCGGCGTACGGCGTCGGAGACGGCGCGCACGGCCTCGGACTGGCCGATGAGCCGCCTGCCGATCTCCTCCTCCATGCGCAGCAGCTTCTGCGTCTCGCCCTCCAGCAGGCGGCCGGCCGGGATCCCGGTCCAGGAGGCGACCACGTCGGCGATGTCGTCGGGGCCGACCTCCTCCTTGACCATGGTGTCCTTGGCGGCCTCCTCCTCGGCCTGCGAGGCGGCCTCCAACTCCTTCTCCAGGTCCGGGATCTCGCCGTACAGCAGCTTGGAGGCGGTGTCGAAGTCGCCGTCGCGCTGGGCGCGTTCGGCCTGGCCGCGCAGGTCGTCGAGCCGCTCCTTCAGCTCACCGACCCGGTTGAGGGCCTGCTTCTCCTTCTCCCAGCGGGCGGTCAGGCCGCGCAGCTCCTCCTCCTTGTCGGCGAGGTCGCGGCGCAGCTTCTCCAGCCGCTCGCGCGAGGCCGCGTCGGTCTCCTTGTCGAGCGCCAGTTCCTCCATGCGCAACCGGTCGACGCCGCGCTGGAGTTCGTCGATCTCCACCGGGGAGGAGTCGATCTCCATCCGCAGCCGGGAGGCGGCCTCGTCGACGAGGTCGATCGCCTTGTCGGGCAGGAAGCGGGAGGTGATGTACCGGTCGGACAGGGTCGCGGCGGCCACCAGCGCGGAGTCGTTGATCTGCACCTTGTGGTGGGCCTCGTAGCGGCCCTTGAGCCCGCGCAGGATCGCGATGGAGTCCTCCACGCTGGGCTCGGCGACCAGCACCTGCTGGAAGCGCCGCTCCAGCGCCGGGTCCTTCTCGATCCGCTCCCGGTACTCGTCGAGCGTCGTGGCGCCGACCATGCGCAGCTCACCGCGGGCCAGCATGGGCTTGAGCATGTTGCCGGCGTCCATCGCGGAGTCGCCGCCGGCGCCCGTGCCGACGACGGTGTGCAGCTCGTCGATGAAGGTGATGATCCGGCCGTCGGAGTCCTTGATCTCCGCCAGTACGGTCTTGAGCCGCTCCTCGAACTCGCCGCGGTACTTCGCGCCCGCGACCATCGCCCCGAGGTCCAGCGCCACCAGCCGCTTGTCCTTCAGGGACTCGGGCACGTCGCCCTTGACGATCCGCTGGGCGAGCCCCTCGACGACGGCGGTCTTGCCGACGCCGGGCTCACCGATGAGGACCGGGTTGTTCTTGGTGCGGCGCGACAGCACCTGCACGACACGGCGGATCTCCTGGTCCCGGCCGATCACCGGGTCGAGACGGCCCTCGCGCGCCGCCGCGGTGAAGTCCGTGCCGAACTTCTCCAGGGCCTTGTACTGGCCCTCGGGGTCGGCTGTGGTCACCCGGCGTCCTCCCCTCGCCTTCGAGAAGGCGTCCTGTAGCTTCCTGGCGCCGGCGCCCTGGCCGGACAGCACCTCGCCGGCCGCGCCGCCCTTCGCGGCGATGCCGATGAGCAGGTGCTCGGTGGACAGGTACTCGTCCCCGAGGTCCCGCGCCCTGCTCTGCGCGTCCGCGATCACGGCGAGCAGCTCGCGGTTGGGCTGCGGCGGCGCGACCGTGGACCCGGTCACGCTGGGCAGTGACGCGAGCACGCGCTCGGCGCCGGAGCGGACGGAGGCCTGGTCGGCCTCGACGGCCGACAGCAGGTCGATGATGTTCTCGTTCTCCTGCCCCTCGAGCAGCGCGAGGAGCAGGTGGGCGGGGGTGAGGTCCGGGTGCCCCTCCCGTACGGCCCGGTTGCCGGCCGCGTTGATCGCGTCACGGCTCCTGTTGGTCAGCTCGGCGTCCACGGTCGCTTCTCTCCTCCTTGACGAGCGCTCTCAGCCACATCTCCCAGTGCTGACTCAGTCAGCGTACACAAACTTGAGTCTATTCCACTCAAGGTGAGCCCGGGAGCTTTCGCGGGGAAGGGGGTTCGCGACTCCCGGGGTGCCGGGCGGGTTAGGTTGCGGGTCATGGCCACCACCACGTATGCCCTCGACCCGGGCGCCCCCGACGCGCCGTATCTCGGGTTCTGGCGGGAACGGCACCTGTGCACGCTGACCACCCTCCGCCCTGACGGCACCCCGCACGTCGTTCCCGTCGGGGTGACTTACGACCCGCGGGCGCGGCTGGCCCGGGTGATCACGGACAAGGCGAGCGCCAAGGCGGCACACGTCCTGGCGGCCGGCCCGCAGGGCGCGCCGGTCGCGGTGTGCCAGGTGGACGGGCGGCGGTGGGCGACGCTGGAGGGACGCGCGTTCGTCCGCACGGAGCCGGAGCGGATCGCGGAGGCGGAGCGGCGGTACGCCGAGCGCTACGAGCGGACCCCGGGACCCAACCCGTACCGCGTGGTGATCGAGATCGAGCTGACCCGGGCGCTGGGGCGCGGCTGAGCGGCGTTCTTTTTCGGCCAGTGATCGAATGCGCCGATACCCGGAGTTTTCCAGGGAAAACGACAGCGGCGTCACCGTGTTCAGGTCACGGTGACGCCGCTGCGGGGGGAAGCACCTGAGCGATCTGTTACGACGGGGGAATCGCGTCAGGCACTGCGGGGGGTGGCGGTGATGGTCCTGAGGACCGAGGATTCCGCCGCCACCTGACGGTGATCCCTCTGGTCCAGGTTCACGAAGATCATTCCGTAGCGGACTGCACACCGTACGGGCTGCGGCGCCCCCCGAGGCCGCCGCAGACACCGGTACGCCCGTACGTCTCCGTCCTCGTCCCGCGTAACGACGACCGGCTCACCGAAGACGGTCACCATCAACGAGTCACCGCTGTGGGGGATGGCGGTGACCAGGTCGATGAAGTGCCAACCGGAGCGGTAGGCGGTGGCCATCTCGCGGCGGAAGGAACGGTCGTCGGGTGGAGTGGTCACATCAGCTCTCCGGAGTCAACTGCCGCGGGAGCGCCCGGCCAGTGCGAGTCGGGAGGACCCGCGACCACGACTGCCGGCCAGTGGCTGTCCGCCTGAACATCACTCTTCGCACCGGAGTGACCACCCAGCGCCCCGAAAACCGCAACGGCGGAGAAGGCGGCCACAAGCACCGAGCGAAGCATTGTCTTACGCATAGTCGGCTTCGTCCTCACTTGAAAGTCTCCCTTTCCCCCGTCGGATAAGACGATGGCTCATTCCGGCACGTCATGGCCACAGGATCGATGCATCATGTTCCTGCACGTTCAGGACCCTGGGGGGTGGAGATTTCGTGGCAAATCAGACTAAGGCGACGCATCCCCATGCGGTGACCGAACTTTGTGAGGAAGGTGGCCGACTTTATGCGAACGCCCTCCGTCTGGGGAGGATCGGGCGGGCGGATGCCGAAGGCGCCCCCTGCCTCTTGGAGTTCGACCTTCTCCACCCGGATCCGGACGACGCGGACTGGCTGCGCCCGGTGCACCCGTCGGTCGCGCTGGCCGAGCGACTCCACCCGATCGAGCGGGAGATCACGGAACGCCGGCGGCTGTCCATCCAACTTGCGGACTTCTTTGAGCCGTTCCTCGCGCTCAGCGCGCAGTCGGTGACGACCGACCACTCGATCACGGTGCTGGAGGGAGGCACGCGGATCAACGCGGCGCTCAACGCGGCCACGGCCCAGTGCCGCACCGAGATGCTCACCATCCAGCCGAGCGACGACCGCTTCTCCGAACGCAGCCTCACCCAGGGCCTCGAGCGGGACCGGCCGCTGATCGAGCGCGGCGTGCGCATCCGGACCCTCTATCAGCACACCGCGCGCTACAGCCCCGAGAAGCTGGCCTACGTGGACCAGTTGTCGAGCGGGAAGGCCGAGTACCGCACAATCGACGAGGTGGTGGAACGGCTCATCGTGTGCGACGAGACCGTCGCCTTCATCCCCACCCGCGACGATCAGCAAGTCGCTCTGGAACTCCGCCACCCGGGTCTCGTCCGTTACCTGATCAAGGTCTTCGAGTTCATGTGGGGCCGATCGGTCCCACTGAGCGCAGGCGCCCCCTATGAGACCGCGCCCGGCGGCATCAACGACATCCAGCACTCCATAGCCAAGCTCCTCGTCGAGGGCCACGTCGACGAGGCCATCGCTCGCCGCCTCGGAATGAACGTCCGTACCTGCCGGGCCCACATCGCCAAGCTCGCGGCCATCCTCGGCAGCGGCAGCCGCGCCCAACTCGGTTACCTCATAGCCCAGTCGGGGATTCTGCAGCAGAAACACTGAAGCCACAGGGAGGACCGGGGTGGGCCCGACACGTCATCCGGAGCACGGTGCGGAGGACCTGTGCCCAACGGGCGCAGAGTTGTACGAACGCGCCCTGCGGAACGGATGGGTGCGTGCGGGCGAGGCGGACGGGGCCCCCTGTCTCATCGACTTCGGTCTGCTGCACCCGGCCGTCGAGGATCTCGGCCGGCTGGAGCCCGTGGCGCCCGCCGCCGCCCTCCACCGACTGCTGCGCGCTACCGAGGAGCGCATCGCAGAGGAGCGGCGGCGCGAGGATCGACTGGCCCAGACCTTCGAGCCGCTGATGCGCATCGACGGCCGGCGCACCGGGGAGGCGGACACCTCGGCGCTGGTGATCCTCAGCGGTGTCCGCCGGATCAACCAGGCCATCACCGAGGCCATGGCCGAAGCGAGCCAGGAGCTCCTGTGCGTGCAACCACACGCGGGCCTCGTCGGCCGACGCGTCGAGGAGGCCCGGGCCGTGGCGCTGGTGCGCGACCAGGCGCTGCTGGACCGGGGTGGCCGCATCCGCACCCTCTACCAGCACACTCTGCGTCATGTGCCCTCGGTGCCCGCCTATCACGAGCGGTTGACCGGCGACGTCGAGGCCCGCTCCCTCGACGAGGTCACCGCCCGTCTCATCCTCGTCGACCGCCGGGTCGCCTTCATCCCCGCCAACGACGACCGCACGATGGCGCTCGAAGTGCGCCACCCGGCCCTCGTGGGGTACTTCGCAACCACCTTCGACCGGCTGTGGCGGCTGGCCACCCCCATGTACCCACTGGCCGTCCGACAGCCGTCCGCGGACGGCGTCACGCCCCGCCAGCGCGCCATCGCCGGCCTCCTCGTCGAGGGGCACACCGACACCGTCATCGCCGACCGTCTCGGCATGAACGTACGCACCGCCCGTGAGCACATCGCCAAGCTCGCCGCCACCCTCGGCAGCGGCAGCCGGGCCCAGTTGGGCTACCTCATCGGACAGTCGGGAATTCTTGACCCGGAAGCGTGATCGGCCCCGCCACGGCGGTGCGCGGCGGCCCGTCCAGCCCCGCCTGGGCGATGCGCACGCCCAACTGCGTACGGCTGGCCGCGCCCAGCGTCTCCGACAGCCGGGCGATGTGGGCCCGGCAGGTGCGGACGCTGATGCCCAGCCGCTCGGCGATCACCGCGTCCTGGTGGCCCTCGGCCAGCAGCGCCGCGATGGACTGCTCACGGTGGGAGATGCCCTCGATGCCCGTGTCGGGCAGCGGCGCGGTCAGCGGGATCGCCAGCCGCCAGAGCCGTTCGAAGACCGTCCCCAGGTACTCCACCAGCGCGGGATGGCGCAGCTCCAGCGCCATCGTGCAGTCGGCGTTGGCGGGCACGAAGGCGACCGTGCGGTCGAAGAGGATCAGCCGGTCGATCACCTCGTCCAGCGTGCGCGCCTGGACCGCGTCGCCCATCAGCTCCAGGTAGTTGAGCAGCCCCTGGCCGTGCCGGGCCACGTGCGTGTACAGGTCCCGCATCCGCACCCCGCGCCCGCGCAGCGCCAGCGCCCGGTGCAGCCCCTCGGTCAGCTCGTGCTCGCGGCGGATGCCGCCCGGCTGGACGGTCAGCACCTCGGTGGTGCACGCCTCGGTCGCCTCGTCCATGGCCGCCTGGATGCGCGACAGGCCGTCCAGGACCCGGATCGCCGTGCCCTCCACGGCCGTGGCGGACACACGCACCTGGCGGCCCAGTCCGGCGTACCGCTCGACGGCGGCCACCACCGAGCCCACCCGCCGGTGGCTCTCACTGACCTCGTCGTACATCCCGCGCAGCAGCCGGGTCATGACCTCCTGCGGCGCGGTCGGCACCAGGAAGTCCATGTCGTCGGGGTCCGGGTGCAGCAGGGCGAGTTCAAGCAGGCAGGGCACCGGCTCGGCGAGCCGGCGCGGCACCCGGCCCCGTCGTACGGCCCGGGAATACACGTGCTCGCCGGCCTCGCACAGTCGCTCGGCACCGTGTGGATGCTCCGCCGTCCCGTGCCCGGTCATGCCCCATCACACCCCCGGTCTCCGCGTCTTCCGCAGCGCAACTATGCGCGGCGCGGACCGGCTGTGCAACACGGCTCCTACCGGCGCGGCCCCCGAAAACCAGCGGTTTCAACCGGTGTGCACCAGCCTCCAGTTGACGGAACGCGGTATGGCCTGAACCGGCTGTTGAACCCGAACGGGTCATGACCGCACGGGAGTTACTTCAGCAGGCCGATCGCCGTGCAGGCCTCCCGGTACTTCGCGGTGCAGATGTCGGACACCTCGTAGATGCCGTCCTCGATGACCGTGCTCTTGATGTTGTTCTTCGTCAGGGCGACCACGGACACCAACTGGGCCGGAATGTTCTTGTGGGTGGGGCTGCTGATCCGGTCCCGGGTGAGGGAGTCGAACTGGATGTCCTTGCCCTGGACCTTGGCGACCGCCATCTGGGCGGCCGTCTCGGCCTCCGTCGGGTAGGACTTGTACACGCTCATGTACTGCTCGCCGGTGACGATCCGCTGCACGGCGTCGAGTTCGGCGTCCTGGCCGGTGATGGCCGGCAGGTCGGTGATGCCCTCCGCCTTGAAGGCCTTGATGACGCCACCCGCCATGCCGTCGTTGGCGGAGTAGACGGCGTCGATGTTCTCCTTGCCGAGCGAGGCGAGCGCCTGGGCCATGTTCGCCTCGGCGTTCTCGGGCTTCCAGTCCTTGGTGTCGTAGGACTTGGCGATCGTGACCTTCCCGTTGAGCTGCGAGAGCGCGCCCTCCTTGAACTGCTTGGCGTTCGGGTCGGTGGGCGAGCCGTTGATCATGACGATCTTGTCGGTGGTGTCGACGCCGGAACCCAGCGCCTCGAGCAGGGAACGGCCCTGCACCTCGCCGACCAGTTCGTTGTCGAAGGAGATGTACGCGTCGATCGGGCCCTCGGAGAGCCGGTCGTAGGCGATGACCGGGATGTCCGCGTCCTTGGCCTTCTGCACCATGTCGGCGATGGCGTGCGAGTCGACGGCGTCGAGCAGGATGACGTCGACCTTGTTGTCGATCATTCGCTGCATCTGGCTCGCCTGCCGGCCCGCGTCCGCGTCCGCGTTGGCGTACTCGACCTTGCCCTGGTTCCGGGTCAGGGCGGCGACCTTCTCCTTGATGATGGGGTAGTCGAACTTCTCGTAACGGGTGTTGGCCGTCTCAGGCAGCAGCAGACCCACCGTCAGGTCGTTGCCCTTGGTCGGGCTCGCGGCGCTGCTGCTCCCCGAGCCGCCGAGCGCCCCGCAGGCGGCGAGCGAGAAAGTCAGCGTGGGCGCGGCCACGGCCATGGCGATACGACGCATCGAGGTGCTCACTTCTGGTGCCTTCCGGACGAGGGCGCAGCATTGCGACCCAGGTGACTGAAAAGCCAACGCGGAGGCGACCACCGGCGTCAAGCGGAACCACTTAACGAGATGGCAACACAACGCTCCGCTGTGCCTGTGAAGACCTTGCGGAGTCTTGCGGAATCGCCTCCAAACGCCCTTTACGGGCCCCCCACTCGACGGCCGCCCACCGCCGGGCCGAGATCCGTACAACCAACTCCCCGCCGGGCGAGTCATGATCACGGGAGCCCTGCTCCGATGTTCCCGCCACGACCGGAGGACCGAATGAAGCCGGACGGCCGTACCACGGTGACGCCCCTCGTGCTCACCGCCGCCTGCGGGCCGCTCCCGGCGACCGCTCCCGTGTCGGCGACCGTGAACTGCGCCTCGCCCGCCCACAAGCGGCAGTTCTGTGCGAACACCATGTTTTCCGGGCACCACGGTCTTCCACCGGGCCACCGTCGCCTACCCGGACGGGACCGAGTCGGCGCCGGTGGGCACCCACGCGTTCACCCGAGCCGGGGCCGCCGGCGGCACGACGAGGGGCCGGGAGGCTGTACGGCCTCCCGGCCCCTCGTCGTCGCTCGTGTCCGAGTGGTGTCGTGTGTCGCCCGCGGCCGGGTGCGTGTCAGTCCGGCTGCTGCCGCTTGGGCCGCCACACCACCAGCGCGCTTGTCTGCTGGACCTCCTGGTAGGGGACCAGGTCCCGGCGGTAGGAGGCGTGGACGGCGGCCTCGCGCTGCCGCATCGCCGCCGCGGCGCCGTCCAGCGCCGCCTGGAGCTCCACGATCCGGGACTGGAGCGCCGCGACCTGGTTCTCCAGTTCGATGATGCGCTTGATGCCGGCCAGGTTGATGCCCTCGTCCTGCGACAACTGCTGTACCTGGCGGAGCAGTTCGATGTCACGGGCCGAGTAGCGGCGCCCACGACCGGCGGTGCGGTCGGGGGACACCAGGCCCAGCCGGTCGTACTGGCGGAGTGTCTGCGGGTGCAGTCCGGACAGCTGGGCGGCCACCGAGATGACGTACACCGGTGTGTCTTCCGTCAGTTCGTACGGGTTGCGACGGCGGCCGTCCATCTCACTCATGCTCCCTTCGCGGCCTCGAACAGCTCGGCCCGCGGGTCCTCGCCCGCGGTGGCCTCGCGATACGCCTGAAGCGCGTCACGAGCCTTCCCCGACAGGTCCTTCGGGACACTCACCTCCACGGTGACCAGGAGGTCGCCGTGGCTGCCGTCCTTGCGGACCGCGCCCTTGCCGCGGGCCCGCATCGTACGCCCGTTCGGCGTGCCCGGAGGCAGCTTCAGCGTCACCGGCGGACCGCCCAGGGTGGGCACGCGGACCTCGCCGCCGAGGGCCGCCTCGGCGAACGTGACCGGCACGGTGACGGTGAGGTTGTCGCCCCGGCGGCCGAAGACCGGGTGCTCCCCGACGTGCACCACCACGTACAGGTCGCCCGCGGGTCCGCCGCGCTCGCCCGGGGCGCCCTTGCCGCGCAGCCGGATGCGCTGGCCGTCGCTGACCCCGGCCGGGATGCGGACCTGCATCGTCCGGGACGACTTGGCCCGCCCGGAACCCATGCAGACCTCGCAGGGGTTCTCCGCGATGAGCCCGCGGCCCTTGCAGTCCGGGCACGGGTCCGTCAGCGAGAACCCGCCGCCCGAGCCGCGCGCCACCTGTCCGGTGCCGACGCAGGTCGGGCACACCCGCGGTGTGCCGTTCTTGTCGCCGGTGCCCGAACAGGCCTTGCACGGCTGCTGGCTGGACATGCGCAGCGGCACCGTCGCGCCCTCGATGGCCTCCGTGAAGCTCAGCGTGACCTCGGACTCGATGTCCTGGCCGCGCCTGGGCTGGGCGCGCGTGGTGCCCGTGCCGCCCCGGTTGAACAGGCCCCCGAAGACGTCACCGATTCCGCCGCCGAAGCCGCCGCTCCCGCCGCCGCCCTGGGCGCCTCCGAAGAGGTCGCCCAGGTCGAAGTTGAAGGAGCCGCCGCCGGCACCCGGTCCGGGGCGGAAGCCGCCGTTGCCGAACAGGGTGCGAGCCTCGTCGTACTCCTTGCGCTTCTTGGCGTCGCCGAGCACGTCGTTCGCCTCGGAGATCTCCTTGAAGCGCTCCTCGGCCTTGGCGTTGCCCTTGTTGGCGTCCGGGTGGAACTCGCGGGCGAGCTTCCGGTACGCCTTCTTGATCTCGGCCTCGGTGGCGTCCTTGGGGACGCCGAGGACCTTGTAGTAGTCCTTCTCGATGAAGTCCTTGGTGCTCATCCCCGACGTCCCTCCTCTCGTGCGTCGTTTGTTATTACGTCAGCCCTCCTCCGGGCCACCGTTCTCCTTGTCCTCGCCCTGCTCGGCGGCCTGGGCCGTGCCGGACTCCTCGGCCGGCTTGACCGTCTGCGCGCCGGGCTGGGGCTCGGCCACCGCCACCCGCGCGGGGCGGATGGTGCGCTCGCCGATCCGATACCCGGGCTGCAGAATCGCCACGCACGTCGTCTCGGTGACGTCCGGCGCGTACGAGTGCATCAGGGCCTCGTGGATCGTCGGGTCGAAGGGCTCGCCCTCCTTGCCGAACTGCTGGAGCCCGAGCTTCGCCACCACGGTCTCCAGCGACTCGGCGACGGACTTGAAACCGCCCACCAGCTCGCTGTGGTCCCGTGCGCGGCCGATGTCGTCGAGCACGGGCAGGAGCTCGGACAGGATGTTCGCGACAGCGACCTCCCGTACCGCGATCCGGTCGCGCTCGACCCGGCGCCGGTAGTTCTGGTACTCGGCCTGGAGCCGTTGCAGGTCCGCCGTGCGCTCGCCGAGCGCCGTGCGCACCTGGTCCAGCTGGGCCGTCAGAGCGGCCGACTGGTCCGCGTCACCGGCCGGGGCCGCGCCCTTGTCCTGGGCGGCGGCCTGAGCGGCGTCGTCGGAGGTGGTGCCGGAGGCGGCGTCGGACTGCGGCGGAGGCTGCGGCTGATGTTCCTCGAAGCCGGGGGTCTCCTCCGTCACGCCGCACCGTCCTTGCGCTCGTCGTCCACGATCTCGGCGTCCACGACGTCGTCGTCGGCCTTGGCCTGGCCCGCACCGGCGTCACCGGCACCGCCCGCGGCCTGCGCGGCCTGGGCGTCGGCGTACATGGCCTGGCCGAGCTTCTGGGAGACGGCGGCGACCTTCTCCGTGGCGGTGCGGATCTCAGCGGTGTCCTCGCCCTTGAGCTGCTCCTTCAGCTCGGCGACGGCGGACTCCACCTCGGTCTTGATCTCGCCGGGGACCTTGTCCTCGTTGTCCTTGAGGAACTTCTCGGTCTGGTAGACGAGCTGCTCGCCCTGGTTGCGGGTCTCGGCGGCCTCGCGGCGCTTGTGGTCCTCCTCCGCGTAGCGCTCGGCCTCCTCGCGCATGCGGTCGACCTCGTCCTTCGGGAGCGAGGAGCCGCCGGTGACGGTCATCTTCTGCTCCTTGCCGGTGCCGAGGTCCTTCGCCGTGACGTGCATGATGCCGTTGGCGTCGATGTCGAAGGACACCTCGATCTGCGGGACGCCGCGCGGCGCCGGCGGCAGACCGGTCAGCTCGAACATGCCGAGCTTCTTGTTGTACGCGGCGATCTCGCGCTCGCCCTGGTAGACCTGGATCTGCACCGAAGGCTGGTTGTCCTCGGCCGTGGTGAAGATCTCCGAGCGCTTGGTCGGGATCGTGGTGTTGCGCTCGATCAGCTTGGTCATGATGCCGCCCTTGGTCTCGATGCCGAGGGACAGCGGGGTGACGTCGAGCAGCAGGACGTCCTTGACCTCACCCTTGAGGACACCGGCCTGGAGCGAGGCGCCGATGGCGACGACCTCGTCCGGGTTCACGCCCTTGTTGGCCTCCTTGCCGCCGGTCAGCTCCTTGACGAGCTCGGCGACCGCGGGCATACGGGTGGAACCACCGACGAGCACGACGTGGTCGATGTCGCTGACGGAGACGCCGGCGTCCTTGATGACGTTGTGGAACGGCGTCTTGCAGCGCTCCAGCAGGTCGGCCGTCAGCTGCTGGAACTGGGCGCGGGTGAGCCTCTCGTCCAGGTGCAGCGGGCCCTCGGCGGACGCGGTGATGTAGGGCAGGTTGATCGAGGTCTCGGTGGACGAGGACAGCTCGATCTTGGCCTTCTCCGCCGCCTCGCGCAGACGCTGCAGGGCCATCTTGTCCTTGGACAGGTCCACGCCGTGACCGGACTGGAACTGCTTGACCAGGTAGTCGACGACACGCTGGTCCCAGTCGTCACCACCGAGGTGGTTGTCTCCGTTGGTGGCCTTCACCTCGACGACACCGTCGCCGATCTCCAGCAGCGAGACGTCGAACGTACCGCCACCGAGGTCGAAGACGAGGATCATCTGCTCGTCCTTGTCGAGGCCGTACGCCAGGGCGGCGGCCGTCGGCTCGTTGACGATGCGCAGCACGTTCAGACCGGCGATCTCGCCGGCCTCCTTGGTGGCCTGGCGCTCGGCGTCGTTGAAGTACGCCGGGACGGTGATGACCGCGTCCGTGACCTTCTCGCCGAGGTAGGCCTCCGCGTCCCGCTTCAGCTTCTGCAGCACGAAGGCGCTGATCTGCTGCGGGTTGAAGTCCTTGCCGTCGAGGTTGATCCTCCAGTCGGTGCCCATGTGGCGCTTGACCGACCGGATGGTCCTGTCGACGTTGGTGACGGCCTGGCGCTTGGCCACCTCACCGACCAGCACCTCGCCGTTCTTGGCGAAGGCGACGACGGACGGCGTGGTCCTGGCACCCTCGGCGTTGGTGATGACGGTGGGCTCGCCGCCTTCGAGAACGCTGACGACGGAGTTAGTCGTGCCCAGGTCGATGCCGACCGCACGTGCCATGGTGAATTCCTCCAGCTGACTTGAGTGGAACGGACTCAAGTGTGCCCGAGGCTCACCGCCGGGTCAACAGACCTGAGCCGCCTGGACTCAAGTCTTATCCATCCCTTATACGCAAGGGCGCTCTGACCTGCGGTGATGTGGATTGCCGGGGCGGAGGAGGCGGATATTCAAGTTGACGGCGAGGGACCTGAACGCCGGGTGCGCCGGTCTGCTCGTCGTACGGAGCCCTGCCGCGCGGGGCTCCCGGAGCCCCCGCGCCGGACTGCCTCAGAGCACGGAGGGCCCGGAAGGGCTCGGTGCGGGAACGGGCGCCGGAGGCGTCCCCACGCGCGCGTGGCGGTACCCCGGAACCGGACGCGGCGCCACGCGCGCGCGTGGCGCCACCGGCGACGGGAAAGCCGCGGGCAGTCCGCTCCTCGGGCCGCCCGCGGGTGCCGGGCACCCGGGACTGCGTGCGCGTACCGGAACCCGGGGTCTGCGCCCGGGCGCCGTTGAGTTCGGTCTGCCGCCGCGGCGCGTACGCCGGCACCCGCAGCAGCCCGAGGACGACCGCCAGGGCCGCCCCGGCCACCCACAGTACGGCCGTCGGCTCGGCCCAGCCCGTGTGCACCAGCACCCCGACCAGCACCGCGGCGAAGGTGGCGAGGCCGAGCAGGACGGTCGCGCCCGGCGGGGTCGGCCCTAGCCGACGCAGCCGGTGCCCCAGGTGGTCGGGGCCGCGGCGCAGGACGGGACGGCCGGCCAGCTTCCGCGACACGAGGACCAGCACGGCGTCGGCGCTCGCCGTGGCGGTGAGCGCGAACAGCACCGCCACGGTGGAGACCGTGTCGTACCCGGTACGGGTGAGGAGGGCCGCGGAGGCGAGCACGAAGCCGGTGAACAGCGAGCCGCCGGACCCGAACGCGACCCGCGCCGGATGCCAGTTGTGCATCAGGAAGCCGGTGAGGGCGGCGGCCAGCACGCTCAGCAGCACCGCGAGGTCGTCCATCACCCCGACCGCCGCGCACGCGCCCACCCCGAACGCGGTGAGCACTCCCACCGTGCCCGCGAGGCCGTCCGCGTGGTCGAGTCCCCGGAAGGCGGCGGCCACACAGGCGATCCAGGCCACGGCGGCGATCCCGGCCACCGGCCCGATCTCGTCGTACGGCACCACGCAGGCCGCCGCGAGGGCCGTGCCGACGAGCAGGAACGGCGTCTTCAGCCGCCATACGTCCGCGGCGGTCCCGAGCACGGCGACCGCCGCGCCCGCGGCGAGCAGCCTGCCCACCCCGTCGCCCAGCGGGGCGGTGCCCGTCCAGCCGCCGGCCGCGGCGACCAGGCAGGTGCTGAGCACCACGGCGAGGCCGCCGAGCAGCGGCAAGGGGCGTCCCCGCCTCCTGCGGTCGACGAGGCCCAGCCGGAGCGCGAGCACTCGGAGCAGCGCCGAGAGCAGGGCGGCGAGGAGGAGAGCGGCGATGGCAGTGGCGATCCCGTATAGCACGGTTCTTAAATTAGGGGTATATGGGGCGATTGGGTGCGAATAACACGATCGGAACACGACTGGATTCCCGGGCGGCCCCCGGCACCCCCCGGACGGCCCTCAAGAGGGCTCGCAGCGATCCAGATCACCCCGCGCCCGGCTGCATTGCGACAGATGATGGGGGTAGTCTCAGACGGACTACATAAGTTACCGATCAGTAATCTAGAGGCCGCCTCAGGAGCCCCCATGCAACTCGCCGCGATCATCGTGTCGCTGGTCCTGACCGTGGTCGGCGTCGCGCTGCTCGCCCGTGCCATCGGCCAGTTCGTCCGGTACTTCAAGCTGGGCCAGCCCGTACCCGCCGGCACCCGTACCGACAACCCCTACCAGCGCAGCGTGACCCTGGTCCGGGAGTTCCTCGGCCACACCCGGATGAACCGGTGGGGCATCGTGGGCGTCGCCCACTGGTTCGTGGCCGTCGGCTTCCTGACGCTGCCACCCACCCTCGCACAGGCGTTCGGCCAGTTGTTCCGGGCCGACTGGACGCTGCCGATCATCGGCGACTTCCTGCCGTTCGAGATGTACATCGAGTTCATCGGCGTGATGACCGTCCTCGGCATCGCCGTGCTCATCGCGATCCGGCTGCTGAGCCTGCCGTCCCGGCCCGGCCGCAAGTCCCGCTTCGCCGGCTCCAAGGCCGGCCAGGCGTACTTCGTCGAGTACGTCATCCTCACCATCGGCCTCGCGATCTACGTCCTGCGCGGACTGGAGGGCGCGCTGCACCACGTGGAGCACTACGAGGCCGGGTACTTCGCCTCGTACCCGCTGGTGCTCGCCTTCAAGGGCCTGTCGGCCGGCACCCTGCAGAACCTGGTCTACCTGACCGCGATGATCAAGATCGGCACGTCCTTCGTGTGGATGATCGTGGTCTCCCTGAACACCAACATGGGCGTGGCCTGGCACCGCTTCCTGGCCTTCCCGAACATCTGGTTCAAGCGCGAGGCCGACGGCGGTACGGCCCTGGGCGCCCTTCAGCCGATGACCTCCGGCGGCAAGGCGATCGACTTCACCGACCCCGGCGACGACGACGTCTTCGGCGTCTCCCAGGTCGAGCAGTTCTCCTGGAAGGGCCTGCTGGACTTCTCCACCTGCACCGAGTGCGGCCGCTGCCAGTCGCAGTGCCCGGCCTGGAACACCGGCAAGCCGCTCTCCCCCAAGCTGCTGATCATGTCGCTGCGCGACCACGCGCACGCCAAGGCCCCGTACCTGCTGGCCGGCGGCGGCAAGTCGATGGAGGGTGAGGAGAAGGCCTCCGCCGAGCAGCTGAAGGACGTCCCGGCGGCGGCGCTCGCGGAGGCCGAGCGCCCGCTGATCGGCACGCTGGAAGAGAGCGGCGTCATCGACCCGGACGTCCTGTGGTCCTGCACCACCTGCGGCGCCTGCGTCGAGCAGTGCCCGGTCGACATCGAGCACGTCGACCACATCGTCGACATGCGCCGCTACCAGGTCATGATCGAGTCCTCGTTCCCGTCCGAGGCGGGCACGATGCTCAAGAACCTGGAGAAGAAGGGCAACCCCTGGGGCCTGGCCAAGAAGCAGCGCCTGGAGTGGACCAAGGAGGTCGACTTCGACGTCCCGGTGGTCGGCAAGGACATCGAGGACCTCTCCGAGGTCGACTACCTGTACTGGGTCGGCTGCGCCGGCGCCCTGGAGGACCGCGCCAAGAAGACCACCAAGGCCTTCGCGGAGCTGCTGCACATCGCCGGCGTGAAGTTCGCGATCATGGGCGGCGACGAGAAGTGCACCGGCGACTCGGCCCGCCGCCTGGGCAACGAGCCCCTGTTCCAGGAACTCGGCATGGAGAACGTCGCCACGCTGAACATGGCCTTCGGCGAGGAGACGGACGACGAGGGCAACGTCACCGAGGAGTCCCGCAAGCCGAAGTCGGCGAAGAGGATCGTCGCCACCTGCCCGCACTGCCTCAACACGCTCGGCAACGAGTACCCGCAGCTCGGCGGCGACTACGAGGTCATCCACCACACCCAGCTGCTCCAGCACCTGGTGGACGAGGGCAAGCTGGTCCCGGTCACCCCGGTCGAGGGCATCATCACCTACCACGACCCCTGCTACCTGGGCCGCCACAACAAGATCTACACGCCTCCGCGCGAGATCATCGGCAAGGTCCCGGGCCTCAGGAACGAGGAGATGCACCGCCACAAGGAGCGCGGCTTCTGCTGCGGCGCCGGCGGCGCCCGGATGTGGATGGAGGAGCGGATCGGCAAGCGCATCAACGACGAGCGCGTCGACGAGGCCCTTTCGCTGAACCCGGACATCGTCTCGACGGCCTGCCCGTTCTGCCTGGTCATGCTCACGGACTCCGTGAACGGCAAGAAGAACGACGGCAAGGCCAAGGAGTCCATCCAGGTCGTGGACGTCGCCCAGCTCCTGCTGGACTCCGTCCGGACGCCGGTCGACCCTGCGGGCGAGGCGGCCGACGAGAGCGAGCCGGAGCCCGCGCCGGTGAAGTAGGCGGCCCGGCCGTCCCGCGCTCGGCGCCCCCGCGTCCGTACGGGCACGGGGGCGTCGCCGTGTTTCCGGGAGCGCTACGCGCCCTTGGGCGCGGCCTGCTGCACGACCTCGAAGGACCACAGGGTGGAGCCGGTGGCCGCGGGCTTCGGCCTCTCCCCTCCCTCACCCCCGCCGGCGCCCTGGTGCGCGGCCTTCATCGGCCCCTCCAGCCAGGCCTGGAACGACTCCTCGTCACGCCAGCGCGTGTAGACGAGATAGGTGTCGGTGCCCTCGACGGGGCGCAGGAGCTCGAACCACTCGAACCCGTCGGAGTTCTCGACCGCGTGCGCCCGGGAGGCGAACCGCTTCTCCAGCGTCTCGCGCTGCTCGGCGGGCACGGTCAGTACGTTGATCTTGACTACGCTCATGGTCCCATCCTGCCCGGTGGCCCCCGGGCCGCCACTCAGCGCCTCCGTGGTCGCCTCCGTGGTCCGGAGAGTTCCCGCCCGACACCTCGGAACACCCCGTGAACGCCCCTGAGAAGCGACCGGAACTCCCCTTAAGGGATGTCACAGCTCGGACCCAAAGCCCTGCCGGAACACCCGGCCCCGCACGTGACTTGCCGGGCTCGGGTACGTTCGATGACGTGGCTGGATTCAGGAGCGGACGCGGCGGCCGGAACGACCGGGCCCCGCAAGCGCGAACCCAACGACCTCCGTACGGGCAGCAGGCGCCCCAGGCCCCCTCGTACGGCTATCCCCCGGCGCAGCAGCGGCCGCCGTACGGAGGCGGCGGCGCCCAGTGGCCCCAGGCCGACGGCGGCGGCTACGGCGGCGGCCAGGGCGAGCCGGAGTACTTCGGCGGCGGCTACCCGCAGGGCGGCCCCGACCCGTACGCGGCCAACAACCCAGGCCACACCCAGGCGTTCGCCGTCGGTGAGGACCCCTACAACCAGAGCGGGACCTACCGCGCGGGCTCGGCACCGGCCGGTCCGATCGGCCCCCGGCTGCACTGGACGGACCTGCTGCGGGGCATAGTCCTGTCCCCCAACCAGACCTTCCTCCGGATGCGCGACTACACGATGTGGGGCCCCGCCCTCATCGTGACGTTCCTCTACGGACTGCTCGCGGTCTTCGGCTTCGACGGCGCCCGCAAGGACGCCATCAACGCCACCCTCTCCAACGCGGTCCCGATCGTCCTGATCACCGCCGTGGCCATCGTGATCAGCTCCTTCATCCTCGGTGTGGTCACCCACACGCTGGCCCGCCAGCTCGGCGGCGACGGAGCCTGGCAGCCCACGGTCGGCCTGTCCATGCTGATCATGTCGATCACGGACGCGCCGCGTCTGCTCGTCGCCATGTTCCTCGGCGGCGACGCGGGCTTCGTCCAGCTGCTCGGCTGGGCCACCTGGGTCGCGTGCGGCGCCCTGCTGACCCTCATGGTCAGCCGCTCCCACGACCTGCCCTGGCCCAAGGCCCTGGGCGCCTCGGCGATCCAGCTGATCGCACTGCTGTCGATCGTGAAGCTCGGCACGTTCTAGCGTTCCGGCCTTCCCGCAGCCCACCAGCACACAAGGGGCCCGGCGACGATTCGCCGGGCCCCTTGCTCGTCTCCTGCCGTCAGAGCTTGCCGCCGATCTCACACGCCCTGCACGGCGGCTGCCCGCAGGTGCACTGCATGACGGCCTCTACGACCCCGCGGTCGTGGTAGAGGCACTCGTCCTTGCAGGTGTGGCGCGGGATGAACCCCGCCGGGATCTCGCCGGGCCACGGCTCGTGGCCGTCCCGGCAGCGGGCGAACCGCTCGGGGTCGGTGGAGTGCAGGTCGTGCATGCTCGACCGTGCCTTGTCCTCCAGCTCCCGCACTCGCTCCACCAGGCTCTTCAGCTCGGCGGCGATGCCGGCGTACTGATCGGTGCCGGTCCTCACGTGTGCGGCCCGCAGCGCCATCGCCGCGTTGCCCAAAAACCTGCCGGCGTCCTGAAGGTCGGTCACGTGATGCAACTGAATGCCGTTCACGCCTCGTACCCACACGGCGTCCATGTTGCTCACCGATCCGCCCTCCTTGGTTTTCTGCGAGACAGTATGCGTGGCGCCGGCGCCTCCGCATAAGGAAAAGTCAATCTATTTACTGAAACTAAAGGTCTCGGTCGCAACCGTCCAGCAGAATTCGGAGTGAGTCGGCTCACTCTCCCCCTCGCGGTGGATCTTCCACTGGCCCCCTGCGGCACCCGACTGATCAACGCGGCCGCTCGATCATGCACTGACGCGCACACCACGCTGCCGGAGCAGGCGAGGGGCACGGGCGACCCCTCTCCGACTTGACACGCCCATTGGCGAGACGTCTCCTTGAAGAGAGGAAACAGTTGCGGCAGACGCTTTTCCAGGCGTGCCGCACACTCGGGTTCGAGCGTCCAGTGGCTTCCGGAGCGATAATGGCCACTTACGAATATCTGTGCAGCCATTGCGGTCCTTTCGATGTGAAATTGACGATCGGAACGGCACCCGAGACGTATGGCTGCCCTTTTTGCGCGGACGCTGCGAGGCGTTTGTACTCCGCGCCCGGCCTGTCGACGGCCTCGAGTGCTTCCGCCGTCCTCCGCGAACGGGAGGAGCAGGCCCGTGAGGCTCCGGCAGTAGTCTCCGAAGTGCCGCCGCGCACAAGGCCGGAGCCGCGACCGCACCCCTCGCTCTCGCGGTTGCCGCGTCCCTGACTGTCTCCACCCCACGCGGAGTCAGGAGGTGCGTCCCGGTGGGAAATGCGGGACTCCTCTTTGTCGGTGCGGTGCTCTTCATGAATGGGTTGCTGCTTCTCGGCAAGGTCGACGCCCGGGCGGGAGCAGTGTTCAACCTATTCGTGGGAACACTGCAGGTAGTGACGCCGACTTACCTCATCTTCACCTCCGGCGGCGACCCCAAGAAGATCCTGGCGGCATCCGGCATCTACCTGTTCGCCTTCACCTACCTCTATGTGGGAATCGGCCTGCTCGCCGACCTCGACACCACCGGGGTCGGCTATTACTCATTGTTTGTGGCAATTGCCGCCCTGGGATATTCGTACGCCAATTTCCGACTCTTGAAGGACTACCCCTTCGGGGTCATCTGGCTCTACTGGGCCTTGTTGTGGTTCCTGTTCTTCCTGCTGCTCGGTCTCAAGATGGACCACCTCAGGACCTATACGGGCTGGATCACCGCGATCGAGGGCTGGGTCACCGGTGCCATTCCGGCGGGGTTGCTGCTCTCCGGCTACTGGAAGCACCCCACCGAGACCGCCATCGCCCTGGGAGTCTTCGGCGTGCTGATGTTCGTGGGGCTGTGGCCGCGCACCCGTCAATCGCCTCAGCCCACCCAAGCCACTCCGCCGGCCAATGGTGGGGGCGCTCCAACGTCACCGGATCAGAAGTGAGGAGCTGTCATGCCCGAAATCCTCTTCAGTGTGGACCAGAGCAAGTCGATGCGTGAGCAGGACGTTCCCGGACACAACAGGTGGCACCCCGACATCCCCAGCTTCACCATGGTGAAGCCGGGAGCGGAGTTCCGCGTGGAGTGCCGCGACTGGACCGACTGCCAGATCGGCAACAACGACTCCGCCAACGATGTGCGCGACATCGACCTGACCATCCCTCACATGCTCAGCGGGCCGATAGGCGTGGAGGGCGCCGAACCGGGCGACCTGCTCGTCGTCGACATCCTCGACCTCGGCCCCGTGCCGCAGCAGAGCGGGGACGCGGCCGGCCAGGGCTGGGGCTACACCGGCATCTTCGCCAAGGCCAACGGCGGAGGCTTCCTGACCGACTACTTCCCGGACTCCTACAAGGCCGTCTGGAACTTCCACGGCCAGCAGGCGGTCTCCCGCCACCTGCCCGGCATCCGCTACACCGGAATCACCCACCCCGGGCTGTTCGGAACGGCCCCGTCCGCCGAGATGCTCGCCCGCTGGAACGCCCGCGAGAAGGCGCTGATCGACACCGACCCGAACCGGGTCCCACCTCTCGCCGTACCTCCGGACGCCAACAACGCGCTCGCCGGCACGGCCACCGGAGACCTCGCACAGCGCATCGCCGCGGAAGGCGCACGCACGGTGCCGGCCCGCGAGAACGGCGGCAACCAGGACATCAAGAACATGACCCGCGGCTCGCGGGCCTTCTTCCCCGTGTACGTCAAGGACGCCAAGCTCTCCGCGGGCGACCTGCACTTCAGCCAGGGCGACGGAGAGATCAGCTTCTGCGGCGCGATCGAGATGGGCGGCTTCATCGACTTCCACATCGACCTGATCAAGGGCGGCATGGAGAAGTACGGCATCACCACCAACCCGGTGTTCATGCCCGGTAACGTCGAGCCCCGCTACACGGAGTTCATCAGCTTCATCGGTGTCTCCGTCGACCACGACACGGACACCAACTTCTACATGGACGCGACGCTGGCCTACCGGCGTGCCTGCCTCAACGCGGTCGAGTACTTCAAGAGGTTCGGCTACAGCGGCGAGCAGGCCTACCTGCTGCTCGGCTCCGCGCCCATAGAGGGACGCATCAGCGGCATCGTCGACATCCCGAACGCCTGCTGCTCGCTGTACGTACCCACCGCCATGTTCGACTTCGACGTCCGGCCGTCCGCCGCCGGCCCGGTGAAGGCCGACCGCGGTCAGGCGGCCCTGACCACCGCCTGACCGGACCACGCACAGGAACGGCCCCGCAGCACGTGCTGCGGGGCCGTACGACGTTCGACGCGGCGCTACGGGGCCTCTCGGGCCTCTCGCTACAGGGCGTCCTTCGAGGGCGTGATGGGCGTACCGGCCTTGCGGCACGGGGGCAAGACGGACCACGGGAAGTTGATCCAGTCGTCGGTGCGCTTCCAGACGTACTCGCACTTCACGAGCGACTGGGACTTCTCGTAGATGACGGCGCTGCGCACCTCGGCGACGGTGTCCAGGCAGAAGTCGCGGACCAGCTTGAGCGTCTTGCCGGTGTCGGCGACGTCGTCGGTGATCAGGACCTTCTTGTCGGAGAAGTCGATGACGTTGGGCACGGGCGCGAGCATGACGGGCATCTCGAGCGTGGTGCCGACGCCGGTGTAGAACTCCACGTTGACCAGGTGGATGTTCTTGCAGTCGAGGGCGTAGGCGAGCCCGCCGGCGACGAAGACACCGCCGCGCGCGATGCTGAGCACGATGTCCGGCTCGTACCCGTCGTCGGCGATGGTCTGCGCGAGCTCGCGCACGGCGACGCCGAAGTCCTCGTAGGTGAGGTTCTCTCGTATCTCGGTCATGTCGTGGGCGCCCCTCACACCTGCGTGCGGTGGAAGTTGACGTAGGAGCGGGAGGCGGTGGGACCGCGCTGCCCCTGGTACCGGGAGCCGTAGCGTTCGCTGCCGTACGGGGCCTCGGCGGGCGAGCTGAGCCGGAACATGCACAGCTGCCCGATCTTCATCCCGGGCCAGAGCTTGATCGGCAGGGTCGCGAGGTTCGACAGCTCCAGGGTCACGTGCCCGGAGAACCCGGGGTCGATGAACCCGGCGGTGGAGTGGGTGACCAGCCCGAGCCGCCCGAGCGAGCTCTTGCCCTCGAGCCGGGAGGCCAGGTCGTCGGGAAGCGTGATGACCTCGTACGTCGACGCGAGGACGAACTCACCCGGGTGCAGGATGAACGGCTCGTCGCCCTCCGGCTCGACCAGCCGGGTGAGGTCGGGCTGCTCGACGGAGGGGTCGATGTGGGGGTAGCGGTGATTCTCGAACACCCGGAAGTAGCGGTCCAGCCGCACATCGATGCTCGACGGCTGCACCATGGATTCGTCGAAGGGATCGATCCGCACCCGCCCGGCGTCGATCTCGGCCCGGATGTCCTTGTCTGAGAGAAGCACGTAGCGAGGATACGCAAGGCGCGCGGAGCCTCCGCAATCAGGACGACTCCACGCGCCGGTGCCGCGATACTTCCGCTACCGCTTCTGAAGTGCCACGGGCACCACACTGCGGAGCCTGGCACACCGTGGACACCTCATGAGCCGGCCGGGGCCGAGCCGCTCGGCCTGCTGCATCGGGAACGAAGCGGTGCTGAACACGTGCCCCTCGGCACAACGGACGATGCGCTCCATCAAGTCCCTTAAGTCCCTTCCCCAGAACCGCGTCTGGCCTCTCGCCGCCTGACGACAAAAGCCACATTACGGGATCAAAGAGACGTGCCACCAGACGGCACTCCGGCCCCAGAGGACCCCTCTCGCACACCCCCACCGTACGCCCCAACTCCGTTCCCCCGCAGCGCCGCTCCCCTCTTCGAACGCACGCCGGCCCCACGGTTCGAGCACCGGGGGCCAGGGATGGGGTACAGTGAGCGCCGGACCCGGACTTCGGCCGGCGTCTTACGCGGGTGTAGTTTAATGGTAGAACATCAGCTTCCCAAGCTGAGAGCGCGAGTTCGATTCTCGTCACCCGCTCCAAGCGAAACCCCCAGGTCAGAGACCCGGGGGTTCTTTGTTGTCTAGACCGGTCGGCGGTGCGCGCACCACAACCGCACCATTAGCCCTCCGATAGCTCCTCCTTGTGGTGCGCGCGGTCGCCGTTGTGGTGCTTCGCACGTTCGGCCCGTACGAGGTCGTCCAGCCCGGCGGCGACCTCCCGTTGCCGCTCCTCGTCGGAGTGCTGATAGATCAGCGCCGCCTTCTCGGAGGACTGGCCGGCGCGCACCATCGTGTCCCGGAGGGTCGCGCCCGAGCGGGTCGACAGGGTGTGTCCGGTGTGCCGAAGGTCGTAGAAGCGGAAGCCGTCCGGGAGACCGGCGACCGCGCGAGCCCGACGCCACTTCCGCCCGAACGAGGTGCGCCGGAAGGCCGCGCCCTTCTCCCCCACGAAGATCAACCCGTCCGGCCCTTTCTCGGCGAACCAGTCCAGGTGCCTCTTCACCTCCTTCCGCAGGAAGGCCGGGAGCACGACGACACGGGCGCCCGCATCGGACTTGGTCGGCCCAGGGGCCCGCTTGCCGTTGGTCCGCTCAGGCTCGGCGACGCGCACGCGGATCACGAGGTTGTCGAGGTCGACGTCACAGCGACGGAGACCGGCCAGCTCCTCAGGCCGCATCGGACCGTACGCGCCGAGGTAGACCATGAGCCGCCAGCGAATGCCGATCGCGTCGGCGAGCGCGTCGACCTGGGCGACGGTGGCGATGCGCCGCTCGGCGGCGAACTCCTTGCTCGCTCCCTTGATCCGGCACGGGTTGCGCGTGATCAGGTCGTCGTCGACAGCCGTCTCAAGAATGCCCTTGAGGAGGCGGTACGCCTTGGCGACGGTGGTCTTGGCTCCGGTAGTGCGGAGCCGTTCGGCTCGCCACTCGCGGACGCGAGGAGCGGTGATCTCGTCAAGGTCGAACCCGCCGAACGTCGGGAGGATGTGCAGGCGGAGCAGGTGCCGGTACAGGTCCTCGGTCCGAACGGCCAGCTCCCGTTCCTCGACCCACTTCTCGGCTAAACGCGGAAGTTGACCGCCCCCGCATCAGGAGCGCGCCAGTCCCCGCGGCTGAGGTCCGCCTCAACCTGAGACAGCCAGATCTCGGCGTCCTTCTTGGTCTCGAAGGTCTCTTCCGCGCGGATGCGCTCACCGTCGGGCCCGAGGTATGACGCCGTCCAGCGACCAGACCGGTACTGCCGCACTGCACCGAAGCGCCGGCGCCTGCCCTTCTTGTTGGCCATCAGGCAGCCCTCCGCAGTCCGGCACGACGGAGCCTGACGGGCTCGACGGTGTGCGACTCGATGAACTCAGCGACCGCGCTTGCCGGGATACGGACGTGCCGACCGACCTTGACGTACCGGATGCGCCGCTCCTCGATCAGGCGGCGAGGGAAGCGCGCTGTCGTACCGAGCAGCTCGGCGACCTGGTCCACCGAGAGGTAGCGGTCATTCATACGGTCGGCTCTCCTTCCGTTCCGGGGGCGGGTTCGAGGGATTCGGCAAGCCAGGCTTCGGCGCGGGACAGGCCAGTACCGGCGAAGACCCAGTGCGCGAGGACGAGCGTGGTTTCGCCGTCCTGCGGGACGGGCGGGGCCGCTTGGGCCCGGCGCCAGTCGGCGCGCGCGTCACGGAGGGCGCCGAGGGTGGTGGAGTAGCGGCGGGACTTGGTGGAGAAGTGGCCTCGGAAGCCGAGCATGTGGGCCCAGGCCCGCAGGCGGAGGTCTGCCAGCTCGGGACGGGCGCCCAGGGTCCAGGCGGTGCGGATCATGCGCCGGGCGTGTTCGGTGATCCGGGCCTGGACCAGCTCGGCGAGGAAGCGGATCGGCCGGTCCAGGGTGCCGGTCGCTGTCTCGGCGCCCTTGGTGGCGTACTTGGCGATGTAGGCCGCTACGGCCCGCTCGGTCAGCTCCTGGCCGTCGTCGAAGTCGGCGGAGCGGATCGCGCGGACGTCGAGCTGTCGGCCGAAGACGAAGGAGTGTGCCCGTTCGTCGATCACCGGCCGGTCGACTCGCGCGGTGGTGGCAGCGGCCCGGATGGCATCGGTCAGCAGCTCGGCCGTGGCCCAGGCGGGAGGCGGACAGTCGCCGCCCTCCGGACCGTCGAGGCGGATCACGGCGTGGAAGTGGACGGCGCCCCGCTTCTGGTACTCGGCCACCTTCGCGAAGGAGATCCGGGCATGGCTCCGGAACGCCCGCTGGGTGAGGCCGGCCCGCTTGGCGACCTCCCGGCGCAGGTAGATCGAGAAGCGCCGCCACAGCGCTCCCGCGTGCGCGTTCCACAGGACGGCCGCTTCGTAGTCGTAGGACTCCGGGTCGAGGGGCGTCCCCAGAGCCGGGTCCTGGTCGTCGTGATGGACGCCGCAGCGGCAGGGGCGACCGCCAGAGGGCCGGTTGTGGACCGGGCCGAAGCTGGGAGCGGTGAAGGTGGCGAAGACGCGCGGGTGGGTGGCGACCCGTTCGGGGGTGCCCTTGCCGCCGCGGAGTCCGGCGGTGATCAGGTGGTAGGTGTCGCGGCGGTAGGTCTCGGCGCAGGCCGCGCACCGGGTGGCGCGGCGGTTGTTGCAGCGGACGAGGAGCTGACCGGCGGGCAGGGCCGTTGAGTCCAGGTGGTGCAGGACGCGGCCGATCTCGCCGGTCGTGGTGTCGACCGCGTATGCGGTGCGGTGGCCGTCGAGGCGTACGGGGCGGGTGCAGCCGCCCAGGCCGGACAGTTGGCGGGCCAGCTCGGGCATGGTGCCGAGCGAGGCCAGCATGGAGAGTTCCGCCAGCGGGGGCGGAGTCTGCCGAGTGATGATGGGAGTTCCTTTCGGCTGTTGCGACGGTTGGGAGGGACGGCCCCGGGGCGGCGGGATGCTTGGCGGCGTTTGCCGCCCCGGCGGCCGGTCAGCGCTTGTTGGCGCTGCTGAGGAGGGAGCGCAGGACCACGGCGGCGATGGCCACGGACACGGCCGAGACGGCGAGGGCCGCCAGGAGCGCGGTGAGCACGATCCCGACGACGACCACGGCGACCGCGCCGACACCGACGCCCACGTACGGGGCGACCGGGTGGCCGACCGAGGAGGCCGGAGCCTGCGTGTGCTGAGGCGTGACGGTTGTCGTCGGCGGAGTCGGGATGTCGGGCAGCTTGGGGCGGAGCACTGTGGACCTCCTTGTCACTCGTGGGTGCCGTTGACGACGTCGACCCCGGAGTGGGTGCCGGACTCGATGGCGGGGGCGAGGAAGGTGTGCGAGAGCCAGAAGCCGAACAGCGCGATCACGACGGCGACCCAGAGCCGGACGCCGAGGAACTTGATCGCGGCCCAGGCGATGACGCCCAGGACGAAGACGAGCGGCAGCGAGACGGTCACGGGATCCCCTCAGCGGACGGCGCAGCGGTGGGTACGGGCGGCCAGCTCGGCGGCGGCGCGGCTGTCGTAGTCGGTGGCGAAGCCGCAGCGCGGAGCCGTGCAGGCCGCGGTGTGCTTCTCGCGGCCCCGGCCGTCGTAGTAGGTGGCGACCTGGACGGGGCCGATGCGGGCGACGTTGCGGAAGCGGCGGTTGGCGGTCATCAGCGGGTCTCCTTCGGGTCTTCGCCGGTGAAGTCGGTGACGTGCTCGGCCAGCCAGCGCAAGATCTCGTCGCCCTCGTAGCTGTCGGCGGCGAGGATCACGGGCTCGGCGATGAGCACGGCTTCGGTGAGGCGGTTCTGTCGGGTCAGCTCGGCGGCGCGTTGCAGCGCGCGGAGCGTGGACGGGCGCACGGTGGAAAGTCCTCCGGGGTCAGGTGAGTTGGGCGGCGATGGCTTCGGCCAGCGGCAGCGGGACGCCGAGCCGGGCGCGAAGGGTCGAGGTGTCGATGGGTGTTCCGGTCCGGGCTCGGTGCTCGTCGGCGACCTTGCGCGCGAGCGTGACGAGCGCCGGCGGAACCGGGGTCGTGGAGGGCGGAGCCGTTTCCGGCTTCGCAGCGGGCAACTCGGGTGCAGGGGCAGGGGCTTGGGGCGCCGTGGGTTCCGGGGCCGACTCGCGCTCCGTCATCGGGGCGTCTGCGGTTGCTCCGTGGGCGAGCAGCGTCCCGCCGAGGAAGGCGACCGCGGGCCATCCGGCGACGAGGATGCGCAGCCAGGCCGGTACGGCGCCCAGGTCGAGCAGCCCGGCCGTGGCGACGTTGGCGCCGAGCGAGGCGGTCAGGGCGACGAGGAACCAGCACCATCCGGCCGCTTTCGCCCCGCCGGAGCGGAGCCGCCGCCAGGCCGCCACCAGCAGCAGGTCGACGGAGACCGGATAGGCCCAGGCCTTCCAGCCGTGCTGTCCGGCAGCCGCGGCCAGGTCGTGCAGGTGGGCGAAGGACAGCGCGGCGGCGATCAGCGCTTGGACGAGTACGGCGTCGAGGCGGACGGGCAGGGCACGCACAGCGCGACTCCTTCCGATTCCGGGCATGGAGGGGGTAGGGACGTGGCACGGGACGGCCGTGCCGGCCGTGGACGGGGTGCGCTTACTCGGTGACCGGGCGAGCCGTGGCCACGGGCCCGGACGCCTCCACCGGCATCGGCGGGACGTACGGCCGGAAGGGATCGAGCGCCGGCACGTCGGGGGCGAGGTCCGCCGTCGCGCGGCAGGTGGCCGCAGCGTCGGCGAGGGAGAGGTAGGGGGTACGGATGCGGGACCAGCCGCCGGAGGTGTCGCCGACGACGGCCAGGCCGGGCAGCTCGGGGGCGATGGCGCAGGCCGCCAAGACGGCCTCAGGGGCGATGTCGCCGAGGGCCATTTTGGCCGAGGCTTCATCGTTCACGCGGTGGCAGACGCGGCCGGTGAGCTGAGCGCGGAGCATGGTCGCGCCCTTGCCCAGCTCGGCCCCAAAACGCTGCCCGCACACTTCGAGATAGATCCCGGCGGCCCGGCCGAGTTGGGCGAGCCGGATGAGCTGGGTGACCATCTCGTCCCGCCGTTCCTCCTCCTTCCGCGTGGCGACGAGGAAGAGTTCAGCCACCTCGTCGATGAACAGCACGATCGGAGCGGGACGTTCGTCCTCAGGAAGTCCCCAGATGTCCGAGGTGATCAGCTCCTCCGGGGTGCCGGGCGCGATGCCCTGCCGGGCCTTGATCAGGTCGTATCGGTCCTCCATTTCCTTGACGAGCGCGGGAAGCAGCTCAGCCGCCTGGTCCGGGTCGGTCGCCAGGGCGGAGAGCCGAGGCCCGAAGGGCGCCAGCTCGACCCCGCGCTTGCAGTCGATGCCGACCAGGACCACCGGCTGAGCCGCAAGCGCGGTCAGCAGGTTCCGCAGGTACATGGACTTGCCCGAGAGCGTGGCGCCGAGCACCAGCTCATGCGGAACGGTCCGGTAGTCCCGCACGAACGCAGTCGCGTCCTCCCGTAACGCCACCGGGACCTGAAGCGGGCCGCCGTTGAGCCGACGGGGCATCCGCACCTTCCGCAGCACATCGAAGCCGACGAGCCGCAGTTCGACGACGCCCGGCTTGATGTCCCGCACGTGGACGACGTGGACACCCCAGGCGTGCCGGAGACGTTCGGCCGAGGCCGCCACGTCCGCCGGCTCCTGGCCCGGAGCCAGCCGCAGCCGCATGCGCAGGCCGGTCGTGGTGGGCCGGATGATGCCCCGACGAGGAGGCACCGGCCGGACTTCACGGCGGGTGGTCGCCCGGACAGCCAGCGCCCGCCACCGGGACGGCTCCACGGTCAGGCCGCAGGCGTCCATGGTCGAGGAGTACGAGGCCAGCAGCCGGGCCACCGAGAGCGGCAGCCCGACCGTGGACCAGTACGCCGCCGGGTAGGCATGCCGGGCGTAGGCAGCGCCGCCTATCGCAACGAGCGAACCGCCCAGCTCGGCCAACGTCGCCAGGTCCGTCACAGCGATCAGCCCGCCTGAGCCATCGGAAAGGCGCCCGGAGCAACGGCGGTCGCCCGGTAGGCGATGCCGTGCCGCTCCTTGCCGTTGAACACGCTCTGCCACGGCCGCGCCACCAGACCCGGCAGCGAGACCGGAGCACCGACCGTCAGGCCCTCGGTCACTCCGCTCTCCGGAACGGTGACCTGGATCAGCGACGACTCGCCCTCGTCGATGTAGACGACGCCGACGGTCATCAGCGCCTCACCGGTCACCGCATCCTTGGCGATCTCGCCGGTCTGCCGATCGCGCACCTTCGGGGCCGGAGCCTCGGTGAGCAGGATCGTGGCGGTCGAGGCGTCAACGCGGATCACACGCACAGGGATTACTCCTTCTGAGAGTCGATCAACCCGCCAACCTGACAGGTTGACTTAGCAAGTTTGAAGCTAGGGATGACAGGTTGACTTGTCAAGCTGTCATCGCGGGAATCTCGCCCGCAGGGGGGATCAGCTCAAGCGGTAGGTGTCTTCAAGTTCCTGCCGGTCAGCCGGAAGGAGCACGTCAGAGACCTGCAAGGATCGGCCGGAGGCGTCACAGGCGACGACCAGGACGCTCAGCACGGGAACGCCGTCCGGCAGATCCAGCAGCTCGGCTTCACGAGCCTCGGGCAGTCGGGCGGAGACCCGCTCGACCACGTGGTCGAAGCGGACTTTCTTCCGTGCTTCGAGGTGTTCGCGGACACTCCCGCTCAGGGGTTCATCGGACCCCAGCTCAGTGCCCTCGACCAGGCCGGCGGGGAAGTACGACGAGACCAACTCGACAGCTTCGCCGTCCTCTTCGACCAGGAAGCGGCGCATGAGGACGTCGGCCCTCTTCGGCAGGCCAAGCGCCGAGGCGACCCGAGCCGGGACAGGCACGTGCCCGACTTCGACCAGGCGGCCCGCGCCCTGCGACTCGTCGCGCTCCAGCGCCTCACGCCCCCGCCGGTCCTTCTGCTCGACGACTTCCGGGCGACCCCGGACGATCGTGCCGTACCCCTGACGGGACTCAAGCCAACCGTCCCGCTTCAGCAGCTCCAGCGCCCGGACGACGGTCGGGCGGGACATCCCGAAGGCCTGCACCAGCTGGTTCTCACTCGGTACACGAGTGCCGGGCGCATAGGTGCCGTCCTCGATGCGACGCTGAAGCGTCTGCGCAAGGCGCACGTACTTCGGTGGCTCCACTTCATACGCCATGAACGCCGCCTGTCGAGATTGGCCAAGTCAACTGGTCAACCAGACTAGCGACACTTGCACACCGGCAGTAGAAGGGGTGGGCTATCCCATCACGCCGGCCAGGCATCAGCCACCACGAAGGAGACAACCGTTCCGCCGAGGTAGCTGGGCCCGGAGTGCCAGGATTCGGCGATGGAGTCGACCAGGAGCAGTCCCCTCCCGTGCGCGTCGTTCGCTTCCGGGTGCCGCAGCCGCACGTTCGCCGGGAAACCCGGGTTGTGCACCTCGACGCGGAGCGTCGTTCCCTCGCGGAACCACTCGACCCGCACCAGCCAGGGATCATCCGACTTCCCGTAGCGGATGGCGTTGGTCACCAGCTCCGAGATCATCAGCGTGCAGTCGTCGACCGAGCAGGCCGGGTTGTACGGAGCGATGAACTTCCGGAACCAGCGCCGGGCCCGGGGCACGGACTCCGGCATAGGCTGCAAGGTCATCGCTCCGAGCCGCGGTGAGTCCTCGCAGGGGTAACGGTCAATCGTGTAAGCCATGCGTGCTCACTCCTTGCCGCTGCCGTCGCAGTCGAGGCAGCGCCGCTTCGACGTGGCACGGCTGCGGTCATTGGCCGTGGAGAGCGCCAGCGCCGTTCGGGAGCCGACGCGCTTCCACCCGCGCCCCCGACACCCCCGGCAAGCTAACCGCGCACCCTGCTCCGGCCGCCGACTCGTCACGTCGTGCCCCCTTCTCCTCCAAGTGGCCTTAGCCACTTCGTGGATAGTGGCATTAGCCACTTCGGGAGTGCAAGCGGTTCGCCGCAACTGGCGAGCCTTCAGGTGAGCGGGTAGCCCTGCTCGAACGCCCAGCGGTGCGGGGGATAGGTGGCTTTGAAGTTCCCCCCTGGGGCTGGACAGCCTGATACTGGGACGGTCGGTCCCGGAGGAAGCAGTTCCAGGTAGTGAGCAAGAAGAGCAACACGAGCA
>NZ_JBIAXS010000030.1:0-119849 GCF_042896885.1 Streptomyces sp. NPDC001231
GCGTGAAAGGGAGGTCGTCGTCATGTCCGGCAGATTCCCATGTGGGTGAACCACTCGATCCCCGAACGATCACCGAAGGTTTAATTTCAAGCTCAAGGGCCTCGGGGCGTACTCCGGGCTCGAGGCCGCCTGGTACGCGGTCGCCGTCTTCCTGGTGGTCGTCGTCGCCCGGTTCGTATGGGTGTACCCGGCGGCGTTCCTGCCCCGGCTGCTGTCCCGGCGCGTCCGGGAGCGCGAGGAGAACCCCACCTGGAGGGGCGCGATGGTCACCGCGTGGGCCGGGATGCGGGGCGTGGTGTCCCTGGCCATCGCCTTCTCGATCCCGGTCACGCTGCACGACGGCACGCCCTTCCCGAAGCGCAACCTGCTGCTGTTCCTGACCTTCACGACGGTCATCGGGACCCTGGTCGTGCAGGGACTGACGCTGCCGCCGCTGATCCGCGTGCTGAAGTTCCCCGGCCGTGACGTACGGGCGGAGACCCTGGCCGAGGCGAACGCGCAGGCGCAGGCGTCCCTGGCCGCCGAGCGGCGCCTGGACGAACTCCTGGCCGACGAGCGCAACGCCCTGCCCCCGCCGCTCGCCGACCGGCTCCGCGCGGTCCTGGAGCGCCGCCGCAACTCCGTCTGGGAGCGGCTCGGCCAGGTCAACCCGGTCACCGGCGAGTCGGTCGACGACACCTACCGCCGGCTGTCCCGGGACGTGATCAGCGCCGAGCGCGAGGTCTTCGTACGCCTGCGGGACGGCCGCTACATCGACGACGAGATGCTGCGCATCCTGCTGCGCAGGCTGGACCTGGAGGAGGCGGCCGCCTACCGGGAGGCGGCGTGAGGGGGCGGGCGGGGCCTCCGGGACGAGAGGCCGCGTGGGGGGCGTCCGGCTCGCCGGGGGTGTGGTGAGGACGGGGTGCGGCCTCCCAGAGGCCGGGTGGTGGTCCGGGTGCCGGGTCGGGGCGCGAGGGTCCCGGGCGGCTCAGGCGGGTGCCCGGTGCCGGGTGCGGGTGTGATGGCGGGGTGGTTCGGGCGGGTGCGGATGTGACGGACGGGCAGCGGCGCCCGGTTGACGGGCGGCTCAGGCGGGCGCCGGGAAGGGCCTGCCCGTGACGACCGCGGCGATCGTCGTCCCGTGCGGGAAGGCGCCCTCGCCGGCCAGGGTGACCAGGCCGTACAGCATCTTGGCGACGTAGAGGCGCTCGACGGGTACGCCGTGCCGGACGGTGAAGTCCTCGGCGAACGCATCGAGTTCGGCCGGGACGCGGGCGTAGCCGCCGAAGTGGAAGCGCTCGTCGAGCGACCACGTGCCCTGGCGGGCGCCGAAGGCCCGCTCCTGGAGGGCCTCGACATCCGCGGCCAGGAAGCCGCCCCTGAGGACCGGTATGCCCAGGGCGCGCCGGCCGGGTGCGAGCCCGGCGGCCAGGCCGGCCAGGGTGCCGCCGGTGCCGCAGGCCAGGGCGACGACGTCCGCGTGCTCGCCCAGTTCCTCGCCCAGGGCCCGGCAGCCGTGTACCGCCAGGGTGTTGCTCCCGCCCTCGGGGACCACATGGGCCTCCTCGGCACCCGCGGCGCGCAGCAGGGCCGCCAGCGTCTCGGGTTCGGCCTTGCGGCGGTACGTCGACCGGTCGACGAAGTGCAGCCGCATCCCGTCGGCCACGCAACGCGCCAGGGAGGGGTTCAGCGGGCGCTCGGCCAGCTCCTGGCCGCGGACCACGCCGACCGTCGGCAGGTCCAGCAGACGGCCCGCGGCGGCCGTCGCGCGCAGGTGGTTGGAGTAGGCGCCGCCGAAGGTCACGACCGTCCGGCCGGCCGCGGCCCGCAGGTTCGGGGCGAGTTTGCGCCACTTGTTGCCGGTCAGCTCCGGGTGGATCAGGTCGTCGCGCTTGAGGAGCAGCCGAAGGCCGCGACGGGTGAAGCGGTCGTCGGCGACCTCCTGGAGGGGCGAGGGCAGCCGGGGGGACAGCGCGGCGAGGCCGGGGGCGGCGGAGCGGGTCACCCGGCCATTGTCCCCGCCCGGTCCGGGCGGTGGCACGGCCGCCGGGGAGCCGCGAATCCGCTGGTCACGGAAGGGGAATCCGCCATTTCTGCCCGGGGCGGCGGTGATCCATTCCCGCTCTTTCGGGTAATAGCACGACCACGCTCCGTGCTGGAAGGCTGACGCACGCAAATCGATGCACGGCGCCGAGCGCGCCGGGCATGAGCGGGAAGGCAATTCTCTATGTCGGTAGGCGAAGAGGTCCGCACGGAGCAGGACCGGCCGCAGCAGAGCCTCGGCACCGCGGCCGCGCGGAACCTGGCCACCACCACCAAGTCGGTTCCCCAGATGCAGGAGATCAGCTCGCGCTGGCTGCTGCGCATGCTGCCCTGGGTCGACGTGCAGGGTGGCACGTACCGGGTGAACCGGCGGCTCACCTACGCCGTCGGCGACGGCCGCATCACCTTCGTGAAGACCGGCGACCGCGTCGAGGTCATCCCGGCCGAACTCGGCGAACTGCCGGCGCTGCGGGGCTACGAGGACGACGAAGTGCTCTCGGAGCTCGCCCGGCGCTGCCGCCAGCGCGAGATCGAGGCGGGCCAGGTGATCGCCTCCTTCGGCAACCAGACCGAGGAGGTGTACCTGCTGGCGCACGGCAGGGTCCAGAAGGTCGGCACCGGCCCCTACGGCGACGACCAGGTCCTCGGCGTCCTCGCCAACGGCGCGTACTTCGGTGAGCAGTCGCTCCTCGACCCGGACGCCATCTGGGAGTACACGGCCCGCGCGGACACCGCGTGCACCGTCCTCGTGCTCTCCCGCCACGACTTCGAACAGGTCGCCGACCGCGCCGAATCGCTGCGCGCCCACCTCCGGCAGCGGGTCTCGATCCCCGAGCAGGGCGCCAACAAGTACGGGGAGAAGGCGGTCGAACTCGCCGCCGGACACAGCGGTGAGCCGGACATCCCGCACACCTTCGTCGACTACGAGGCCAGCCCCCGCGAGTACGAACTGAGCATCGCGCAGACCGTTCTGCGCATGCACTCGCGCGTGGCCGACCTCTACAACCAGCCGATGAACCAGACGGAGCAGCAACTCCGGCTGACCGTCGAGGCGTTGAAGGAGCGCCAGGAGCACGAGCTGATCAACAACCGCGACTTCGGCCTGCTCCACAACTGCGAGTACGACCAGCGGATCCACCCGCACGACGGCGTGCCGAGCCCCGATGACATGGACGAGCTGCTCAGCCGGCGGCGCGGCACCAAGCTGTTCCTCGCCCATCCGCGCGCGATCGCCGCGTTCGGCCGCGAGCTGAACAAGCGGGGCCTGGTCCCGGAGACCATCGACATGGGCGGCAACCGCATCCCCACCTGGCGCGGCGTGCCGATCTTCCCGTGCAACAAGATCCCGGTCACCGAGGCGCGGACCAGCTCGATCATCGCCCTGCGGACCGGCGAGGACGACCAGGGTGTCATCGGGCTGCGCGCGAAGGGCATCCCCGACGAGATCGAGCCGAGCCTGTCCGTGCGGTTCATGGGCATCAACGAGCAGGCGGTCATCAAGTACCTGGTGACGGCCTACTACTCGGCGGCGGTGCTGGTGCCGGACGCGCTGGGCGTCCTGGAGGACATCGAGGTCGGCCGTTGGCGCTGACCACGCGCGCCGGCTCCCGGTGTCCCGGCCCGCCGGGCCGGGTACACCCGGGGGGTACGTGCCCAGTTCCGGCTGCGGGAAGCGCCACCGTCCGCGGTCTCTTCGCGGGGGATCGGATGTGGATCGGATGGTTGAGTTCATGACGGAGACGACGCGGCGCCCGACCGGCGTGCCCCGGCCCGCCGGGGCCAAGTGGCCGACGGGACCCGGCTCCGCCGAGACCCTTCCCCGACCCGCCGCCGGCGGTGGCACGGGCGGACCGGCAGCGCTCGACGGGCACGACGGGTACGACGCGGCGGTGATCCTCGAACGGTCCCGGGCGTCGGTCGAGCCCGAACTGCGGGCGGCCGTCGCCTCCCTGCCCGCCTCGATGCGCCGGATCGCGCGCTACCACTTCGGCTGGGAGCACGCGGACGGCAGCCCGGCCGCGGGCAACGGGGGCAAGGCCATCCGTCCGGCACTGGTCCTCACGGCGGCCACCGCGCTCGGCGGGCCGTACGCGCGGGCGGTGGCGGCGCGGGCCGCGGCAGCGGTGGAGCTGGTCCACAACTTCACGTTGCTGCACGACGACGTGATGGACCGGGACGCCACCCGACGGCACCGGCCCACGGCGTGGACGGTGTTCGGCGAGAACGACGCGATCCTCGCCGGGGACGCGCTCCAGGCGCTGGCCCTGGGGCTGCTCGCCGAGAACCCGCATCCGGCGTCACCGGCCGCCGCCGCCCGGCTCGCGGCCTGCGTCGTCGAACTGTGCGAGGGCCAGCGGGCGGACACCGCCCTGGAACGGCGTGCCCCCGGCGAGGTCACGCTCGCCGAGGTGCTCGTCATGGCCGAGGCCAAGACGGGCGCGCTGCTCGGCTGCGCCTGTGCCGTGGGTGCCCTGTACGCGGGAGCGGGCGAGGAGGAGGTCGGGGCGCTGGACGCCTTCGGCCGGCAGGCGGGGCTCGCCTTCCAGCTGATCGACGACGTGATCGGCATATGGGGCGATCCGGCCCGCACCGGGAAACCGGCCGGCGCCGACCTCGCCGCCCGCAAGAAGTCCCTGCCGGTGGTCGCGGCGCTGACCTCCGGCACCCCGGCCGCGGCCGAACTGGCCGAGCTGTACGCCCGGCCCCACCAGGAGGGGGAGGAGGAGCGTATGACGCTGGTGGTGGAGCGGGCCGGTGGCCGGGACTGGGCGCAGGCCCAGGCGGCCGACCGGATGGCCCGGGCCGTGGACGACCTGGCCCGCGCCGTACCGGATCCGGCGAACGCGGGCGGCCTGCTGGCCCTGGCGGAGTTCGTGACCAGACGCACCAGCTGACCTTGCCGGGAAAGACCCCGGAGCCACCGGGGCCGTACGGCTCCTGACCCCGTACGGCCGCCGGCGGCTCCGGTGCGTCGGGTCCCGTACTGCCCCACGGTGTGCGGGGCCCGCCGCATTCGCTTAGGCTCAACTCCCGTGAATCAAACGGGACTTGATCCGAGAGGGCGGAAGATGGGCGTGGGGATCCGGGCGGCGGGGGAAGACGACCGGGAACTGGTCGTGCGGCTGCTGGACGAGGCCTTCCAGGACGACCCGGTGAGCGGCTGGGTCTTTCCGGAGCGGGAGTACCGCCGGACGACCCACCACCGGCTGATGGCCGCCTTCACCGACATCGTGCTCGCCGAGGGCCGGATCGACGTGACCGAGGACGGCACGGCGTGCGCGCTGTGGCTGTCGATGCCGGCGGCCGACGGTCCGGACGGTGGGGACGGCGGGGAGGAGGCCGCCGACGCCGTGCGGCTGCGCGAGAGCGTCGACCCGGCGAACGCGCGGGTCGAGGAGATCGCCCGGCTGATGGCCGAGTCGCATCCGGCGGACCGTGCCCACGAGTACCTGTGGATGATCGGCGTCGCACCGGCCCGCCAGGGGGAGGGCCTGGGCAGCGCCCTCGTCCGGCACGTCCTCGACCGCTGCGACCGCGAGGGCCTGCCCGCCTATCTGGAGGCCAGCAGCGAGCGCAGCACGAAGCTCTACGAACGCCTGGGCTTCACCTACGCCGACCGCACCCTCGACATCCCGGACGGTCCCCGGATGTGGCCGATGTGGCGCGAACCCGTCACCGGCCGGGACAGGCCCTGACCCCGCGGACCCGCCGGACTCAGGACCGCTCGCCCTCCGACCGCTCCAGGAAGCGCAGCATGTTCCCGGCCGGATCGCGGAAGGCGCAGTCGCGCACCCCGTACGGCTGGTCCATCGGCTCCTGGACGACGTCGGCGCCGTACTCCTGGACGCGGGCGAAGAGGGCGTCGCAGTCGGCGGTGGTGAAGATGACCCCGCGCAGCATGCCCTTGGCCAGCAGCCGGGCAATGGCCTCCCGGTCGGCGGGGGAGGCGTCCGGATTCGCCGCGGGCGGCTCCAGGACGATCTCCACGTCCGGTTGCAGCGGCGACCCCACGGTGACCCACCGCATCCCCTCGAAACCGACGTCGTTGCGGACTTCCAGCCCCAGCACGTCGCGGTAGAAGGTGAGCGCCTTGTCGTGGTCGTCGACGGCGATGAAGCACTGGCGCAGTTTGAGGTCCATGCCTTCACGCTAGGGCGCGGGCGGCGGTCCCGCCCTCCTGGGCCGGGTGAAGGTCCGGGCCACGCAGGCCGGGATCACGGCGCTGTCGTCGTGCGACCGCGCCCGGTAGGCGCTCGGGGTCTCGCCGACGAGTTCGGTGAACCGCGAGCTGAAGGATCCCAGCGACGTACAGCCCACCGCCAGGCACACCTCCGTCACGCTCATGTCCCCCCGCCTGAGCAGCGCCTTCGCCCGCTCGATGCGCCGCGTCATCAGATACCCGTACGGCGTCTCCCCGTACTCGGCCCGGAAACTGCGCTGGAAGTGTCCCGGCGACATCAGCGCGGTCCGCGCGAGCGCGGCCACGTCCAGCGGCTCGGCATACTCACGGTCCATACGGTCACGGGCCCGCCGCAGCCGCACCAGGTCCTCGGGCGTCACTTTGCCAGCATGCCACGCCGGCCACCGGCCACGTGGGCGGGAGAAAAAGACCGCACCCGGGCCGCGTGGACGCCGTGTGCGGCGTTTCTGCGGGCCGGGTGCGGGCCTGGGGACCGTGCGGTCAAGGAGACCGCGGGTCGGAAAACGTGATCGAAGGTCAGGCCTTCTTGGTCTCCCAGAAGATCTTGTCGATCTGGGCGATGTAGTCCAGCGCCTTCTGGCCCGTGGCCGGGTCGGTCGAGGCCTTGGCGGCGGAGAGGGCCTTCAGCGTGTCGTTGACCAGCTGGTGGAGCTCCGGGTACTTCTCGAAGTGCGGGGGCTTGAAGTAGTCGCTCCACAGCACGGAGACGTGGTGCTTGGCCAGCTCGGCGCGCTGCTCCTTGATGACGGTGGCGCGCGCCTGGAAGTGCGGGTCGTCGTTCGCGGCCATCTTCTCCTGGACGGCCTTCACCGACTCCGCCTCGATGCGGGCCTGGGCCGGGTCGTACACACCGCAGGGAAGGTCACAGTGCGCGCTGACCTTGACCTTGGGGGCAAACAGGCGGGAAAGCATGGAGCCATCCTTCCTCGTGATCGTCTTCTCAGGTGGGACATTACTCCCTGCCAGGCGTGTTTTCGCGAGTGCCCCCTAGGGCTTAGGACAAAAGTCCGGGGTGAGACTGAGACTGGTGGAGGAACGTGACCGGGGAGGTGCCGGGGATGCCGGAGCTGTCGCAGGAGACCGAGCGCAGGGGCGCCGTACTGCCCTTCGGGCTGGCCGAGGTGACCGGGCCGTCCATGGTGCCCACGCTGCACCACGGGGACCGGCTCGTGGTGCAGTACGGCGCCCTGATCCGGCCCGGTGACGTGGTGGTCCTGCGGCATCCGTTCCAGCAGGACCTGCTGGTCGTCAAGCGCGCCTCGGAGCGGCGCGACAGCGGCTGGTGGGTGCTGGGCGACAACGCGTACGCGGGCGGGGACAGCACCGACTACGGGACCGTGCCCGAGGACCTGGTTCTGGGCAAGGTGCGGTTCCGCTACCGGCCGCGCGGACGCGCTCAGCGCTCGCCGCTGGCGCTGGTGCGCTGGGCGCTGTCGGCGGCCCGGCCCGTGTTCACCGACCGGTCGGCCTCCAGGCGCTTGCGGGCCCGGTAGGCGGCGACGTTCGCGCGGGTCGCGCAGCGGTCGGAGCAGTAGCGGCGCGAACGGTTGGTGGAGGTGTCCAGGTAGGCGTTGCGGCACGGCGCGGCCTCGCACAGGCCGAGGCGGTCGACGCCGTACTCCGTGAGGTGGAAGGCCAGCCCCATCGCCGCTATCGCCGCGTAGCCGGCGGTCGCGTTGGACGGGTGGTCCGCCAGGTGCATGTGCCACAGCGGGCGGCCGTCGTCGTCGCGGTGGTCGTGTCCCGAGATCTGCGGGCTCACGGGGAACTCCAGCAGCAGGGAGTTCAGCAGGGCCACCGCGAGCGTCTCGTCGCCCTGGTCGGCCGCTTCGAAGACCGAGCGCAGCCGGGCCCGCACCGAGCGGAAGCGCGTGACATCGGCGTCGGTGGCCCGACGGGCCGCGGAGGCGTTGGCGCCGAACAGGTCCCGGACCGCGTCGACCGAGGTCAGAGTGTCCTTGCCCCGGGCCGGTTCCTCGCTGTTGACGAGCCGTACGGCGTAATCCGAGTAATAGGCCAGTTCCACTTGTAGTCCTTACGGAGGCGCTCTATGGTCGGGGGACGGTCGGGTAACAGACGGCTGGCCTTCAAGGGTATTACGTGACGTGGGCAGGGAGGGCTGCGATGACGGACACGAGGACGGGCATCACCGCGGAGGGGGCCGACTGGGCCGCCTGGCAGGAGAGCTGGGACCGCCAGCAGGAGTGGTACATGCCCGACCGCGAGGAACGCTTCCGCATCATGCTCGACATGGTCGAGGCGCTCGTCGGCACCGCTCCGCGTGTCCTGGACCTCGCCTGCGGCACCGGCAGCATCACCGCCCGGCTGCTCGCCCGCTTCCCCGGGGCCACCAGCACCGGCGTCGACCTCGACCCGGCGCTGCTCGCCATCGCGCGCGGCACCTTCGACGGCGACGAGCGGGTCTCCTTCGTGACCGCGGACCTCAAGGCCCCCGACTGGCCGGCGAAGCTGCCGTACGACTCCTACGACGCCGTCCTGACCGCCACGGCCCTGCACTGGCTGCACAGCGAACCTCTCGCCGCCCTCTACGGCCGGGTCGCGGAACTCGTCCGCGACGGTGGTGTCTTCATGAACGCGGACCACATGATCGACGAGACCACCCCCAGGATCAACGCGGCCGAACGCGCCCAGCGGCACGCGCGCATGGAACAGGCCAAGCGGGCCGGCGCCCTGGACTGGGCCGAGTGGTGGCAGTTGGCCGCCAAGGACCCGGTGCTGGCCGAACCGACGGCCCGCCGCTACGAGATCTACGGCGAGCACGCCGACGGGGACATGCCGTCCGCCGCCTGGCACGCGCGCGTACTGCGCGACCAGGGCTTCACGGAGGCCCGCCCGGTGTGGTGCTCGCCGTCGGACACGCTGCTGCTCGCCCTCAAGTAGGACTCGCGCGCACCGCACACGGGAGGGGCGGTACGGGATCCCTCCCGTACCGCCCCTCGTCCGTCCTCGTCCGCCGTCGTTCGCGTCCTGCTACAGCACCTTCGACAGGAACGACTGCGTGCGCTCGTGCTGCGGGTTCGTCAGGACCTCGCGCGGATGGCCGGATTCCACCACCACGCCCTCGTCCATGAAGACCAGGCTGTCGCCCACCTCGCGGGCGAAGCCCATCTCGTGGGTGACGACGACCATCGTCATGCCGGACTCGGCGAGGTCGCGCATGACGTCGAGGACGTCACCGACCAGCTCCGGGTCGAGCGCCGAGGTCGGCTCGTCGAACAGCATGAGCTTGGGGTCCATGGCCAGGGCGCGGGCGATCGCCACCCGCTGCTGCTGGCCGCCGGAGAGCTGCGAGGGGTAGTGCCCCGCACGGTCGGCCAGGCCCACGCGCTCCAGCAGCTGCACGGCGCGGTCCCTGGCCTCGCCCTTGTTCACGCCCTTGACCTGGACCGGCGCCTCGATGACGTTCTCCAGCGCGGTCATGTGCGGGAACAGGTTGAAGCGCTGGAAGACCATGCCGATGTCCCGGCGCTTCAGGGCGACCTCGCGGTCGCGCAGCTCGTACAGCTTGTCGCCCTGCTGGCGGTAGCCGACGAGCTCGCCGTCGACGTACAGCCGCCCCGCGTTGATCTTCTCCAGGTGGTTGATGCAGCGCAGGAACGTCGACTTGCCGGAGCCGGAGGGGCCGATGAGGCAGAACACCTCGCCGGGCCTGACCTCCAGGTCGATGCCCTTGAGCACCTCCAGCTGGCCGAAGGACTTGTGGACGCCCTCGGCCTTCACCATCGCGACGCCGGAGTCGCGCACGGTGGTGTCCTGCTCGGTGAGCTTGTCGGTCATGCCGTGACCTTCCTGCTGGAGAAGGACGTCAGGTGCGCCCTGACCTTCTGCCACGGCGTCGCCGGCAGGCTGCGGCTGGAGCCGCGGGCGTAGTACCGCTCGATGTAGTACTGGCCCACGCTCAGCACCGAGGTCATGATCAGGTACCAGGCGGCGGCGAGGAAGTACATCTCCACCGGGGCGCCGGAGACCTGGCCGATGTCCTGGGCGTAGCGGAACAGCTCCGGATACTGGACGGCCGCCACGAGCGACGTCGTCTTGAGCATGTTGATGACCTCGTTGCCGGTCGGCGGCACGATCACCCGCATGGCCTGCGGAATGACGATCCGGCGCAGGGTCTTGCCGTGGCTCATGCCCAGCGCGTGGGCGGCCTCGGTCTGGCCCTCGTCGACGGCGAGCAGACCGGCGCGGCAGATCTCCGCCATGTACGCCGCCTCGTTCAGACCGAGGCCGAGCAGCGCCGTCAGCATCGGCGTCATGAAGTTCGACCAGGAGTCCTTGTAGAGCGGCATGAGGTTGATGTAGTCGAACACCAGCCCCAGGTTGAACCACAGGAACAGCTGGACCAGGACCGGCGTGCCGCGGAAGAACCAGATGTAGAACCAGGCGATGGCCGAGGTCACCGGGTTCTTCGACAGGCGCATCACCGCCAGGATGATGCCGCCGACGATGCCGATCAGCATCGACAGGACCGTCAGCAGGAGGGTCTTGCCGACGCCGGTCATGATCCGGTCGTCGAAGAAGTAGTCCGGAATCGCGTGCCAGTTGATCTTGCCCTGGCCGAACGCGTAGATGATCGCGACGAGGATGGCGATGGCGACGACGGCGGTGACGTACCGCCCGTAGTGCCGGACCGGGATGGCCCTGATGGCCTGTGATCCGGCCGGGGGTGTGTCCTTGGGCCCCGCCGTCTTGTCGATGTCAGCAGTCACGGGTATTGCCTCTCAGCGGCCGCTCGGAGGCGGTCACTTGCCGCCGTTGATGACGGACTCCTTGACGGCACCGTCCTGAGCGCCCCACTTCTCCAGGATCTTCTGGTACTCGCCGTTCTGGATGATCGCGTTCAGTGCGGCCTGCAGCGCGTCGCGCAGCTGGGTGCTGCTCTTGCCGACCGCGATGCCGTACGGGGCCGCATCGACCTGCTCGCCGACCAGCTCGAAGTCCTTGCCGCCGCCGGAGGTCTTGACCGCGTACGCGGCGACCGGGAAGTCGGCGGAGACCGCGTCGGCGCCACCGGAGCGCAGGCGGGTCTCGGCCTGCTGGTTGTCGTCGAAGGCCTGCATGGAGATCGTCTTGCCGCCCGGGCACTTCTTCGCCTCGGCCTTGGCGAGGTCCTCGGAGACGGTGCCGCGCTGCACGGCGAGCTTCTTGCCGCACAGGTCGGCCCAGGTGGTGATGCCCCTGGTGTCGCCCTTGCGGGTGTAGATCGAGACACCGGCGGTCAGGTAGTCGACGAAGTCGACGCCCTCGCCGACCTTCTTGTTCGTGGTGGGGTCGATGCCCTCCTGACGGCTCTTGTTGTCCGTCATCGCCGACATCGCGATGTCGTAGCGGTCGGACCGCAGACCGGTGAGCAGGGCGTCGAAGGTGCCGTTCTCGAACTTGAAGGTCACGCCGAGCTGCTTGCTCATCGCGGCCGCGAGGTCCGGGTCGATGCCGACGACCTTGCCCGTGTTGTCCTTGAACTCGACCGGTGCGTAGGCGATGTCGGAGCCGACCCTGATGACGCCCTTGTCGCGGATCTGGGCCGGGAGCTTGTCGGCCAGCGGGGCCGCGTTCGCCGAGCCGCTGCCCGAGGACTCCTTCTTGTCCTTCGTCTGGTCACCGCAGCCGGTGAGGATCAGGGCGCCGGTGACCACGATCGCACCGACCGCAGCTAGCCGGGAGTGCGCGGCGGTCGTACGACGGGTGGAGCGTGCGGTCATTGTGGTTCCTCCGGCTGATGGATGGAGCTGCCGACGGGGCGACGAGAACACACACCTTCGGGTGTTGCGACCTCGTGTGATTGACCGCATCTTGCCATTCGGGCTGCGCCATTCAGGGGAGTCGCCATGTCAAAATCGGATAACGGGTGACCCCCGAACCGCGCGGAGCGGCTTCGGCAAAGCCGGACCATCTGCGGGAATGCCTTCTTTCGGCCGGAAGATCTCCGGCCCGTCTCAGGATGCGGTCTGCTGGGGCATGATGTTTGAGTGCGGTTGCGGCTTTGTCGGGCATTCGACGGCGAGTTGTCCCCATATTGGGCCAAGTGCCGCGCCTCCGTCATGTGACCTTGGCGTTATGGACTCGTCGTTGACGCCGGTCGTCCGGTAAGAAGGTTCTTTACACCCCTCATCCGGGGCTCAGAGCGCGTGTGCGGCGCGCTCGTCGCGCAGGGGACCGAAGGCATCACTCACGGTCCGTGCGCGGTCCCGCCCGCTCCTCACCAGGAGCGGCAACCCTCAAACCATGAACACTTAAGGGGTAAAACGAAGTGGCAGCGGAGATCGTCAATCCTCGCAGCGACAGCGGTACGGATCAGGACGGCGGGGCAGAGCCGCTCGATTCCTTCGATCCGGCCTTCGCGCTGCACCGCGGCGGCAAGATGGCCGTGCAGGCCACCGTGCCCGTCCGCGACAAGGACGACCTGTCCCTGGCGTACACGCCCGGCGTCGCGCGCGTGTGCTCGGCCATCGCGGAGCAGCCCGAGCTGGTCCACGACTACACGTGGAAGTCGTCCGTGGTCGCCGTCGTGACCGACGGCACGGCCGTACTGGGGCTCGGTGACATCGGCCCCGAAGCCTCCCTCCCGGTGATGGAGGGCAAGGCGATCCTGTTCAAGCAGTTCGGCGGCGTGGACGCGGTGCCGATCGCGCTGAACTGCACCGAGGTCGACGAGATCGTCGAGACCGTGGTGCGCCTCGCGCCGTCCTTCGGCGGCGTGAACCTGGAGGACATCTCGGCCCCCCGGTGCTTCGAGATCGAGCGCAGGCTCCAGGAGCGTCTGGACATCCCGGTCTTCCACGACGACCAGCACGGCACGGCGGTCGTGACCCTCGCGGCGCTGCGCAACGCGGCCCGGCTGAGCGGGCGGGCGATCGGGGACCTGCGGGCCGTCATCTCGGGCGCGGGCGCGGCCGGTGTGGCCATCGCCAAGATGCTGATCGAGGCCGGTATCGGCGATGTCGCGGTCGCCGACCGCAAGGGCGTGGTGTCGGCCGACCGTACGGACCTGACGCAGGTCAAGCGCGAGGTGGCCGAGTTCACCAACAAGGCCGGGATCAGCGGTTCCCTGGAGGACGCGCTGGCCGGCGCCGACGTCTTCATCGGCGTCTCCGGCGGCACGGTGCCGGAGGAGGCCGTGGCGTCGATGGCCGAGGGCGCCTTCGTGTTCGCCATGGCCAACCCGACCCCCGAGGTGCACCCCGAGGTCGCGCACAAGTACGCGGCGGTCGTGGCGACCGGGCGCTCGGACTTCCCCAACCAGATCAACAACGTTCTGGCCTTCCCCGGCATCTTCGCGGGCGCGCTCCAGGTGCGGGCGTCCCGGATCACCGAGGGAATGAAGATCGCGGCGGCCGAGGCGCTGGCCGGGGTCGTCGGGGACGACCTCGCCGCGGACTACGTGATCCCCTCGCCGTTCGACGAGCGGGTGGCCCCGGCCGTGACCGCGGCGGTGGCCGCCGCGGCGCGTGCCGAGGGTGTGGCGCGTCGCTGAGCAGGCCCGAACGGCCCCGTCCCCCGAGGGCGGGGCCGTTTTCTCTTGTCCTCCTGCCCGGCGCTCTCCTGCCTGGCAAGAGGGTGAGGGTCACAGAGGTGCGTGGTTCCGCCGGCCGGGGCGCACCCCTAGGGTCAAGGTCATGTTCGCTGTCTACGCCGCCCGAATCGACCGCGACCAGCCGCTGAGCGGCCTGGAGTCGGGGGAGCGCCCCGCCCCCGAGACCCGACCCGGCTGGAGCACGGTCAACGTCAGGGCCGCCTCACTGAACCACCACGACCTCTGGTCGCTGAGGGGGGTGGGGCTGTCCGAGGACAAGCTCCCCATGATCCTCGGCTGCGACGCCGCCGGCGTCGACGCGGACGGCAACGAGGTCGTCCTGCACTCCGTGATCGGACAGAGCGGGTACGGGGTCGGGCCCGGGGAGCCCCGGTCCATCCTCACCGAGCGCTACCAGGGCACCTTCGCCGAACAGGTGGCCGTGCCGACCTGGAACGTCCTGCCCAAGCCCAAGGAGCTCTCCTTCGAGGAGGCCGCCTGCCTGCCCACGGCCTGGCTCACGGCGTACCGCATGCTCTTCACCAACGCCGGCGTGCGTCCCGGCGACTCCGTACTCGTCCAGGGCGCCGGCGGCGGTGTCGCCACGGCCGCGATCGTGCTCGGCAAGGCGGCCGGGCTGCGGGTGTTCGCCACCAGCCGGGACGAGGCCAAGCGCAGGCGCGCGGTGGAGCTGGGCGCCGTGGAGGCGCTGGAGCCGGGGGCGCGGCTGCCGCAGCGGGTGGACGCGGTGATCGAGACCGTCGGCGCGGCCACCTGGTCGCACTCGGTCAAGTCGCTGCGGCCCGGCGGCACGATCGTCATCTCCGGGGCCACGAGCGGCGACCGGCCGTCCCACGCCGAGCTGACGCGCATCTTCTTCCTGGAGCTGAAGGTCGTCGGCTCGACCATGGGCACCAAGGACGAACTGGAGGACCTGCTGTCCTTCTGCGCCGCCACCGGGGTCCGTCCCGTCATCGACGAGGTGCTGCCGCTCGACCGGGCCCGCGAGGGCTTCGAACGGCTGGAGTCGGGCGGCCACTTCGGCAAGGTCGTGCTCACCAACTCCTGACTCCCGCCACCTGTTCTCCGAACGGCGGGTCCGGGCATCTTCCGGGCCCGCCGTTCGTCTGCCTGCACCCGGGCGTCTCCGCCCCCCGGATGTGTCAACCATGGTTGACGACCCTCGAGGTGTCAATGTAGGTTGACAGCATGACCGAAGCAACGGATCTCGCCGAGCGCGCAGGCGACCGCGATCCCCGAGTCGGGCTGCGGGCCGTCGCCGCGCTGCGTCGGCTGCTCGAGCAGCTGGAGGCGGTACAGGTGCGCAGTGCGCGCAACCAGGGCTGGTCGTGGCAGGAGATCGCCGCCGAGCTCGGAGTGAGCAGGCAGGCCGTGCACAAGAAGTACGGGAGGCAGTGATGTTCGAACGGTTCACGAAGGACGCCCGGGCCGTGGTGCGGGGTGCGGTGGAGTACGCCGAGGACGCGGGAGCGCAGACCGTGGACGCCGAGCACCTGCTGCTCGCCCTTCTCGACCGCGAGGGCAGCCGTGGGTCCTTCGCGCTGGCGGCGCTGGGGCTCGACGAGCGCGGCGAGCCCGTGCGGCAGGCACTGCACGACGCGCGGCGGCGCGCCGGCCTGTCCCGGGCCGACACCGACGCCCTCGCGGGCCTGGGCATCGACGTCTCCGAGATCGTCTCCCGGGTGGAGGAGGCGCACGGCGTCGGGGCGATGTCCGGCGATCGGCAGGGCAACGGTGCCTGGCCGGGCCGCCGCACCTTCGGCCGGAGCGCCAAGGACACCCTTGAGAAGGCCCTGCGCTCGGCGGTGGCCCACCGTGACCGGCACATCGGCGACGAGCACATCCTCCTCGCCCTGACCGTCCGCTCGGGCGTGCCCGCCGAGGCCCTCGCCGACCACGGCGTGACCTACGAGTCGGTGACCCGCGTGCTGTACGGCGGGGGACAGGCGCGGGCGGCCGGTTGAGTCGAGGGGCGGCCGCCCGAGTGGGCCGGCGGGCGGCCGTCAGACCTTCGGGCGGTGCAGGAGCGAGGCGATGTGGGCCGCCGCCGTGGACAGATGACGGCGGGCCTCACGGAGCTGGTCGGCGGTGATGCCGTTGTCCCGGGCCGTGTCGCGGATGTCGTCGCGGAAGCGGTCCAGGAGACGGTCCAGGTCGCGGGCCGGGTCGCCGGTGAGGTCCTCGTGCGCCCAGGCCGGTTCGTAGTCGGCCGGGAAGTCCTCCGGGGTCGTGGAGTACTCGGGGCGGGCCGTGGTGCGGCCGACGTAGTCCTTGCCGAAGTCGCCGAACTCCTTGGCGAGTTCGGTCAGGCCCTCGCGTACCCCCGTGGGCCAGTCGCCCCGGTTGAAGTGGTCCTGCACCTGCTCCTGGACCCGCTTGGCGATGCGCTGCAACTCCTCCTGCGCCTGGGTCCGCGCCCGCTCCTGAGCCTCCTTGGCCTGCCGCCGGGCCCGCTGGGCCTCGTCGCGCGCCCTGCGGCTCTCCTCCTTCGCGCGCCGTGCCTGCTCCTTCCACTCCTGCTTGACGCGCCGCATCTCCTCCTTGGCGGCCTGCCAGGCCTCCTTGTCGTCGGCCTTGCCGTGCTCGCCGTGCTCTCCGTGTTCCCCGGTGCCCTCCCGGGCCTGGGACGCCGCCGCGCGCATCTCGCGCCGCAGATCGCCGGCGGCGCCGCGCACATCGGCGCGGATCTCCGCGGCGAGCTCGGCGACGGACTCGCGGATCTCCAGCTCCAGGTCGGCCAGTTCACCACTGCGGTCGGCCAGTTCGGCGCGGCCCGCGTCCGTGATCGCGTACACCTTGCGGCCGCCCTCGGTGGTGTGCGTGACCAGGCCCTCGGCCTCGAGCTTGGCCAGCCGCGGATACACCGTGCCCGCCGAGGGGGCGTACAGGCCCTGGAAGCGCTCCTCCAGCAGCCTGATCACCTCGTAGCCGTGGCGCGGGGCCTCGTCGAGCAGCTTGAGCAGGTAGAGGCGCAGACGGCCGTGGGCGAAGACGGGAGGCATGTCAGAGCACCTTCTTGTCGGTCGTGCCATCGGCCTTGCCGGTCGTGTCGCCGGCGGTGCCGCCGCTGGAATCCTCGCCCGGGCGGACGTCCCGCGGCTCCGCCTCCCACGGTCCGTCCTCCGCAGGCGGGCGCCGCAGCAGCGCGATGGAACCGGAGACGGTGGTCGCCTTCAGCCGGCCGTTGCCCGCGCCGAGGCGGCCGGTGATCCGCTTGGCGCCCCACTGGCCGCCGACCTTGAGGTCCTCGAAGGCGTTGGACACCGTCCCGCTCGCGGTGTTCGCGTCCACCCGTGCGTCCGCCGGGTGGGGGAGCCGGATGGCGATCTCACCGGAGACGCTGGTCAGGCTGACGTCGGTGGGGCCGCCCGCCGGGTCGAGGTCGACGACCATCGACCCGCTCACCGAGTCCGCCCTGACCGAGGGACCGGCACCGTCGACCACCGTCAGGTCGCCGGAGACCGAGTTGAACCGCAGATCACCGGAGAGGGCCTGCGCCTCCACGTTCCCCGACACGGTGTCCGCGCGCACCGGGCCCGTCAGGCCGACCAGGGTGGTGTCCCCGGAGACGCCCTTGACCTCGGCGCGTCCGTCGATCCCCGAGACCATCGCTCCGGCACCGACCACGCCCAGCTCCACGCGCGCGCTCGCCGGAACGGCCACGGAGACCACGGCGCTGCGCCGCCAGCCCTTGTTGTCCAGCCACTTGAGGAAGCCCTTCCAGGGCAGGTCCTCGTACGCCACCGTCAGCGTCCCGCCCTGCTGGGTGACGACCAGGGGCGGCCCCTCGATCTCCGAGACCTCCAGGCGGGCCGGACCCTCGTCGGCACCCACGACGTTCACCGTTCCGTGCACGATGCGGACGTTGAGTGCGGTCACCGGCTCGTCGAAGGTGAGTTTCCTGGGCTCACCGACGGACCACTCGGACATGGTGCAGACCTCCCCGGACGGGACGCGACACGCCATATCGCGTCGCCTGCATCCACGATATATCGCGTTCGCGGGAAGTCAAGACACTCGTTCCGGTGAGGCGATGGCAGGCCCCCGAAAAGCGAACAGGGCGCCCCCAAGGGGGCGCCCCGCACCGAACGGAGGTCGGTCTCTACTCGTCGTCCTCGTCGTCCAGCCGGGCCAGCCAGGTCGCCAGCCGCTCCACCGGCACCTCGAAGTCCGGATTCAGGTCGACGAAGGTCCGCAGCTGCTCGGCCAGCCACTCGAAGGTGACCTCCTCCTCGCCCCGCCGCTTCTCCAGCTCTTCGATGCCACGGTCTGTGAAGTACATGTGGTCAAGGATAGGTGCGCCGAAACGACCGGGCCGCACCCCCGTTCAGGGGGTGCGGCCCGGTCAGGTACGACGCGCGGGAGCGGTTACGCCTCGAACACCTCGCGCACCAGCTGCTCCTGCTCCGCCTGGTGCCGCTTCGCGGAACCGACGGCCGGAGAGGAGCCGTGCGGACGGGAGATGCGGCGCAGGCGCTCGCCGGCCGGGATGTCCGCGCCGACCGCCAGGTCCAGGTGGTCGATGAGGTTCAGGGCGATGAACGGCCACGCGCCCTGGTTCGCCGGCTCCTCCTGGGCCCACAGGTACTTCTCCGCGTTCGGGTACTTGGCGATCTCCGCCTGGAGCTCGGCACCCGGCAGCGGGTACAGCCGTTCGAGGCGGATGATCGCCGTGTCCGTCACGCCCCGCTTGCGGCGCTCGGCGTCCAGGTCGTAGTAGACCTTGCCCGCGGTGAAGACGACCTTCTTCACCGCCGTCGGGTCCACCGACGCGTCACCGATGACCGGACGGAACTGACCCGTGGTGAACTCCTCCGCCTTCGACGCCGCGGCCTTCAGGCGCAGCATCGACTTCGGGGTGAAGACGACCAGCGGCTTGTGGTGCGGGTTGTGCACCTGCCACCGCAGGAGGTGGAAGTAGTTCGACGGCAGGGTCGGCATCGCGACCGTCATGTTGTTCTGCGCGCACAGCTGGAGGAACCGCTCCGGGCGGGCGGAGGAGTGGTCCGGGCCCTGGCCCTCGTAGCCGTGCGGCAGGAGCAGGGTGACGCCGGAGGTCTGGCCCCACTTCTGCTCGGCGGAGGAGATGAACTCGTCCACCACCGTCTGGGCGCCGTTGGTGAAGTCGCCGAACTGGGCCTCCCACATCACCAGCGCGTCCGGGCGGGCCAGCGAGTAGCCGTACTCGAAGCCCATCGCCGCGTACTCGGACAGCAGGGAGTCGTAGACGTTGTAGCGGGCCTGGTCCTCGGACAGGTACAGCAGCGGGGTGAAGTCCTCGCCCGTCTCACGGTCGATGATCACCGCGTGCCGCTGGCCGAAGGTGCCGCGGCGGGAGTCCTGGCCGGACAGCCGGACCGGGACGCCCTCCAGGAGCAGCGAGCCGATGGCGAGGGTCTCGCCCATGCCCCAGTCGATCGTGCCGTCCTCGACCATCGCCGCCCGGCGCTGGAGCTGCGGCAGCAGCCGCGGGTGGACGGTGATGTGGTCGGGGATGTTGACCTGGGACTCGGCGATGCGCTTGACGACCTCGGCGGAGACGGCCGTGGGCACCGCGACCGGGAAGCCGTCCTGCGGCGCCTGGACGTCCCCGGAGGCCGGCTGGGAGGTGGCCTCGCGGACCTCGGTGAAGACCTTCTCCAGCTGGCCCTGGTAGTCCTGGAGCGCCTGCTCGGCCTCTTCCAGGGTGATGTCGCCCCGGCCGATCAGCGACTCGGTGTAGAGCTTGCGCACCGAGCGCTTCTTGTCGATCAGGTCGTACATCAGCGGCTGGGTGAAGGCCGGGTTGTCCGACTCGTTGTGACCGCGGCGGCGGTAGCAGATGAGGTCGATCACCACGTCCTTGTTGAACGCCTGGCGGAACTCGAAGGCCAGCCGCGCCACGCGGACCACGGCCTCCGGGTCGTCGCCGTTCACGTGGAAGATCGGGGCCTCGATCATCCTCGCCACGTCCGTCGCGTACATGGAGGAACGCGAGGACTCCGGGGCGGCCGTGAAGCCGACCTGGTTGTTGATGACGATGTGGACCGTGCCGCCGGTGCGGTAGCCGCGCAGCTGCGACATGTTCAGGGTCTCGGCCACCACGCCCTGGCCCGCGAAGGCCGCGTCGCCGTGGATGGCCACCGGCAGGACCGTGAAGTCCGTGCCGCCCTTGTTGATGATGTCCTGCTTGGCGCGGGAGACGCCCTCCAGGACCGGGTCCACCGCCTCCAGGTGGGAGGGGTTGGCCACCAGCGAGACGTTGATCTGCTCGCCGTCCAGGCCGGTGAAGGTGCCCTCGGCGCCCAGGTGGTACTTCACGTCGCCGGAGCCGTGCATCGACTTCGGGTCGAGGTTGCCCTCGAACTCGCGGAAGATCTGCGCGTACGACTTGCCGACGATGTTGGCCAGGACGTTGAGGCGGCCGCGGTGGGCCATGCCGATGACGACCTCGTCCAGGCGGGACTCGGCCGCCGAGTCGATGACCGCGTCCAGCAGCGGGATGACGGACTCGCCGCCCTCCAGGGAGAACCGCTTCTGGCCGACGTACTTCGTCTGCAGGAAGGTCTCGAAGGCCTCGGCCGCGTTCAGCCGGCGCAGGATGCGCAGCTGCTCCTCGCGCTCCGGCTTGGAGTGCGGGCGCTCCACACGGTCCTGGATCCACTTGCGCTGCCTGGGGTCCTGGATGTGCATGAACTCGATGCCGACCGTGCGGCAGTACGAGTCGCGCAGCACGCCGAGGATGTCGCGCAGCTTCATCAGCGTCTTGCCGGCGAAGCCGCCGACCGCGAAGTCGCGCTCCAGGTCCCACAGGGTGAGCCCGTGCTCGGTGATGTCCAGGTCGGGGTGCTTGCGCTGCTGGTACTCCAGCGGGTCGGTGTCGGCCATGACGTGGCCGCGGACCCGGTAGGAGTGGATCAGCTCGAAGACGCGGGCGGCCTTCGTGACGTCGTCGTCGTGCGAGGCGTCGATGTCCTTGAGCCAGCGGACCGGCTCGTAGGGGATGCGCAGCGACTTGAAGATGTCGTCGTAGAAGTCGTGCTCGCCGAGCAGCAGGTTGGCGACGGCGCGCAGGAACTCGCCGGAGGCGGCGCCCTGGATCACCCGGTGGTCGTAGGTCGACGTGAGCGTCATGACCTTGGAGATGCCGAGCTTGTTCAGGGTGTCCTGGGAGGTGCCCTGGAACTCCGCCGGGTAGTCCATGGAGCCGACGCCCATGATCACCGACTGGCCGGGCATCAGGCGCGGCACGGAGTGGACCGTGCCGAGACCGCCGGGGTTGGTGAGGGAGACGGTGACGCCGGTGAAGTCGTCCATCGTCAGCTTGTTGTCGCGGGCGCGACGGACGATGTCCTCGTAGGCCTGCCAGAACTCGAAGAAGTTCAGCGTCTCGGCCTTCTTGATGGCGGCCACGACGAGCTGGCGGTCGCCGTTGGGCTTGACCAGGTCGATGGCCAGGCCGAGGTTGACGTGGTCCGGCTTGACCAGGGTGGGCTTGCCGTCCTTCTCGGCGAAGGACCAGTTCATCGAGGGCATCTGCTTGATGGCCTGGACCATCGCGTAGCCGATGATGTGCGTGAAGGAGATCTTCCCGCCGCGGGCACGCTTGAGGTGGTTGTTGATGACGATGCGGTTGTCGAACAGCAGCTTCACCGGGACGGCGCGCACGGACGTGGCCGTGGGCAGTTCCAGCGAGGCGTTCATGTTCTTCGCGACCGCGGCGGAGGGACCACGCAGCGTGACGAACTCCGGACCCGCGGGTGCCTCGGCGGCGGGCTCGGCCTTGGCGGCGGGCTTCGCCGGCGCCGGGGCCTGAGCCGCGGGCTTCGCGGGAGCCGGAGCGGCTGCCGCGGGCCGCGGCGCGGCCGGGGCCTGCGCGGGAGCGGCCGGCGCGGCGGCGGCCTGGGGAGCGGGCCGGGCCGGGACGGCCGGAGCGGCGGCGGGCGCCGCCTGAGCCGTGGTGGTGGTCTCCGCGGCCCCCGCGGCCGCGGTACCCGCCGGAGCCTGCGGGGCGGCGGCCCCCGGCCTGTAGTCGGCGAAGAAGTCCCACCAGGCGCGGTCTACGGAGTTCGGGTCCTGGAGGTACTGCTGATAGATCTCGTCGACGAGCCACTCGTTGGCACCGAACGCAGCCGCGGGGTTCTTCCCGGCTTGGTCGGTGTCGGTCGAGATGCTCGAGTTACTGGGGGACTGTGGCGACACGGCGGCAACCGCCCTCTTCCGCTTCACAAGAATGATGGACAGCGGGAATAAAGGCTACGCCCCTGAGAGGGGGAAGGTCAGGTCGGGCCACTCCTTCGTCATGTAAGTCACATCAAAACCCGGGTTTCGGGGGTTGAAATGGCGGGAAACAAGCGTAGTTCCGCTGCGCCAGGGATGGGGGGACCCGGGCCTGACCCCTGTGGGATGCAGGCCCCGGCCCGATCACACGTGCCCGCCTGCGCGGATGCTCGTGGATCTTGGGGTTCGTGATCGAACTTTACGTCAACTTGGCAAAGAGGGCAGGCCCGGAAGGGTGACGAGGATCCGGCAGCCCCGCTCGGATTCGGCCACCCCGATCCGGCCGCCGTGCAGATCCACCGCCCAGCGGGCGATCGCCAGGCCGAGTCCGGTGCCGCCGTCGCTGCCCGGGCCGTGCGGCCGGTTCACCGCGCCCCGGTTGAAACGCTCGAAGACACGGTGCCACTCCGAGCGCGGGATGCCGGGCCCCTCGTCCAGGACCTCCAGCTCCAGCGACTGCGGCTGCGGGCCGCGCCGCGCCTTCACCGTCACACGCCCGTGCGGCGGGCTGTGCTTGACCGCGTTGTCGATCAGGTTGGCGACCACCTGGTGGATGCGCTCGGGGTCGGCGTGCGCGGTCAGCTCGGGTGGAAAGACGTCCAGGTGCAGATGGACGTCCGTACGGGTGTGGCTGCCGGAGCCGGAGGCGATGCCCGCGCGGGCCGAGGCGACCATGTTGGCCTCCTTCAGCACGCCCGACAGGTAGGGCCACACCTCGAAGCGGCGCAGCTTCAGCGGCACCACGCCGTTGTCCAGGCGGGACAGGTCCAGCAGCGTCTCCACCAGCCGGCCGAGCCGCTCGGTCTGCCTCAGCGCCGTACGCATGGTCTCGGGATCGGCCTCGGTGACCCCGTCGACGATGTTCTCCAGCACCGCGCGCAGGCCCGCGATGGGCGTGCGCAGCTCGTGCGAGACGTTCGCCACCAGCTCCCTGCGCTGGCGGTCCTGGGCCGCCAGCTCGTCGGCCATGCGGTTGATCGTCTGGGCCAGGTCGCCCAGCTCGTCCCGGCGGCTCTCGCGCACCCGGCGCGTGTAGTCGCCGTGCGAGATGGAGCGGGCCACCGTGTTCATCTCGTCCAGCGGCGCGGTGAGCGAGTGCGCCACGAACTGCGTGATGAGCAGCGTGGCGATCATCGAGAAGACCGTGATGAAGCGCAGTTCGGTCGCCGTGCGCACCGCGATCATCAGCAGACCGGTGGTGATCAGCACCGATATGACGACCAGCGCGCCCAGCTTGGTCTTGATCGAGAACGGGCGAACGCCACCCCAGGGCTCGCCCTGGTCCCTGCGTGCGCCCGGCCCGTCGCTCACGGTGTGGGTGTCTCCAGCGCGTAGCCCACGCCGTGCACCGTGCGGATCCGCTCGGCGCCGATCTTCCGGCGCAGCGCCTTGATGTGGCTGTCCACGGTCCGGGTGCCGGAGGCGTCCGCCCAGTCCCACACCTCGGCCAGCAGCTGCTCGCGCGAGAGCACCGCACGCGGGGTGTTCGCCAGGCAGACCAGGAGGTCGAACTCCGTCGGCGTGAGGTGGACGTCCTCGCTGCGCACGCGCACCCGGCGCTGGGCGTGGTCGATCTCCAGCTCGCCCAGGCGCAGGATGCCGCTGCGCGGGGTCGCCGCGGCCAGCGCGGCCCGCTCCATGCGGCGCAGCAGCACGTGCACGCGTGCGGCCAGCTCCCGCATCGAGAACGGCTTGGTCATGTAGTCGTCGGCGCCGACCCCGAGGCCGACCAGCATGTCGGTCTCGTCGTCGCGCGCGGTGAGCATCAGCACCGGCACCGGGCGCTGGGCCTGCACGCGGCGGCAGACCTCCAGGCCGTCGAAGCCGGGCAGCATGATGTCGAGGATCAGCAGGTCGGGCTGCCAGGCCTCGGCGGTGTCCACGGCGGCCGGGCCGTCGCCCGCGGTCTGCACGAGGAATCCCTCGGCGCGCAGGCGGGTGGCGATGGCATCCATGATGGTCTGGTCGTCCTCGACCACCAGGACCCGGCGCTGGGCGCCCGGGGTGGCCGTCGTGCCGTTGTGCGCGGTGTGTGTCTGCTCCATCGCCCGCCCCTGAGTGTGCTTTCCGGAATCCGTGGGGTGATTCCTTGACTGCGCGTAGTTGCGATTGACGCTTGAATGATCGGCGCCAAGGGAGCAGCGTACGGGGACTCCCCACGCCTTTGCTATCCAGGTCGGACCGCGAGGTGCACGACGTCCGGAACGCCCCGGGCAACGGGGACCTCTTCGGTGCGCACCTGTCGGAATCCGACATTCCGCAAGGTTCCTTCAAATTCCGCAGATGGCTTCGCGGACCATACGGCGAGTACCCCGCCCGGCTTCAACACCCTTGCGCAGCTTGCCAGTCCGGCCTGCCCGTACAGCTCCTGGTTGCCCTCGGTGACCGTCCAGTCGGGGCCGTTGTCGATGTCCAGGCACAGCGCGTCGAACGTGTCGGATGTCTCATTGACGTAGGCGATCATGTCTCCTTCGACGACCGCGGTGCGCGGGTCGGCCAGCGCGCCGGCGGTCAGTTCGGCGAGGGGGCCGCCGCGGTGCCAGTCGATGATCGCGCGTTCGCGTTCGACAACGGTGATCCGGCCCCAGTGCGGGTCCGCCGCGGCGTGCGCGAGTGAGAAACCGACGCCGAGGCCGCCGATCAGCACGCTCGGTGCCCGCCGCTCCGGCAGCGCGGCGAGCGCCGCGTCGACCAGGAGGCGCTCGGAGCGCCCGTCGGAGGTGTCCATCAGGAAGCAGCCGTTGGCGATGATCTGCAGCAGCGCCCCGTGCCGGCGCAGCACGACCTCGCCGTGGGGGCCCTCGCGGCGGTCCAGCACCTCGGGGGCGTCGTACGAGCCGGTCATGGGGTCATCCTGCCCCAACGGACCCGTACGGCCACATGAATTAGGGGTGACACCCGTGTGCGAGCGCGCCCCGGGCCACGCGCGGGCGGGGGTGCCAGGGTCGCTGGGATCGCTGAGATCGGTGGGGTCGCTGCGCTAGCTGGGGTCGCTGGGGTGGCCGGGAACCTAATAGGTTGCTGAGAATTGTTGCGTGGGTGGCGTCGGTCATGGACAGGGGCGCCCGGGATGCGAAGTGTGGGGCGCGACGGAAGGAGTGCCGCACCGTGGAACGGACCGCGACGGCCGGCCCCTCGGGCCCGCCGGTGCCCTCGGGTCGGCCCCTGCCTCCGGACGCCGTCGTGGACGAGGGTGCGGACAGGGGCGCGGTCGCGGTCGGTGTTCCGGTGGAGGCGTCGCGGGCGCCGGCCGGGATGCCGCAGCAGCGGGCGCGCGGCACTGTCCCGGGAGGCGTGGGCGCGGAACCGGCCCGCCCGGCGCGGTCTGCCGCGGGACTCCGGGGGCTGCGCGGTCCGCGCCCCTGGCGGCTGCTGCCCACCCCCGCGGGCGCCCCCTTCACCTTCGGGTACGCGGCCCTGCTCGCCGTCACCTCGCTCGTCGCCCGGTACGCCGATCCCGCGGTGGTGGACGCCCTGCGCCAGAGCTCCAGCACGGATGTCGTCCACCTGGTGCGGGCGCCCCTGCTGGTGCTGCCGGCCAGCGCGCTGTGGATCGCGGGCGGCGTCGTGTCGGCGTACTCCCTGTGCTTCCTGCTGGTGCTCACCGCGCTGGAACGCCGGATAGGCGGTCTGCGCACCGCCGGTGTGTTCCTGTTCGGGCACGTGCTGGCCACCCTCGCCACCGAGGTCCCCATCGGGCTCGCGGTGCTCGCGGGCCGTCTGCCGGGCAGCGCGGCGCACCGCCTCGACTACGGCATCAGCTTCGGCGTCGCGGCCAGTCTCGGCGCCCTGGCCGGTCTGCTCACGCCCTGGCTGCGCTGGCCCCTGCTCACGGTGTTCGTGGGCATGCTGGCCCAGGACCTGGCCGCGTTCGACGATCCGATGACGAGCTGCGGCCATCTGATCGCGGTGGGGCTCGGCGTGGCGACGTGGCCGGTGATACGGCGCTGGCGGCGGGCGCGCCTCGGGGAGGCGGGTGCCGCGCCCGGGACGGTCTGAGCCTCTTCCGGCTCCCGGCCCCTCCTCCGTCCCTCTCCTCCTTCTCCCTCTTCTCCCTCTTCTCCCCTTCCTCTCTTTCCTCTCCCCTTCCTCTCCCCTTTCTTTCTCGTACCTCTCTCCCTGTGTGCTGGTTGTGGATGCCCGATCGCTCAGAGCGAACAGATGTCGGGGAACAATCGACCGGCGTCGTGCATTGAGTCGGCATAACTCAACTTGACTGCCGAAGGGGAGATCATGGCTGCTGAGTCCGCTTCCTTCACACCGCTCACCCTGCCCGTGCTGCCGCTCGACGACGAGGTCGTGCTGCCCGGGATGGTGGTTCCGCTGGACCTGAGCGACGCCGAGGTACGGGCCGCGGTGGAGGCCGCGCAGGCCGCCGCGCGGGACGAGCCCGGCAAGCCCAGGGTGCTGCTGGTGCCGAGGGTCGAGGGGACGTACGCCAGGACCGGTGTGCTGGGCACGGTCGAGCAGGTGGGCCGGCTGGCCGACGGTGACCCGGGCGCGCTCATCCGTGGCCGCGGACGTGTGCGGATCGGTGCCGGGACCACCGGTCCCGGCGCGGCGCTGTGGGTCGAGGGGAGCCGGATCGAGGAGAACCTGCCCGAGCCTCTGCCCGGCCAGGTTGCCGAGCTGGTGAAGGAGTACAAGGCGCTCGCCACGGCCTGGCTGCGCAAGCGCGGCGCCTGGCAGGTGGTCGACCGCGTGCAGGCCATCGACGACGTCTCCGCGCTCGCCGACAACTCCGGCTACTCGCCCTTCCTCACCACCGAGCAGAAGGTCGAGCTGCTGGAGACCGCCGACCCGGTGGCCCGTCTCAAGCTCGCCACCCAGCAGTTGCGCGACCACCTCGCCGAGCAGGACGTGGCCGAGTCCATCGCCAAGGACGTCCAGGAGGGCGTCGACAAGCAGCAGCGCGAGTTCCTGCTGCGGCGCCAGCTGGAGGCCGTCCGCAAGGAGCTGCGCGAGCTGAACGGCGAGAGCGACGGCGAGGAGTCCGACGACTACCGCGCCCGCGTCGAGGCCGCCGACCTGCCCGAGAAGGTCCGGGAGGCCGCGCTCAAGGAGGTCGACAAGCTGGAGCGCGCTTCCGACGCCTCTCCCGAGGGCTCCTGGATCCGCACGTGGCTCGACACGATCCTCGACATGCCGTGGAACGAGCGAACCGACGACAGCGCCTCCGCCTACGACATCCAGGGCGCCAAGGCGGTCCTGGACGCCGAGCACGCGGGCCTGGAGGACGTGAAGGAGCGGATCACCGAGTACCTGGCGGTGCGCAAGCGGCGCGGCGACCGGGGCCTGGGCGTGATCGGCGGGCGGCGCGGCGGTGCCGTGCTCGCGCTCGTCGGGCCGCCCGGTGTGGGAAAGACCAGTCTCGGCGAGTCCGTCGCCCACGCGATGGGACGGAAGTTCGTGCGCGTCGCCCTGGGCGGCGTCCGCGACGAGGCCGAGATCCGTGGTCACCGGCGTACGTACGTCGGCGCGCTGCCCGGGCGGATCGTGCGCGCCGTCAAGGAGGCCGGGTCGATGAACCCGGTGGTCCTGCTGGACGAGATCGACAAGGTGGGCTCCGACTTCCGCGGCGACCCGGCCGCGGCCCTGCTCGAAGTCCTGGACCCGGCGCAGAACCACACCTTCCGGGACCACTACCTGGAAGTGGAGCTGGACCTGTCCGACGTCGTCTTCCTGGCCACGGCCAACGTCCTGGAGGCGATCCCGGAGGCGCTGGCCGACCGGATGGAGATCGTGCGGCTGGACGGCTACACCGAGGACGAGAAGGTCGTCATCGCGCGCGACCACCTGCTTCCGCGCCAGCTGGAGCGGGCCGGCCTGCGCCGGGACGAGGTGACGATCGAGGAGGGCGCGCTGCGCAGGCTCGCCGGCGAGTACACGCGCGAGGCGGGCGTGCGCACCCTGGAGCGGTCCATCGCACGGCTGCTGCGCAAGATCGCGGCACAGCACGAACTGGGGGAGCGGCAGCTGCCGTTCACCGTCACGGACGGTGAGCTGCGGGGGCTGATCGGCCGCCCGCACCACGTTCCGGAGTCCGCCCAGGACCCGGCCGAGCGGCGTACGGCCGTCCCGGGCGTGGCGACGGGCCTCGCGGTCACCGGGGCCGGCGGCGACGTCCTCTTCGTCGAGGCGTCCCTGGCGGACCCGGAGACGGGCGCGGCCGGGCTGACCCTGACCGGTCAGCTGGGCGACGTGATGAAGGAGTCCGCGCAGATCGCGCTGAGCTTCCTGCGCAGCCACGGCGCCGAACTGGAGCTGCCCGTGGGCGATCTGAAGGACCGGGGTGTGCACATCCACTTCCCGGCGGGCGCGGTGCCGAAGGACGGTCCGAGCGCGGGCATCACGATGACGACCGCGCTCGCCTCGCTCCTGTCCGGCCGACTGGTCCGCACGGACGTGGCGATGACCGGCGAGGTCTCGCTGACCGGGCGTGTCCTGCCCATCGGCGGCGTCAAGCAGAAGCTGCTCGCCGCCCATCGCGCGGGTGTGACGACGGTGGTCATCCCCAAGCGGAACGAGCCCGATCTGGACGACGTCCCGGCAGAGGTGCTGGACAAGCTCGACGTCCACACCGTCACCGACGTCCGCCAGGTCCTGGAACTGGCCCTCACCCCCGCGACGAACGGCGCGTCATCGGAGATCCAGGCCGCCGCGTAGCGCTGCCGCGCGGTGAGCGGCTCATCGGGGTGTGGGGTTCGGCCGGGTCGTCCCCGGCCGAACCCCACACCCGGGGCGCAAGTACGGCCCACCTCGCCCCGCCCGCCGCCCTCGCCCGACGGCGGGCCACCACAGCCGACGCGGGAGGCCCGGCCGGCGAGCGCGGCGAGCCTGTGGCTGTGTGGCCGTGCCTCGGGTCTCCGGCTCCATCGCCACCCCGGGGGCTCCGGCTGCGGTGTCGCCGCCACCCCGGGGCTCCGGTCGAGCCGTTGCGCCCCGGGGCGGTGGGGGTTTCGTGTGTTCCGGGGCGCGCCCGGTGCGGGCCGCCGCGCTTGCGCCGGGTGCGCCCCGGGCCCCGGTCGGGGGCGACCCCCTGCCCGCGATCGGGGAGTCGGGGCACTAGCCGTTGGCGAGTGCCTGTACGCGGTCGAGCGCGCCGTTGAACTTGTCGTGGTCGCCGACCGTCGGGCCGGACGACGTGTACTGCCACATGGTGTAGTAGCCCCAGCCGGCCGGCAGGGTGCCCGGGTCCGAGGCGTAACGGGCGATCCACAGCGGGTTGTTGGCGGCGAAGCCGCCGTAGTTGCCGGTGCACTGGGTCCACCAGCTCGTGGCCGTGTAGATCACGGCGTCCCGGCCCGTGCGGGCCTTGTAGGTGTTCAGGAAGTCGGCGATCCAGCCGACCATCGCGCTCGCCGTCTTGCCGTAGCAGGAAGCCCCGTACGGGTTCCACTCGATGTCGAGGACGCCCGGCAGGGTCTTGCCGTCGCGGGACCAGCCGCCGCCGTGGTCGACGAAGTAGTTGGCCTGGACGGCGCCGCTGGTGGTGTCCGGGGTGGCGAAGTGGTACGCGCCGCGGATCATGCCGACGTTGTACGAGCCGTTGTACTGCTGGGCGAAGTAGGGATTCGTGTAGTACGTCCCCTCGCTGGCCTTCGTGTACGCCCACTTGACGCCGCTGCTCCACAGCGTGGACCAGGCGACGTTGCCCTGGTAGCCGGCCACGTCGACGCCCTCGGTCTGGGTGGCGTCCCCGCCGGCCGGCGTGCCGCCCTGGCCGTCGTGCGGCACGACGCCCATGCCCATGTGGGCGGAGCCGCGCGCGGGCACGGTGGCGGCGGCGGAGGGGAGGGTGAAGAGCAGGGAGAACGCGGCGAGCAGGATTCCCGCGGCGGTGAGCCGCCGTACGCGGGCCGTTCCGGATCTGTGCACGGACATGACGTGCCTCCGAAGCTCGGTGGTGCTCGGTGGGGGGATACGGGCATGTCCCGGTCACGGGCATGTCCCGGTCGCGCTGACGAGCAGGGCCACGCCGGCCCGCGACCGCGGGCTACAGCAATGGCGTGAGCATGCCGGTAATTGCCTGGCAAAGAAGCTACGCACGTAGACCGGCGCCTGGGAAGGGGGCCCGGAGTCTGCCGATGGTCTACGCCTGCGAAATACTGACGGAGCTGCGGTGATGGCGCCGACTGGCGGAAACTTTCAGGAACGGGAAACCTTCAGGCAGGGGCTGACGTGCACGAAGACGCAAACGGCGGCGGACGTGAGGTCGCGTCCGGCGCGGCACCGAGCGGTGCGGACCGGGAGTTCCTGTCCCTCGAACGGGAACTGACGGTGCTGCTGCGGCGTGCACGGGCCAACCAGGGCGAGATGGCCCGAGAGGTCCACCCCCACCTGGAGCCCGCCGCCTACGGACTGCTGGTCCGCCTGGAGGAGTGCGGCCGCCAGCGCGCCACGGAGCTGGCCGGCTACATCGGCGTCGGCAAGGCGACCATGTCACGCCAGCTGCACGCCCTGGAGGAACTCGGCCTGGTCGCCCGGGAACCGGACCCCGCCGACGGCCGGGCCTGGCTGGTGGCCCTCACCGACGACGGCCGCCGCCGGGTCGGCCAGGTGCGCGAGGCCCGCCGCGCCCGCTACGTCAGCCAGCTCGCCCACTGGGACCGCCGCGAGGTGGCCGAACTGGCCCGACTGCTGCACGAGTTGAACGAGGTCACGGAGAAGTAGCCGGCCTGCGGCCCGGCCTCACGGTTCCACGAACACCACCGTCGCGTCGTCGTGCGTCTTGCTGCGGCGCAGATACGTCCGCTCCTCCTTGTCGGCCGCCTCCAGGGCCCGCACCCGGCCCACGAGCGAGCCCGCCCCCTCCTCGCGCACGAGACCGAGGCACCGCGCCCAGTCGCCCGCGTGGAACTTCTCCACCCACCGCGCGGCGCCGTCGGTCAGCGCGGCCAGCGCGCGGACCTCGGCGCGCGGCACGCCGCCCGTCACGGCACGGGCGGCCACCGAGGGATCCGCCGCCGCGGTGAAGAAGCCGCCCTCCTTGTTGCGCACGACGGCGTCGATGAGCGCGTCCGTGGCGAGCGAGGCCCGGGGCAGCCGGGCCAGCCGGTCGTCCAGGACCGGGGTGACCGAGCCGTCGGGAGACTCCAGCAGCAGGACCGAGTCGGACAGCACCAGGTACTCGACCGTCTCCGCCGACCAGCGGGCCAGGACGACGGTCGCCTGAGGCGTACGCGGGTGAGAAAGGTCACAGGTCGGAGCGTGTGACTCGGCGGTACGGAGGATCGCGCGCGAAAGAATCTCCGGCAGTGTCAGATCTCGGCCGGAAACCGTCAGTTCGGTCAGTGCGCCGCCCAGCCGGGCGGTGAACCAGGAGACCGAATGCGAACACCCCGTGCCGGTCCGCGGCGGTGTCACCCCGTCCAGGACGACAAGGCAACCACCCTGTCCAGACGCGGGTAGTCCGATACTCGCGAAGTCCTCGTTGGGGCAGTCGGGACGGCCGGGCTCCGAAACAACCTCAGTGCGCATCCGGCCAGTCTGCACGAGCCCTTCACAAGCCCTGCGAAAGGGTGGCAACCATCCGGGAATCGACGCGGCGACGCAGGTCAGCCGCCTGTTTTGGGTGCAATTGGATCACTCCGGCAAGGCGTGGCGGCGAATATTGCCAAAGCCTGCCGCAGACGTCCAACCGGCCCACCGCACCGTCCCCGTGCACGCGCCGGAGGAACTTGCCCGCCAACTCCCCTCCGGGGTTCACTCCTTCGGGTGGCCGGTCGGACGATGCAGGACCACTGCCCACCGGCACTGGGAGGGTCGGGAACCGATGCAGGTCCCCCCTGCTCGAGCGGAGTCGAGAGCGTGGGGAGGGTGTACGCACCTGTCCGCGCCAGCTGACGGGGCACCACCCGGGCCCATGAGTACACGAGTACAGGAATGCGAGCACCGGTGCAGAAGAAGCGGCCTCGGCGCGCAGGCAAGCAGACGGCCATGGCAGGAGACCCGGCGCAGATGCCCGGCACGCCCCCCGTCACCCCCGTCGGCAAGGGCCGTCCCACGCATGTGCGCAACCGTCTGATCGCCGCCGTCGCCGTCGTGGCCGCCGCGGTGGCGGGCGCGGGCGCGCCCTCCCTGATAGCCGCCTCCGGGCAGGTGAGCGACTCCCAGAACCTGGTGACGCTCGCCGGGCAGACCCAGGACGCGCTCACCCTCGCCCACTCGCTGGCCGACGAGCGCGACGAGGTCACCTCCTACGTCGCCGCCGGCCGCCCCGGGTCCAAGGCGCCCTCCGAGCAGCGCAGCACCCGCGTGGACCGCCAGGTCGACGAGCTGCGCGCCGACCAGGACATGCCGGCCTGGCTGCGCAAGGACCTCGACGGCATCGCTGCCGTACGCCGCTCCGCGCTCACCGGGCAGAGCACCGCCCTCCAGGTCCACCAGGCGTACTCCACCGCCATCACCGACCTGCACAAGCTGGCCCAGCAACTGGCCGAGCGGATGCCCACGCGGGCCGGCTCCGGCGCCCACGCGCTCGCCGAGCTCGACACCGCCGTCCAGCAGGCCGCCGCGGCCCGCGGGCTGCTGCTCGCGGCGCTGAACGTGCCGTACACCACGCAGACCGTCTACAGCCCGGTCACCGGCCTGCCCACGCAGGCCAACACCTCCTCGGAGGCCGAGACCAAGCAGCGCGACGCCCTGAGCGCCGCCGCCCAGCAGGCCCGGCTGCGCTCCGACGCCGCCCTCGCCGGCTTCCGCGACAACGCGCCGCAGGCGGCCCGCACGTCGTACGACTCCACGGTGAGCGGGGCCGAGGTCGACAGCGCGGAGAAGTACCTCGCCTCGCTCACCCAGCAGCCGACGCTCTCCGACAGCGACCTGGACACCAGCGTCAAGAAGGCCGACGCCGCGCTCAGCGCCCGCCTCGACCTGATGCGCGGCGCGGAGTCCTCCCTGTACGACCGCCGCACCAAGGACCTGGCGCAGCTCCGTGACGACGACGTCACCGCGCTGGAGATCCGTATCGCCCTGCTCGGCGCCCTGCTGCTGGTCACCATCGGCATCGCCACCGGGCTCGCCCGCACCCTGACCCGGCCGCTCGCGGTGCTGCGCCTGGGCTCGGCCCGGCTGGCCGGCGCGCAGGACCCGGCCACCGAGGAACCCGTCAAGTTCACCGGTCGCAACGACGAGTTCGCGCAGGTCGTCCGTTCCGTCAACACCCTGCACGCGCAGGCCGTCGCGCTCGCCGAGCGGATCGCCACCCTGGAGACCGACCGCAAGCACCTGGTCGGCCAGCGCCAGAAGATGGCCGACGCCCGCGAGGAACTGCGCGCCGAACTCGCCGACTCCGCCGCCCAGCTGGAGCGGCTGCGCAGCGGCATAGGCGGCAGCTTCGTCAATCTGGCGCTGCGCACGCTCGGCCTGGTGGAACGGCAACTCACCGTCATCGAGGGCCTGGAGGACCGCGAGCAGGACCCGGACCGGCTGTCCACCCTCTTCAAGCTCGACCACTTCGCCACGGTCATGCGCCGGCACAGCGAGAACCTCCTCGTGCTGGCCGGCTCCGAGCACGTCCAGCAGCACGCCGGACCGGTCCCGCTGGTCGACGTCGTGCGCGCCGCGGTCAGCGAGATCGAGCGCTACGAGCGTGTCCGCATCGCCGCGCTGCCGCCGCACGCGCACGTGGCGGGCTTCGCGGCGGACGACCTGTCCCACCTGCTGGCCGAACTCATGGAGAACGCCACCTCGTTCTCCCCGCCCGACCAGCCCGTCGAGGTCTCCGGCTGGCTCCTGGAGAACGGCGAGGTCATGCTCTCCGTCCAGGACGAGGGCATCGGCGTGCCCGAGGAGCGACTGGCCCGGCTCAACGCCCGCCTCACCGAGTTCGACCCGAAGTCCGCCTACGACAAGGAGGGCGACCAGGGTCTGGGCCTCGGCCTGTACGTCGTGGCCCGCCTCGCCCACCGGCACGGCGTGCGTGTGCAGCTGCGCGAGCAGAAGCAGGGCGGCATCGCGGCCGTCGTGGTCGTCCCCAAGTCCGTGCTGGCGACCGCGCCCGCCTCCGCCGTCGCGGACTCCGCCCAGGCCCCGGGAGAGGCCCCCGCGGTCTCCCTGCCCGGCGCCGACGCCGAGGCCAACTCCAACGTCCTGCCCGCCCGCGCCGAGGGCACCGACCCCCTGGTCGCGCTGGCCGAGAAGGCCGTGCGCGAGGCGGAGGCGGCGAACGAACAACCGGCCACCGGGGATGCGGCGCACGAGGAGCCGGTGAACGAGGGACCGTCCACCGAGGACCCGGCGGACGAGGGCTCGGCGGACGAGGAACCGGCATCGCCGTCCGAGACGACGATGGAACTCCTGATCCCGTCGCCCGCGGGGGAGCCGGATCCGGCGCGCCCGCACCCCGGCCCCACCGACGTCGAGCAGGCCCCGCAGGGGCCGTCCGCACCCGACCGGGAAGCCCCCACGGGCACCGCGGCCGGGAGCGAACCGGCCGAGGACGAGGCCGCGGCCCCGCTCCGGCGGGAAGCCCGTGCCGAGGGGAGCGAACCGGCCGAAGGCGGCGCCGAGGCCGTCCGCACCACACTGCCCCCGCAGCAGAACACCCCCGCCGACGGCGAAGCCGAGGCGGAACACCACCGGACCCCCGATGCGTCGGAGGACGAGGTCACCGCCAAGGGCCTGCCCAAGCGGACCCCGAAGATATCCGCCCCCGCCCCGGCCCCGCGCCAGCGCAGCGCTTCCGTGGACGCCGAGGCACTCCGTCGCCGCCTGGGTGGCTTCCACCGGGGAGCACGGGAGGGCTACCGCGAGGCGGAGGCGGAGATCACCGACCAGAACACGGGGGGCACAGTCGAGGAGGCAAGCAGTTGACCGCGCCCAGTACCTTCGGACTGAGCAGTGAGGCCCGCAACCTGCACTGGCTGCTGACCAACCTCGTCGAGGAGGTCCCCGGCATCGAATCCGTGGCCGTGGTCTCCTCCGACGGGCTCCTGCTCCTCTCCTCGGACCCCGGCCGCAACGACGAGGCCCGCCAGGCCCGCGAGACGCGCACCGGTCCCCGCGGCTCCGCCGCCGACCTCGCCACCATCGTCTCCGGCATCGGCAGCCTCACCCTCGGCGCCGCCAAGCTGATGGACTCCGGTGGGGTCAAGCACACGATGGTCGCGATGGACGAGGGCAGCCTGTTCGTCATGTCGATCAGCGACGGGTCGCTGCTCGGCGTGCACGGCTCCGCGGAGTGCGACATGAGCGTCGTGGCCTACCACATGGCGCTCTTCGTCGGCCGTGCCGGACACGTCCTGACGCCGGAACTCCGCAGTGAGCTGCGCAAGTCCCTGGAAACCGACGGGAGTACCCAAGGAGCGGGCCGATGAGCGATACGTCCAAACGGCAGCTCCCGGTACGCGGCGGCGACCGCAAGGCCTCCCGCGTACGCCCCTATTCGCTCACCGGCGGCCGTACCCGCTTCGGCCACGTCCTCCTGGTGGAGACGTTCGTGGCCGCGCTGGAGGCCCCGGAGGAGCGCAAGGAGCTGACCAACGGCTCGCTCGCCAACCAGGGCATGCCCGAGGTGCGGGCCATCGTCGAACTGTGCCGCCGCATGCGGACGGTGGCGGAGATCGCCGCGCTGCTGAAGATGCCGCTCGGCGTGGTCCGCGTGCTCCTGAGCGACCTCGCGGACCAGGGAAAGATCCGTGTGTACGGAACCGGAACCGGTCATGGCACGGGCCGGCCGGACCGCGCGCTGCTGGAAAGGGTGCTGAGTGGACTCCGCCGTCTCTGACGCCGCCGTGGGCGTCCCCCCGCTCGTCGAGGCCGACGAGGCCCTGCAGCCCTGGCAGACGGACCGTACCCGGGCCCCGGTCGCCACGAAGATCGTGGTGGCCGGCGGCTTCGGTGTCGGCAAGACCACGCTGGTCACCGCCGTCTCGGAGATCACGCCGCTGCAGACCGAGGCGCTGATGACCGAGGCGAGCGAGGAGACCGACGACCTCACCGACACGCCGGACAAGGTGACGACCACCGTCGCCATGGACTACGGCCGGATCACGCTCGACGACGACCTCGTGCTCTACGTGTTCGGCACGCCGGGCCAGCAGCGGTTCTGGTTCATGTGGGACGACCTGGTGCGCGGCGCGATCGGTGCCGTGGTCCTGGCCGACACCCGCCGTCTGAAGGACTGCTTCCCGGCGCTGGACTACTTCGAGAGCTGCGGGCTGCCGTACGTCGTCGCCGTCAACCACTTCGAGGGCAGCGAGCAGTTCGACCCGGAGGACGTGCGGGACGCGTTGACGATACCCGCACACATACCTGTCATGATCATGGACGCGCGGCGCCGGATCTCGGCCATCGAGACCCTGCTGGCCCTCGTGGCCCACGCACTCGAGGAGACCCCGGAGTAGTACCCGCTCCCCGAGCAGTCCAGCGAGCAGTCCCGAAGTCGTAGGAGGCAGCACCCGTATGCGGAAGATACTCGTCGTGGGGGCCGGGCAGTCCGGTCTCCAGCTGGCCCTCGGACTCCAGTCCCACGGGTACGAGGTCACCCTGATGTCGAACCGGACCTCGGACGAGATCCGCACCGGCCGGGTCATGTCGACGCAGTGCATGTTCCATACGGCCCTCCAGCACGAGCGCGACCTGAAGCTGAACTTCTGGGAGTCCCAGGCCCCGAACATCGAGGGCCTCGGCGTCTCGGTCGCCGCCCCCGGTTCCTTCGACCCCGGTCCCTCGCAGCGCGCGATCGACTGGGTGGGCAGGCTCGACGGCTACGCGCAGTCGGTCGACCAGCGGGTGAAGATGGCCGGCTGGATGGAGACGTTCGCCCAGCGCGGCGGCCAGCTCGTCATCCACGGCGCCGCGGTCGGCGACCTGGACTACTTCTCCCGCACGTACGACCTCGTCCTCGTCTCGGCGGGCAAGGGCGAGCTGGTGAAGATGTTCGAGCGGGACGCCTCCCGCTCCCCGTACAGCGAGCCGCAGCGCGCGCTGGCGGTGGCGTACGTGCACGGCCTGGGACCGCGCCCGGAGCACCCGGAGTTCGACGCGGTCCGCTGCAACCTGGTGCCCGGCGTCGGCGAGATGTTCATCATGCCGACCTACACCCTCTCCGGCCGTGCCGACATCCTCTTCTGGGAGGGCATACCCGGCGGCCCGCTCGACGCCTTCCGCGGTGTCAAGGACCCGTCCGAGCACCTCGCCCTGACGCTGGACCTGATGAAGACGTTCCTGCCCTGGGAGCACGCCCGGACCGCCGGCGTCGAACTCACGGACGCGGGCGGCACGCTCGCCGGCCGTTACGCCCCGACCGTGCGCCAGCCGATCGGCCGGCTGCCCGGCGGCGGCCTGGTCCTCGGTGTCGCGGACGTCGTCGTCGCCAACGACCCGATCACGGGCCAGGGCTCCAACTCGGCCTCCAAGTGCGCCGCCGCATACCTGGCCGCCATCGTCGAGCACGGCGACAAGCCGTTCGACGAGGAGTGGATGCGGCAGACGTTCGACCGCTACTGGGCCACCGCCCGGCACGTCACCAAGTGGACCAACGCCATGCTGGCCCCGCCGCCGGAGCACGTCCTGAACGTCCTCGGGGCGGCGGGCCAACTCCAGCCGGTCGCCGACCGCTTCGTGAACTGCTTCGACGACCCGTCCGACCTGGAGAACTTCTTCTTCGACCCGGACAAGGCCCAGGCCTACCTCGCCGAGGTCTCCGAGGCCTCCACCGTCTAGAGACTCGCGTCCGGCCCGGCCAGGGCGCCCTCGGGGAGCCCCTGCGGCGGTGTGTACCGCCGCAGGGGCTCCCCGCCCGGATCGGGCCGTACGGCGCCCAGCACCGGGTTGGCCGTGACCGGTGACACCTTCACCCTGGTTCCGGGCCGCGGGGCCTGCACCACCATCCCGTCGCCGAGGTAGAGGGCGACATGCGTGGCCCGCGGGAAGTAGACGACCAGGTCGCCGGGCCTGAGATCGCGGAGCGGGATGCGCTTCAGCCGGGCCCACTGCTCCTGACTGGTGCGCGGGATGGGCGTCCCGGCGTGCTTCCAGGCCTGTGAGGTCAGCCCCGAGCAGTCGTACGCCTGCGGGCCCTCGGCGCCCCACTGGTAGGGCTTGCCGAGCTGGCGCACGGCGTAGCGCACGGCCTCGTCGCCCTCCTGTGACGGCGTGCGGGCACCGCGGAGCGCCCCGGAGGCCAGGAACGAGCTCTGCGCCGCGGTGATCCCGTTCGTCTCCCTCCGGGCGAGCGCCGTCACCTGCTCGGCGCTGAGCGAGGCCAGCAGCTTCTCCACGTCGCGCAGCCGTCCCTGGACGTCGTCCCGCGCCTGCTGCTGGCGCCGGGCGAGCACCAGCCGGGTGTCGACCGCCTTGCGGGCCTCGCGGGCGAGGACGGCGGCCTTCTTCTCGTTGCCGGTGAGCCGGTTGACCGTCTCGGCCCGCTCCCGCGCCAGTTGCCCGATCAACTCCCCCTCCGCCAGCGCGTGCTGCGGGTCGGGCGCCAGCAGCAGCCGCAGGTACGGGGAGAGTCCGGTGCTGCTGCCCTGGTACTGCTGAAGGGCCAGCCGTGCCGCCTTCGCGCGGCTGTCGCTCAGGGCGCGCCGGGCTGCGCCGAGGTCGGCGCCGAGGCGGTCGGCGTCGGTGAGCTGCCGCTTCAGCTGCGCGGCGGTGGAGTTGTAGGTCTCGGTGGCCTGTTCGGCCTGCCGGTACAGCTGGTGAAGGTCCGTCAGCAGCTGGGCGACGGACCGCTGTCCGGGCTGCTGTGGTTCCGGCACGGCCACGGCGACCACCGGTACGAAGGCGGCATGTGCCGCCACCGCCGCCGTACACACCAGACGAGGCAACCTTCCTGACACGTCATCACCTCCCGTGCGGGGCGGTATTTCCGCTCCGCACCGTGAGGATTCGACGTATGAACGGACTTTCTGTGCCGATGGTGCGCCGTACGGCGCAACGAGGTCACCCGTCGGTGGCGTCCGGCTTGCCGCCGGCCCGGTTCTCCGGCTTGGACCACGGCCATTTCAGCCGGCCGCCGCTCCTGCCCTCGGGGTCGAACTCGTACTTCCAGCCCCTGGGCAGTCCCAGGCGCTTGCTGTGCCCGCGCGGCACCCGCCGGTAGACGAGCACGGTCGGCGGGCCGCCCGCGGCGTCCGGCACCGGGATGCGGTAGGTCTTCGGCGGGTTCCCGGTGGGTCCCACCAGCACGGGCAGCACCCGCCCGTCCATGGGGCCGCCCTCGAAGGGGGTGTCTTCGCTCTTCACGGCACCAGTGTCAGCCATCCGCCGAGGCCAGGGCGCGCCCCACCAGCTCGGCGGTCTGCGGGTCCCGGGCGGCGGTCACGGTGAGCACGGCCGCGAACTGCTCGACCAGCCAGTCCCGCAGCTCCTCGGCGGGCGGCTGCTTGTCCTCGTCCAGCCAGATCAGGGAGGCGGCCTCCACGGCCGTGATCCACATCCGCACGGTCATGCGCAGGCGGGGGCCGGGGTCCGTGACCTCCAGATGGCTCAGGATCCGCTCGGCGGCGGCCCGGCGCACGCCGTCCACGATGGCCGTCGTGCGGGAGGTCTCCACCACGCTGCCGCCCTGGAGCAGGGCGGTGAACCCGGCGTCGTGCTGGTCGACGAAGGCCAGGTACCGGTCCAGGGCGCGGGCGAGGCGGGGCAGCAGCGGGCCCTGTTGCGGCTCGTCGAAGCAGTGCCTCAGCTCATCGGCGGCGGACCGCAGGGCGGCCTCGTACAGCTGCTGCTTGCCGCCCGGGAAGTACCGGTACACCAGTGGACGCGACACCCCCGCCGCCTCCGCCACGTCGTCGAGCGACACCTCCTCGGGCGCCCGGTGCGCGAAGAGGGACAGAGCCGCGTCGAGCAACTGGGCCCGCCGCTCCTCGACACTGAGGCGACGGTACGCGGGACTGGACGCGGCAGGGCTCATGACCAGCAGCGTAATCGGCCTCCGCGGCCCACGGACCTACGCCCACGCCACCAAGCCCGCCCACTCCGGCCCGGCCCTGCTGCCGCCGGAGCGGGCGCGACGGATTGGGCGCGACGGATTGGGCGTGGCGGATCGGCGCGCGACCGGGGCCGGCGGACTGGGCGTGCGAACGAGGACTGACCGGGGGCGCGAGCCGGGACGGCGGACCGGGCGCGGCGCAGTGGAGGTACGGGGGCCCTGGAGCCACCGCAGTGACGCGCACCGCAGTGCCGCGTGGCCTCCGCGCCCCCCGTGGCCCGTGCCCGCAGGCGGGAGGGCTGGACCTTGCGACGTCTGGTGGTCGTGCGGTCCCTGCCGGCTTCCCGGCCCGGCGCCCGGCCTGCGCGGCCCGTGGCCCCCCGCGACGGCGGTTTTCGCCGGTCGGGCGGTTTCGTGTGCGGTGCGGGTCGCGGGTCGTGTGGCCTGGTGTGGGTCTGCTGGGGTGCCCGGGGTGTTGCGGGGTGCGTTCACGCCGTGGGTTCGTCCCTGCGGCGGTGGCTTTCGCCGGTCGGGCGGTTTCGTGTGGGGTGCGGCTCGCGGGTCGTGCGGCCCGGTGTGGGTCTGCTGGGGTGCCCGGGGTGTTGCGGGGTGCGTTCGCGCCGTGGGTTCGTCCCTGCGGCGGGCGGCGCTGCCGGTCCGGCGGTGGGCCGGCCGGATCCGTATCGGGTCGGCGGTGCCGGACGTGGGGGAGCCGCTGTCAGGGGCCGGCCCCCTGTCGAGGCCGGCGGCCCCGGGCATCGCGGGGCCGCTCGGGCGGGGCCCGGCCGGGTCAGGCCAGGAGGCCTGAGGATTGCCAGAGGCGGCGGCCGACTCCGCGGAGGACGCCGATGTCGTCCAGGAAGTCCGTCAGGCGCTTCGCGCCCGTCTGCATGACCTCCCGCCGGTGCCCGCTCGCCTTCACCTGGGCCATCGCCTCCCGCTTGTCGAGGCCCACGTTCGTGTACACCTCGGGGTTGACGAAGGCTACCGAGAAGACCCGGGCGAACTCGCCCGAGGTGATCCGGGTGAACTCCTGCGACCACTTCGGCGCCGTCATCATCTGCCGACGCAACTCCTCACGGGCGTAACGGACATGGCGCGCCTCCTCCACGACGTGGATCCGCGTGACGCCCCGGATCAGCGGCTGCACCCGCTCGTCCGGGAACGTCAGCCGCTGCATCCAGTCCAGGACCTCCTCACCGAGCAGGGTCGCGGTGAAGGACCCGGGGGTCGTGGAGATCGTCTTGAAGAGCCGGCCGAGGTTCTGGTGCGCCCGGCTCACCGGGTACCAGGGCGTCTCGCCCCGCGATATGACGCGGGCGAACATCTTCGAGTGCCGGCACTCGTCCTCGATCTCGGTCAGCGCGTACCGCACGTGCGCGCTCGTGGCCGCCTTGTCGTAGATGTGCCGTACGAGCAGCTGCATGAGGATCAGCTCGAACCAGATGCCGAGCGAGGCGAGCGCCGCGGCCTCGTGCCGGGAGAGCAGGATCCGCTGCTCCTCGCCCATCCGCTTCCACAGTGGCGTGTCGTACAGCGACACCAGCTCCGGCGGCCAGAACCACTTGCCCTCCTCGAAGGGCGCGTCCCAGTCCAGCTCCTTGTCCGGGTCGAAGGAGTGCCTGGCGGAAGAGTCGAGCAGCCGCTCGGCCACCTGCTCCCGGTCCTTGAGCAGGCCGAGCGCGTCGCGCACGCCTGCGAGGGCGCCGTCTTCCGTCACGGTCGTCATGGCTGTCCCACCTCGTCGTACGGGATGTGGCTGGGTCGGCTGGTTACCCACGGGTCAGGTTCTCCGCCTCTTATGAGACTGCCTGTCAGCAAGCCCGTCAATGCCTTGCGCACGACTTGTTGACTCAACGTCTACGTGTGAACCTGCGAAGTATGCCGACCTACGACCTGTACGCCAGGAATCCGGGGGACTCGCGCTGGCAGGTCCCCGCGACCGGCGCGGCTCGCTTCAGCTGGGAGTACGACGACGGCCGCGACCGCCTCCTCGCCCTCTACCAGAAGGGCAAGGACAAGCAGTGGGACGGGCAGAAGCGGATCGACTGGGATCTGGAGGTGGACCCGTACGATCCGCTCGGCACCCCCGAGGAGGCGATGACCCTCTACGGCACCCCGCACTGGGCGAAGATGTCCGACCGTGACAAGGGCGAGCTGCGCCGCCACTTCGCGTCCTGGCAGTTCAGCCAGTTCCTGCACGGCGAGCAGGGCGCGATGATCTGCGCCGCGCGGATCGTGGAGTCCGTCCCCGACCTGGACGCCAAGTTCTACTCGGCGACCCAGACCATGGACGAGGCCCGGCACGCCGAGATCTACGGCCGATTCCTGCACGAGAAGATCGGGATGCTGTACCCGATCAACGACAACCTCCAGTCCCTCCTCGGCGACACCCTCCGCGACAGCCGCTGGGACATGCCGTACCTGGGCATGCAGGTGCTGATCGAGGGCCTCGCCCTGGCGGCCTTCGGCATGATCCGCGACACCACGGACAAGCCTCTGCCGAAACAGATCCTCGCCTACGTCATGCAGGACGAGGCCCGCCACGTGGCCTTCGGCCGCATGGCCCTGCGCGACTACTACCGGCAGCTCACCGACGCCGAACTGCGCGAACGTGAGGAGTTCGTCATCGAGGGCTGCTACTTGATGCGCGACCGGCTGCGCGGTGTGGAGGTCCTGGAGAACTTCGGCATCCCCGGGGGGGAGGCCGAAGAACTCAGCGAGCACTCCGAATTCCTCCAGCTCTTCCGCCAGTTGCTCTTCAGCCGCATCGTCCCCTGCGTCAAGGACATCGGCCTGTGGGGCAAGCGCCTCCAGCAGGCCTACGTCGACATGGGCGTCTTCGAGATGGGCGACTCCAACCTGGACCGGCTCATGGCCCAGGACGAGGAGATCGCCGAGAAACTGGACGCGGAACGCTTCGCGATCGAGGAACGGGAGCGGGTGGCGGAGGTGGAGGAGGCGATCGAGGAGGGTCAGCGCCCCACCGGCTGATCACCCGGCTGCTCGGGCGCCCCGCCGGTCACCGGCACCGCCCGCCGGGGCGGGAACGTCGCGCGCAGGGTGAACGCGTACTCGGTCGGACCGTGGTCACGGAGGTGGAGGAGCCGTTCCTCCGCCTCCGCCACCGTGGGACGGTGACCGGCCGGAACCCACCACAGCGCGGTGACCGCCTCCGTCGGCCGCTCGAAGAACTCCCGGCGGCGGGCGAGCATCTCCCGGTGCCGGCCCCGGTACATGTAGGCCGTCAGGGCGTTCGCGTCCCGCCACACCGACATGTTGACGATCAGCCACGCGTCGCCGAACACCGCCACGTCCGTCGCGTTGCCGGAGTCGCTCTTCAGTCGCCAGACGAAACCGTCCGCGGCGTCCGCGTCGGCGTTCACCGGGTCGAGCGCGTCCACGAAGTCCTTCAACTGCGGTGAATCCAATGGGGCGTTGAGTCGGGCAATGTTGACCTGGGCGAGTTCGTGCACCGATGCCGGAATCGTCATGCCCGAACGGTAGGGCGGCCACGGCGGCCCCCGGCACCCCCGTCTCACCCAGCGGGCGGCGCGTGCAGCACCGTCTCCATCACCGCCCTGGCGATCGGCGCCGCCGTACCGCCCCCACTGATGTCGCCCCGCCGCGCGGACGCGTCCTCCACCACCACGGCGACCGCGACCCTCGGCTCCACGTCGTCGTCGCCCTGCGCCCAGGAGACGAACCAGGCATACGGCGTACCGGCGTTGCCCAGGCCGTGCTGGGCGGTGCCGGTCTTGCCGCCCACCGTGGCCCCGGGGATCGCCGCGTTCCCGCCGGTGCCCTCGGTGACCACGTCGGCCATCAGCTCCCGCAGCCGCGCCGCGGTCGTCGGACGCATCACCTGCCGCGCGGGCCGGGAGCCGGCCGTGGAGACCGTGCCCCCGTTCCGGCGGGTGGTCCGCTCCACGAGGTACGGCGGCCGCGCCTGCCCGCCGTTCGCGACCGCGGCCGCCACCATCGCCATCTGAAGCGGAGTCGCCCGCGTGTTGTACTGCCCGATCGACGACAGCGCGAGCTGCGCCCGGTCCACCCGGGTGTCGAAGGTGCTCGGCGAGACCGAGAAGGGAATCCTCACCTTCTTGTCGTTGAAGCCGAACCCCTCCGCCGCGGCCCGCATGCCCCGCACCCCCACGTCCACGCCCAGCTTCGCGAACACCGTGTTGCACGACCACTCGAACGCATGCCGCAGGGACGCGTTCTCGCAGTCGTCGGCCTCGTTGTACAGCCACGTCCTCGTGCCCGGCAGCAGATACGGGTCGGGGGAGTCGGTCGGTTCGTCCAGATCCCGCACCACGCCCGCGTCCAGCGCGGCCGCCGCGGTGACCACCTTGAACGTCGACCCCGGTGGATACGTCTGCCGCACCGCCCGGTTCAGCATCGGCCGCTCCGGGTCCTCGTTCAGCCGCGCCCACACCGCCGACACCGCCGGCCTGTTCCCGGACAGCAGCGAGGGGTCGTACGAGGGTGTGGAGACCAGCGCCAGGATCCGCCCCGACACCGGATCGATCGCCGCGACCGCCCCCTTGCGTCCGCCCAGCCCCTCGAACGCGGCCCGCTGGGCGGCCGGGTCGATCGTCGTCACCACATTGCCGCCCGGGCTCTGCCCGCCCGCGAAGCCCCGCCACAGCCCGAACCCCGCGAGCATCGGATCGGAGCCCGACAGCACCGCGTCCTCGGAGTACTCCAGGAGCGTCGTCCCGTACAGCTGCGAGGCGAAGCCGGTCACCGGCGCGTACAACGGCCCGTCCGTGTAGGTCCGTTCGAAGCGCAATTGCTCCCGGGTGTCCTTGGAGCCGGTGACCGGCCGTCCGCCGACCAGGATCTCGCCGCGCGGTTGCTGGTAACGGGCGATGGCGGGGCGGCGGTTGGCCGGATTGCCGCCGTACTTCGGGCTCTGGAGCACCTGCAACCAGGCGATGTTCACCAGGAGCGCCACCAGCAGCAGCACGCAGAAGGCCGCGGCATGCCGGATGCACCGGGTCAACGGACGGCCTCCTCAGGGGTCACGGGGCCACCGTCCCGTCGTACTCCCGGCGCGCCACATGGCTCACCCGGATCAGCAGCGCGACGATCGTCCAGTTGGTCACGACCGACGAGCCGCCCTGTGCCAGGAACGGCATCGCCAGTCCGGTCAGCGGGATCAGGCCGGTCACCCCGCCCGCGATCACGAACGCCTGGAGCGCCATGAGCGAGGCGAGCCCGATCGCGAGCAGCCGGCCGAAGGGGTCGCGCAGGGCGAGGCCCGCCCGGTAGCCACGCTCGACGAGCAGCGCGTACAGCAGGAAGACCGCGGACAGCCCGGCCAGACCCAGTTCCTCCCCGGCGGTGGCCAGGATGAAGTCCGACTTGACGGCGAAGCCGACGAGGATGGAGTGGCCGAGGCCCAGACCGGTGCCGGTCACCCCGCCCGCCGCGAAGGAGAACAGCGACTGGGCCACCTGGCCGGGCCCCTGACCGGCCTCGATGGACGCGAACGGGTGCAGCCACTCCCCGAACCGGCTGTGCACGTGCGGCTCCAGCGAGCCGACGGCGACCGCGCCGGCCGCCGCGAGGAGCACCCCGACCGCGATCCACCCGATGCGGCCCGTGGCCACGTACAGCATGACGACGAACAACCCGAAGAACAGCAGCGAGGTGCCGAGGTCGCGTTCCAGAATCAGCACGCAGACGCTCAGCAGCCAGACCGTGACCACCGGCCCCAGCACCCGGCCGGTGGGCAGTTGCAGCCGCCACACCTGGCGGCCGCTGTACGCCAGCGCCCCGCGGTTGGCGGCCAGGTACGCGGCGAAGAACACCGCGAGCAGCACCTTCGCGAACTCGCCCGGCTGGATGGAGAACTCACCCACCCGGATCCAGATGCGGGCGCCGTTGACGGCGGGGAAGAGGATCGGCATCGTGAGCAGGGCGAGCGCGCTGGCGACACCGAGGTAGGCGTAGCGCTGGAGCCACCGGTGGTCGCGCAGCACCAGCACCACCAGGATGAACAGCCCCACGCCGAGCGTGGACCACACCAGTTGGGCGGGCGCGGCCTCGTCGCCCGGTGTCTCCAGGTCGAGCCGGTAGATCAGCACCAGGCCCAGCCCGTTGAGCAGTACGGCGATGGGCAGCAGCAGCGGGTCGGCGTACGGCGCGCGCAGGCGCACCGCGATGTGCGCGACCAGCGCGAGTACGCCGAGCCCGGCGCCGTATCCGGCGGCGCCGGGCGGGACGGTACCGTTCCTCGCCAGGCCGACGGCGCAGTAGCCGCACACCGGCAGCAGGACGGCGAGGACGGTGAGGAAGAGTTCGACGCCGCGGCGCCGGGCGAGGCGGTCGGCGGGCGCGGACGGGGCAGCCGCTGCCACGGTGGTTCCGGCCTGGGTCATGTCCGGAACCTACCCAAAAGGAGAGGCTTGTCCGCCCTGTGTGTCAGCACCAGCGCGGCGAGGGCCCGATGTTGGCGATGTGGCGCGCCGAGCCCCACGCCCAGATGCCGTCCGAGAGCAGGTACCACACGCGGTTGCCGTTCACCTGCCGGCCCAGCGTCTTGCAGTGGATCCACACGACCCGGCCCGGCCGGGCCGCCTGGAGCACCCGGCTGTCGCGGTCGGGGTGGGTACGCAGGGCGAGCCCGCCGCGGGCCGTGACGACGCCCCGGTAGAAGCGCGGGTGGCGGTGGTCGGGGGCGCCGCCGTCCTGTCCGGCCGTGCCAGGCCGGTGCGGCGTGCCGTGCTCGGGTGTCGTGCCGTGCCGGGCGGCCGCCGTCCGGTGACCGCTCCGGCCGCCGTCGTCGGCGGCGGCGGGCGCCACGGCGACCGTGGGGAGGAGGGCGCCGGTGGTGGCCGCCATGGCCAGTCGGGTGAGGGGGGAGCGCGGGGACATGGAGTACCTCCACCTGAGGTGGCGAAGCCCTTCGGAGACGGGCGAGTCTGACTAACCGCCACATTAGGAGTGCCGCATCCCGGAGGCCCGTCACGCTGCGCCATCAGGGCGCCGCCGTCTGAGGGGGCGTCACCCCGGCGCCGGGCCGGGCTCGTCCTGGGACGGGTCACCTGGACGTGGTGTCAGCCGGTCCCGCGTCATCCCGCACGGTGCCGTCGACCGCGTCCGGCCCCGAAGGCGCGGGCGGCTCCTGAGGAAGCGTCAGTGTCGCCACCGCCCCGCCCTCCGGCGCGTTGGCGAACTCCAGCCGGGCGCCCAGCACCTCCGCCTGACCCAGGGCGATGGTCAGCCCGAGCCCGTGCCCGGTCGCGCCGCCCTCCGTACGGAAGCGCTGGGGGCCGTGCGCCACGAGGTACTCCGGGTAGCCGTCGCCGTGGTCCCGCACGGTGACCACCGGCCCGTCCACGGTCAGCACCACCGGCGGCCGGCCGTGGCTGTGCGCGTTGGCCACGAGGTTGCCCAGCACCCGCTCCAGCCGCCGCCGGTCGGTCTCCACGTACACGTCCCGTACGACCCTGACCCGCGTGTCCGTCCCGGCGGCGGCCCCCGCCGCGCGCGCCGCCCGCACCGCTCGCTCGGCCACCGAGCTGAGGTGCCCTGCGTCCAGGGCCGGCCGCTCCCGCCCGGTGTCCAGCCGGGAGATCTCCAGCAGGTCCTCGGTGAGCGTGCGCAGCGCGGCCACCCGGTCGCGCACCAGTTCGGTGGGGCGGCCCGGCGGCAGCAGCTCGGCCGCCGCGTGCAGCCCGGTCAGCGGGGTGCGCAGCTCGTGCGCCACGTCCGCGGTGAACCGCTGCTCGGCCAGCAGCTTGCCCTGGAGCGACGACGCCATGGAGTCCAGCGCCGCGGCGACCGCGGCCACCTCGTCGTGCGGGCGGGACGCGTCCCGCGCCAGCGGGTCGTGCACGCGCGCGTCCAGGTCGCCCGCGCTGATCCGCCGGGCCACGCGCGCGGTGGCGTGCAGCCGCCGGGTCACCCGGGTCACCGCGAACGCGCCGACCAGCAGGGTCGCCCCGATCGCCAGCAACGACGACCACAGGATGGACTGGTCCAGCGCGTCGATGGTGCGGGCCTGCTGCGAGTAGTCGACCGCCACGGCCAGCGTCCGCCCCCGGTCGGCGGGCCCGGCCGCCCACATCGTGGGGCGACCGTGGTGCACGTCGACCATCGTGCCGCGCTGTCCGCTCGCCGCCAGCCGCCGCAGTCGCTCCGGCAGCCCCTCCGGGTCGACGCCGGCGCCCGGCAGCAGCGTGTCGCCCGACTCGAACGCGGTGGTGGCGTCCTTCAGCCGGGACAGGGCGAGGGTGCGTGCCTGTCCGACGGTCTGGTCGGTCACCGAGACGTGCACGAGAACGCCGAGCAGCGCGGCGAGCGCGCAGCACATCACCGTGATGAAGGCCGCGGCCTTCGCCGCGAGCGTCCCGGCCCACCGGGGCAGCGCGACCCTCATCGCACGCTCACGGAGGAGGAGGGGGCGGGGGAGGAGGGGACGGGAGAGGGGGCGGGGGAGGGCGCGCGGGTGGACGGGAGCGGGGAGGTGGCGAGGGGCGATTGGGTACGCGCGTGCGTGGGCCGGTGCCGGCCGGTGCGCAGGAACTCGTCGCGCGAGAACACCATCGCCCGCTGCTCCGGGTCCCAGGACCACGTGGTGCGGTACTCGTACCCGGCGATCCCGGCCGGCGAGCGGATGATCACGGCCCGTCCGGCCAGCTCCACACCGATCACCGCGTCGTCGTTGGCGAACACCTGCAGCAGCCGGTGGCCCTCGAAGGTGTAGACGCGCACGGCGGTCTGGTTGGTCGGGTACAGCCGGAAGCCCAGTGCCATGTCGTCGTGCCCGTCACCGGTGAGATCCCGGTAGTACGGCCGCATGAGGGGACACCGCGACGGGTCCTCCCCCCGGCCGCACTCGGCGAGCCGGTCGGCCGTGTCCTGGTACGGCGCCTTGGCGCTCGTGTAGGCGTCCGGATGCGCGGCCACCTCGGCCCGTACGACGGCCACCGGGTCGACCTCGTGGATGTCGTCACCGGGAGCGGTGACGCCCTTGACCGTCTCGATCTGTATCTCGTCGTAGGGCCAGGCGGGGCTGGCCGCCGGGCGCAGTGAGGGCCACAGCCGGGCCGGGCTGACCGCGGTCGGCGTGGGCCCCGCGCCGCGCAGCCCGCCCGCGTCGCCGCAGGCAGCCGTCGTCGCCGTCAGCAGGGTGGCGAGGGCGGCGACCAGGGCGGAGCGTCTGCGGTACACGTTTCTCCGGTGGCTGGAGGAGAGCTGGAGAGAGGGAACGGCGCGGGTAACAGCCTCGTACACCCTATTCGTTTCGTATGGAAGTCCCTTTTGCTCACGGGCTTTCGTTTCCCTTGGGGGCCGCGGGCCGCCACCGGTCGGAGCGCACCCCCGGTGAAACGGTTACTCGGTCAGCTCCTCCAGCAACCGTGCCGTCGACAGACCCGTCCGCAGATAGTCGACGAACAGCTCGTTGTGCAGCGCCCAGGGGGAGCGGCGGGCGCGGATCAGCCGGATCGCCTCCTCGGCGGTGCGTCCCTGGCGGACCAGCGCGTGCGCGACCACCAGCCCCGAGCGGTTGTATCCGGAGTAGCAGCGCACGAGGACCCGGCGGTCCTGGTCCAGTGCGTCACAGGCGGCCCGGGCCAGCCGCATCACCCCCGCGAGCTGCGTCCCGTCCAGCGGCCCGTCGGGTATCGGCCACACATGGTGTTCGACACCCGGGTCGGGTCCGTGCCCCGGCAGCCTGAGCAGAGTCTGCACAAGATCGAACTCATCGCGCACGACGGCGAGTTCCAGTTGCCCGGAGTGCGTCCTGAACTCGTGCCCGCCCATCCACAGGCCGGTCACGATCTCGCTCCACGGGCTGTCCGGAGCCGGTACGTCGGGCTGCTTCCCGCGGGTCCGCAACGGCGCCTCCCCAACTCCCCCTCCGAACCGGAGCCCGTCCTCGGGCTCCCGCCTGCCTGGCGGCGTCGGACGTCCGACGGCAGGCTCTCTCAAGGTAGCCAAGTTCTTGCCCCGGGAGCACCCCGCCTGTTCCCATGGTCGTGGGGGTGATGGTGCATGAGCGGACACCGCGGACTGCGCGTCATACCGACCTGGCGCCACGGACAGGAACGGCTGTACGTCTGCCGGCCCGACGGCAGGAACATCGCCTGGTACGACCGTGAGGCCGCCCGGGTCAACCTCCTCAGCGAGGGCGAGCAGGAGGACGTGCTCCAGGCCCTGGGCCCCTTCCTCACCGGCCCGGTGGCGGTGGGGCCGCCCCCTGTGCCCACTCCCGCCGAACTCGCCCGCCTGAGCCTGCACCCGGACGACGACCTGGCTCCCAACCGCCCCGGTGAGGCGCTGCTGATCGCGCTGGACCGGGAGCCCGCCCCCGCTCACCGCATCCGCCCGGACCCGCGCCGCCGCGCCCTGACCGCCGAGCAGACGGTGGGCGAGGCCCTGGACCACCTCGACGGCGCCGGCTGGCACGCCCTCCATTCCGTCCCGCTGCCCGGCGGCGACCGCATCCACCACCTGGTCATCGGCCCCGGCGGCCTCTTCGCCGTCCACGCCCTGTACGCCCGCAAGCAGCGCGTCCGCATCGACGACCCGATGGTCGCCCTCGGCCGGCACGACCCCGCCCCCCTCCTGCGCGACCTCCGCAGCCGGGCCGACCGGGCCTCCTACGCCCTGACGGCCGAGGTGCACCCCGTCCTGGTCCTGACGGACCCGGCCGCCCTCCGCGTCACCGTCCAGCCCAGGGGCGTACGCGTCCTGGAACCCGCCGACCTGGGGAACCTGACCCGCCTGGGCGCCCTGCTGAAACCGGCGGACGTGGAAGCACTCCACGCGATGGCGAGGGACCGCAGGACGTGGGAGCGGGTGTGACCCGTCGGCCGGGCCGAGCGGGCGTGACCGGATGACCTGGTTCCCCCCGAGCGGGCGTGACAGCGTGACCGGATGACCTGGTTCCGCCCGAGCGGGCGTGACAGCGTGACCGGATGACCTGGTTCCGCCCGAGCGGGCGTGACCGGACGGCGGGTTCCTCTCACGGCAGCGCGGCCGCACGCCGAGGGTCCAGCAGGGGGGCCAGCAGGTCACCGTGGTCCCGCAGCCGGGGCACGATGTCCGGTGCCCGGAACTCCAGCCGCCCCGGCGCCCGGCACCCCGCCACCTCCTCCCACGTGACCGGCGCCGAGACCGTCGGCTCCCGGCGGGCCCGCAGCGTGTAGGGCGCCGCCGTGGTCTTCCGCGCCGCGTTCTGACTCCAGTCGACGAACACCTTCCCCGGGCGCAGACTCCGCGTCATCCGGTGCAGCACCAGATCGGGCATGGCACGCTCCGCCTCCACGGCGAGCCCCTTCGCGTACTCGGACGTCCGCGCGCTCGAAGCCCCCCGTACCGCGGCCAGCAGATGCAGCCCCTTCGATCCGGACGTCTTCGCGTGCGCCTCGATCCCGTCCCCGGCCAGCCGCTCCCGCAGCCACAACGCCACCCGGCAGCAGTCCACGACGCTCGCCGGCGCCCCTGGATCCAGGTCGAACACCAGCCGGTCGGCCTCCTCGGGTGCCTCGGCCAGCCACTGCGGGGTGTGGAACTCGGTCACCAGGTTGGCCGCCCACATCAGACTCGGCAGATCCTGCACGAGGACCATCCGCGTAGCCCCCGCCGACCTCGGCACCTCGGCCGTCGTCACCCACTCGGGCGTACCAGGCGGCACGTTCTTGGCGAAGAACACCTGCCCGTCCGGCCCGTCCGGGTACCGCAGGAAGGACACCGGCCGGTCCCGCAGATGGGGCAGCAGCGCGTCGGCGGCCGTCGCGTAGTAGTGCAGCACCTCCCCCTTGGTGAACCCGGTCGCGGGATACAGCACCTTGTCCAGGTTGCTGAGCGCGAGCCGTCGCCCCTCCACCTCCGTGATCGGCGCCATACGATAAGAAAACCATGGAAACTGCTTGAATCATGAGAAACGGGCCAAGCGGAACAGACAGCTCAGAGAGATCACGCAGTTCGTACCGATCCGATCCGGAAGGCTCTGCACGTGCGATCCATTTGGAACGGCGCCATCTCGTTCGGCCTGGTCAGCATCCCGATCAAGCTCGTGAACGCGACCGAGAGCCACACCATCTCCTTCCGCCAGATCCACACCGAGGACGGCGGCCGCATCCGCTACCGCAAGGTGTGCGAACTGGAGGATCGCGAGGTCACCCAGGCGGAGATCGGCAAGGCCTACGAGGACGCGGACGGCAGCATCGTCCCGATCACCGACGAGGACCTGGCCCACCTGCCGCTGCCCACCGCGAAGACGATCGACATCGTGGCCTTCGTCCCGGCCGACCGGATCGACCCGCTCCAGATGGAGAACGCGTACTACCTGGCCGCGAGCGGCGCCCCCGCCGCCAAGCCGTACACCCTGCTGCGCGAGGCTCTCAAGCGCAGCCAGAAGGTGGCGATCGCGAAGTTCGCCCTGCGCGGCCGCGAGCGGCTGGGCATGCTCCGCGTGGTGGACGACGTCATCGCCATGCACGGCCTGCTCTGGCCCGACGAGATCCGCGTCCCCCAGGGCGTGGCCCCGGACGTCGACGTCACCGTCCGCGACAAGGAACTGGACCTCGCCGACGCCCTCATGGACACCCTGGGCGAGGTCGACATCCAGGACCTCCACGACGAGTACCGCGAGGCGCTGGAGGAGGTCATCGCCGCCAAGGCCGCGGGCGAGGCGCCCCCCGCGGCCCCCGGGCCCGCCCCCGGCGGGAAGGTCCTCGACCTGATGGCCGCCCTGGAGAAGAGCGTGCGGGCGGCCAAGCAGTCCAGGGGGGAGGAAGTGGAGGAGGAGGCGGCCGGGGAGCCGGCGGAAGAGGCCGAGGAGGCCGAGGTCAGGCATCTCCCGCGTGGCAAGCGGGCCGGCGCCGCGACCAAGAAGACCACCGCCGGGAAGCCGGCTCCCGCGGCGAAGAAGACCGCGGCGAAGAAGACGACGGCCGCCACGAAGAAGTCCACGTCCAAGGCGGCGCAGTCGTCGCGGTCCGCGAAGAAGACCGCGTCGACCGCCAAGAGCACGGCGAAGAAGACCCCGGCGAAGAAGACGGCCTCCCGCAAGCGCACCGCGTGAGGACGGGCCCCGCCCGGCTCCCGCCGCACACGAGGCCCGTCCCGTCACCGGCCGTCGGTCACCGCACGCGCCCCAGTGCCCGCACGGCGTTGTGCCCCCCGAACCCGAAGGAGTTGCTGAGCACCAGGTCGCCGTCCGGCGGCAGCGCGCGGGCGGCGCCCGTCACCACGTCGAGTCCGATCTCCTCGTCGACCTCCGCGCACCCCACGGTCGGCGGTACGACCCCGTGGTGCGGGGTCAGCACCGCGGCGACGGCCTCGACACCGCCGACGGCCCCCTGAAGATGCCCGAGGTGCCCCTTGAGCGCGGTCACGGGCACGCCGGGCCGACCGAGCACGGCCCGCCAGGGCACCCGCCTCGGCGAGGCCGGTCTCCGCGGTGGCCGTGGCGTGCGCGTTGACGGACGGAGGCGTCGCCGAGGATGGCCCCGAGGCTGACGCCGACACGCTCCGGATCGAGCCCGCTCTCCCCGGTCCCGCCTTCCGCGAACCCGACGTCGGCCCACGCCTCCCGGGCCGCGAGCACCGCGAACTGCGCGGCCCGGTTCATCCGCCGCGCCGCGGCCCGGGGCAGCAGCGTGGCGGGGTCCACCGGCACGACCCCGGCCACCCGCACGGGCAGCTCCGCGAACTGCTCGCCCTCCAACTCCCGTATCCCGTGCCGCCGTCGAGCAGCCCCTGCCACAGTTCGCCGACGCCCACGCCGAGCGGGGTGGCGGCCCCGAGCCCGGTCACGACGACGCGCCGCGGCCCGGCCGCCGAGGGCTCGCGCTCCGGCCGCTCGTGGTGCCGTACGACGTACCCCTCCTGATCGGCGGCGGCGGCCCACTCCCGCACCTCGTCGTCGGTGACGGTCCGCGAGGTCCTGGTGTCGAGATCGCGGTGCCAGACCCCCCACCGGCGCCGGTACGTCTCCTCGACGCCCCGCGGGTCGACGGCCCGCAGCCGGGTCAGGGTGTCGCCGTCCCGGAAGGCGTCACCGTCCAGCCGGGGCGACGACACGGCCGGGACGGTCGCGACGTCCACCCGCGCACCGGCGACGACCACCTGCTGCGCGCGGCACGTCGACCGGTGGCGCCCGGCCCGCGCGGCGGGCGAAAAAGCGCGCGAACTCCGAACCCCCGCTGGGCTATGTTGCTGCTGCTCGAAGGGGGAGATGTGACGAAGCTCAACCAGATCATCGCCGTGGAGAAGGGCGTCAAGAGCAAGTCGCTCCAGGACGTCAACGCGGCTCACCACAAGGTGCAGAAGCCCGCGCTGCTCGCCGGCATCTCGCGCACGTACCAGCCGAAGGACGAGGAGGGCGAGCAGCTGCCGCCCGAGTCGACGCGGGTGCAGGTCAAGGCCGAGGAGATCCTGCGCGAGATGTCCGGGTCGCTGACGCGCCTGTTCGACGTGACCGCGACGAAGGACTGGGCCAACCGCACGGCTTGCGCGGACGTCACGGTCGACGGCCGGACGATCCTCGCCGAAGTCCCGGTCTCCTACCTGCTGTTCCTGGAGAAGCAGCTCACGGACCTGCATTCCTTCGTCAAGAAGCTCCCCGTCCTGGACGCGGCCGAGTCGTGGTCGCTGGACCCGTCGACGGACTGGTGGAAGACGGACCCGGTGCGCACGATCCGCACGAAGAAGGTCCCGCGCAACCACGTCAAGGCGGAGGCGACCGAGAAGCACCCGGCCCAGGTCGAGGTGTACTACGAGGACGTGCCGATCGGTTACTGGTCCACGGTGAAGTTCTCCGGAGCCTTCCCCGCGCGGCGGGTGAACGAACTGCTGGAGCGGGTGGAGAAGCTCCAGCAGGCGGTGAAGTTCGCCCGCGAGGAGGCCAATGGCGCCGAGGTCACCGACCAGCGGGTCGGTGACGCGGTGTTCGGCTACCTGTTCGGCTGAGGCCGGACCAGGGCAGCCCCCTGATCGCCCCCGCGTGCGAGCGCGGGGGTGCGCGAGCGGTGCGGGCCGGATCGAGGACCGGTTCGCGCCCTGGGCGCAAGCTGAAACTGAGGCTCAGCCTGAATCAGCCGGTTTCCTCCGGGAAGCCGTGATCAATCTCAGACTCTCGCTCCAGCTTCAGCATTCGCCACCGATCGCCGGACGACCGAGTGCGGACGACCGCCGCCGGATGCGAGTTCGACTCTCGCCTGCACCTCTCGCACGGTGCGGTAGTTCAAAGGAAGAACACGACGGCCTGACGACTGATCCGCACTCTTGAGCACCACCGGCGTGCGAACTGGGTGGCATCCCCAGGGGCCCGGGAGCTGGATACGACTCCCGGGCCCCGCCACGCTTACGCCCGGCACCGTCGCCGAAACCGTTGAAGGAGCGGCATCGGATCCCGTAGGGCATGCCGCAGTGCGACGGCGAAGACCACGAACAGCCTCATGCCGTGGCCCGCCGGAAATCGGTCGCACAGCGCGCGCCGACGGTGAGCAGCACACCGGACAGCGCGAGGGACAGGCTCGCCCAGTTCATCCAGTCGTAGTGGGGGTTGCTCGGATAGAAGGTGCCGTCGTCGAGGAAGCAGTCGAAACGCAGCGGCAGATAGGAGGACTGATGGTGGGTGAGGTGTCGGCGGACCTCGCCGCCGAAACCGTCGCGACAGGCCGGAGCCGGTACCGAGTCCGCGCCGTTGCCGAACTCGTGCTCGGACACCGCGATGTCGAAGAACCCCAGTGAATAGACGGCCGCGGCCGCGAGGCCGGCCGCCGACGCGGCACGGCGCATCAGGTGCACCGGCCACGGCAGGGGCCGCCCCGGCAGCGCCATCACGAGCGTCCCGGCCAGCGCGATCAGCGCACCGACTGCGCAGATGAGGAAGACGGCGATACCCACGAGCAGCACGCCCTTCACCTCCTTGCACGAGGGGCGTCGCACGTGTCCGACGACGCGCGACACGCACCCGACGACGTGTGTCCGACCACCCCACCAGGCCCTGGATCACTCCGGCTGTGAGGCGGGCCACTCCGCCCGTCACAGCAGTGTCGCAGCAGGGCGTCAACCGGCCTGTGAGATCGTTCAGTTGGGGCAATCACGCCCCTCGTCAAAGGGAGTTGACGTGACGATGGCGGGTCCCGACGCCACCTTGCTCGTGGCCCTCGACGAGGCGGTCGCCGCTCTCAGGGCTCCTCTGGGAGAGGCGGACCGCGCGCAGGGCTGGACCGACGATCTCCGGCGAGAGGTGCAGGCGGAGATCTCGGTCAATCGCTCGGTGCTGCGCCGCCAGGGGCTGTTCATGGTGTGGTACCTGCGCCCCCGCCTCGACGCGTGGATGGACTACGAGGGTGTGCGGCCCGGACGCCTCCGGAGCCTCGTGCTGGACGTGCAGCGCCGGTTCGTGGAGGCCCGGAGCACGTCGTAGGAACGCGCTCCGCAGAGAGGCCTGGGCGTGGCCTATGCGGCCTTCTGTGAGGCGGCGGCGTCGGGGCGCAGGTCGTCGAGGGTGAGCGGGTGTGCCGGCGGCTCGGGCAGGACGCGGTGGCGGGCGGTGCGCAGGTCGGAGCCGACGTGGAGCAGTTCGCCCGCCTCCAGCAGGCGCCAGCGGGGGTTGTCGTCCATGCGCTCGCTGGCGACGACGACGGCCGGATGCCCGGCCAGGGCCTCGGAGTGGACGCGCATCCGCCCGTGACTGCCGCTGTGGTCGAGGTGCCGGATGCCGTGCTGGCCGCCCGCCGCGCGCTCGAGGACGTACAGCTCGTGGGTACCGGGGTAACGCAGCGCCCACAGCCGGTCGGGGGTGACGAGGACCAGGTTGAGGGCGTAGAGGGGCAGGTGCTCGGCGATCCAGCGCGCGGCCCGCGCGATGCCGGTGGTGACGTCGCCGCCGTGCGCGCGGGTCTCCCGGGTGACGAGGGCGAAGAACCGCTCCGAGTCGGTGTCGCCCCTGACCAGTGACCGGTCCTCGCCCAGGTGGTCGTCGAGCGCGTCGAGGCCCTCGACGACCCCGTTGTGCGCGAACAGCCGACCTTCCTGTTCGAAGGGGTGCGTGTTGCGGGCGTCCAGGATGCCGGTCGAGGCGAACCGCACATGGGCGAGGAAGGTGGCGGACTCCACCTGCCGGGCGTCCTCGGCGAACGCGCGGTCCCGGTAGGCGGCGATCGGCGCCTTGTCGACCCGCGGGGTGCCGTCCGCGTCGAAGTACCCCAGCCCGGTGCCGTCCGGATCGCGGTGACTCTGCCGGCTGAGACTGTCAGGGGCGTCCAGCAGCCAGAAGGTGGCGCGGGTGCGCCGCGGCGCGCTGCTGAGTCCGAACAGACGGCACATCGGGTTCCTCCGCGGGTTGTCGGACGGCTCAGGCCGGGCGAAGGTCCGTGACCGGTGACCGGCAGCCCCTCCGGCCGAAACCTTCTCCGTGTTCCCCGCCGCCGGGCCGTGAACCGGGTCCCCGGAGCCCGCGGACATGCTTCCGAAGGACGGCGACACCCGGATCACCGGTTTCCGCCTGTCCCTGCTCAAGAGCATGGGGAGCACCCGCGGCAACGCCCAGTCCGGCTTCATCCGCAGCGTCGACGACGCCGTGCACCGCTTCCACCGGACCGTGGTGGTTCATCTGGACAGCCCGGCACCCCGCCGGGCGGCGTCCGGGGAAGGGGCGGCGAGAGGCTGAGAGCCGGCGGTCACCTCGGCGGCGGATCGTTCGGCCTCGGCTGCTCGCCGTGCGCGGGGTTCTCGTCCATCGCCATGAGCTGGAGCCGCAGAGCCAGCCGCAGACGGGGTGAGGAGAGGTCGAGCGGGACCACCTCTTCGAGCTTGCGCAGCCGGTAGCGCAGCGTGTTGGGATGGACCCGCAGGTGCCGTGCGGCGCTCTGCGGGTCGCCGAAGTGGTCGAGCCAGGCCGCGAGGGTGGTGAGGTACGGCGTGCCGTGCTCCTCGTCGTGTGCGCGCAGCGCGGCGAGCGGCCCGCCGAGCCGCCACGTGTCGGTCCCGACGACGGCCCTGGCGCGCTCCACGACGACGGCGTCCCAGGCGTCCTCCATCAGCACGATCCCCCTCCCGCCGGCGAGAGGGGCGAGAGGGAGCCGTCCGGCGCCGATCAGCCGGTGGAGTTCGACGGCTTCCGCCGTGGAGCGCGGCAGTTCGTCGGGGGAGCGGGCGGGGCAGCCCGCCACGGCGTACAGGCCGGGGTCGTGCGCGCGTGTTTCGGTGAGCACGTGCCGCAGCCAGTCGACGGTGCCGGCGTCGGCGCGGACACCGGGCGTACCCCGCCGCCCGCCCCGCCCCCGGTCGGTGACCACACCGAACAGCAGCCCGTCGAGGTCGGCGAGCAGCGGCTGGTGCCAGCCGAACCGGTGCGCGACCGATTCCCACAGGTCCAGCTGCCTGCGGACGTCCTCCGTCCCGCCGGGCGACGACCCGAAGGCCACCACCCGCCAGGGGCCGGCCGGCAGCGCGGCGGCCGCTCCCGGTCCTTGGTCCGGGACGGCGCCTTCACGCAGGGCGGCCCGCAGCTGCCCGGCCGACACCCGCCGTGCGATGCCGGCCTCGGCGCGCAGCCGCAGCAGATGCAGGGCCAGGACGGAGGCCACGTCGCCGAGGTCGCGGATGCGTTCCGGGGGAACCGGCGACTTGACCACGGCCCAGATCGAGCCGAGCCACTCCCCGCCTGCCCGCACGGGGATGATCAGCCTGGGCAGGATGCCATCGGGCCCGGCGGGGGTCCAGATGGGGTCGCTGGAGCGTGCCAGCCGGCGGAAGACGCCGCTCGCCCGGAAATGCGTCAGGGTTTCCGCGGGGACGCGCCGCCCCACGATGGTGGAGACCCGTGCCGGGTCGGTGCTGTCCTGCCGCGCGGAGTAGGCGAGGACGCGGGACTGCGCGTCCTCCACCGTCACGGGCGCGTCGATGATCTCGGCCGCCGCGTCGGCCAGTGCGAACAGGTCGCTGTGCGGACCGGGCGTGCCGAGCGCGCCGGCGGCGGGCGCGGAGGCCCGGTCGATGACACCGCGCAGCAGCCAGACGACGTGTGCCCACGAGGTGTGCGGTCGCAGTTCGACCAGTGCGGGGCCCGCCAGTCTCCGGGCCGCGCGGGCCACCTGAGGGTCGCGCGCGGCGGGGCGCTTGAGCACGAGGCCCGCGGCCCCTGCCGCCGCGGTCCGTTCCAGCAGGGCGAGGGCTCCGGACCGGTCGGTCACACCCACCCCCAGGACGAGTTCGCCCGGCTGGCCCGTGGCGTCACCGGGCTCGGCCAGTGCGACGTCGTGCACCTCGGCGTTCCCGGCCGGGACGACCGTACGCAGAAGCCCGGCTCCCAGGGAATCCACGAGGTCGGACACGGTGATCACGGACGGCACCCCGCAGCGCGGCATCGGGGACTGCTCATGAGCCCCATTGTGTCCCACGCGGATAGTGCTCACCGCATCATCGGCACCGCCCTCATTGTCCGCCCGCCACAAAGACAATGGAGCCCACCGGCATCACCATCGGAGGCGTCCGGAGGCGTCACCACCCCGGACACCGCTCCGGATGAAGAGGTTCCGCATGGCCGCCCGCCCTCCCTCGCCCGCACCCTCCGCCCCCAGCCGTGTCGCCGTCGTCGGCGCGGGCATGGTCGGACTGTCCACCGCCTGGTTCCTCCAGGAGCGGGGCGTCGGTGTCACCGTGTACGACCGCGAGGGGGTCGCCGCCGGATCGTCCTGGGGCAACGCCGGATGGCTCACCCCCGGCCTGGCGACGCCGCTGCCCGAGCCGGCGGTCCTCACCTACGGGGTGCGCGCGGTACTGAGCCCGTCCTCGCCGGTCTACGTCCCGCCGAGCGCCGACCCGAGGCTGCTCAGGTTCCTGGCGGGGTTCGCCCGCAACAGCACCGCGTCCCAGTGGCTGCGGTCGATGCGTGCCCTCGTACCCATCAACAGCCTGGCGCTGCCGAGCTTCGACACGCTGGCCGAGGGCGGTGTCGGGGCGCGGACGCCGGAGGCCAAGTCCTTCATCGCCGCCTACCGCACGGCCGCGGAGCGCAAGGTCCTGCTGGAGGAGCTGGAGCAGATCCACTCCGCGGGCCAGACCATGGAGTTCGACGTCCTCGACGGGAACGAGGCCCGGGGGGTCGAGCCGTCCCTGTCGGACGAGATCGGCGCGGCGATCCGGCTGCACGGTCAGCGCTACATCGACCCGGGACACTACGTGCACGCCCTGGCCGACGCGGTCCGTGCCCGGGGCGGGGTGATCCACGAGGGCACGGAGGTGACCGAGGTGCGGGACGAGACGGCCGGTGTCACGGTCGTCGGCGGCGGAGACGGCGAGCGCTTCGACGCGGTGGTCCTGGCCACGGGCGCCTGGCTCGGCCGCCTCGCCCGGAAGTTCGGCGTACGTTCCCTCGTGCAGGCCGGCCGCGGTTACAGCTTCAGCGTCCCGGTCGAGCATGTGCCGTCCGGTCCCGTCTACTTCCCCGCCCAGCGCGTCGCCTGCACGCCTCTCGGCGACCGTCTGCGGGTCGCCGGAATGATGGAGTTCCGCAAGCCGGAGGCGCCCCTGGACGCCCGCCGCGTCCACGCCATCGCCGAGGCCGCGCGCCCGCTGCTGCGCGGCGCCGACCTGGACGCCCGCCAGGACGAGTGGGTCGGCTCCCGCCCGTGCACCACCGACGGCCTGCCCCTGATCGGCGCCACCCGCTCCCCGCGGGTCTTCGCCGCGGGCGGCCACGGGATGTGGGGCATCACCCTCGGCCCGGCCACCGGACGCCTCCTCGCCGAGACGATCGTCACCGGCGAACGCCCCGCGCAACTGGCCCCGTTCGACCCGCTGCGCTGACGCCCACGCCGCTGTCTCAGCGACGTACCGCGCGGGCTTCCGTGCCGATCACCGGGGCCAGGTACCGGGCCAGGGCCGCCTTCAACTCGACCGTGTAGGCGGCCCTTTCGGGCTCCTGGTGCTGCATCGCCAGGCACAGCCCCGCCCGGAAGACGGCGAACGCCGTGGTCGCCACGCGCACACACTCGTCGTGGGGCAGGTCGGGGGCACGGAGCGCGACGGTCTCCTCGACCTGCCGTTGCAGGATCGCGTGGAGGACCTCCTTGTCGGACGCGATCTCTCCCGGCGCGTCGGGGCCGTGGATCAGGGCGAGGAACGCCGGATTCCTGAGGTTGAACTCGATGATCGGATCGAGGATCGCGTCCAGCATCCCGTCCAGCGGCAGGGACACGTTGGCGTCGGTGAAGACCTGGCCGTGTGCCTCCAGCATCTGCCGCATCAGCCGCTCGCCGAGCTGCACCGCGATGGCTTCCTTGTTGGGGAAGAACTGGTACAGCGTGCCCGGCGAGACACCCGCTTCGCGGGCGATGGCGTTCGTGCTGGCCTTGGTGTAGCCGTACTCGCCGAACACGACGGCCGCGGCGTCGAGCAGTTGCTCCATGCGGCGCTTGCCGCGCGCCTGCCTGCGTCGAGCTGCCGAAGTCGCCGAAGTCGCCGAAGTCGCCGGAACGGATTCCACTCCGAGTAACCCCCAAGCCGCAAGTTGTGATTGACAAACACGAGAAGGTGCTCGCATTCTATCCGTGTTCTTCGAGTGCGAGTGGTCGCTCGTGTTTTGGTCCTTCAGAGGGGAAACCTGCCCGATGACAGACGTGAATCGCCCCGGCGGCGGGCTCTCCGGGTGGGGGCGGGTGATCACGGCCAGGCCCAGGCTCGCTCTGTTGCTGACCCTGCTGTTCACGGCACTGGCGGTGGTGGCGGGCAGCGGCGTGGCCGACCGCATGGGCAGCGGCGGCTGGCAGGATCCGGGCGCGGAGTCCTCCTACGCGGCCAAGGCCCTCGAGGAGCACTTCCCCGCCTCCCAGCCGAACCTGATCCTCCTGGTGAACAGCGGCGAGGCCACCGTGGACACCCCGGCCGTCGCCGCCGAGGCGCGGCGGCTCGCCGAGCGGCTGGAGCGGGAGAAGTCCGTCGAGGGAGTCGTCTCCTACTGGGCCACCGGCGCGGCCGCCCTGCGGGCGGAAGACGGTCACGAAGCCATGATCACCGCACGGATCGCAGGCGACGAGACCGTCGCCGCCAAGGTCTTCGACCGCATCGCCCCCGAATACCGCGGCAGCCACGGCCCGGTGAAGGTCTCCTTCGGCGGTCCGGTCGCGGTCCGCCACGACATGCAGGAACTGGTCAAGGAGGACCTGCTGCGCGCCGAGATGATCGCTCTGCCGGTCACCCTGCTGCTGCTCGTCCTGGTCTTCGGCAGCGCGGTCGCGGCACTGCTGCCGCTCGGTGTGGGTGTGGTGGCGATCCTCGGCACGAACGCGGTGCTGCGCGGCATCACCGAGTTCACCGACGTCTCCGTCTTCGCCCAGAACCTCACGACCGCGCTCGGTCTCGGACTGGCCATCGACTACGCCTTGTTCATCGTCCGCCGCTTCCGTGAGGAGCTGTCCCGCGGAGCCGAACCGCTGACGGCCGTGGGGACCACCCTGCGCACCGCCGGGCGGACGGTCCTGTTCTCCGCGCTCACGGTCGCGGTCTCCCTGGCCGCGATGCTGGTCTTCCCGCAGTACTTCCTGAGGTCCTTCGCGTACGCCGGCATCGCGGTCGTGGCACTCGCGGCGATCGCCGCCCTGGTGATCCTTCCTGCCGCGCTGGTGCTGCTCGGGGAGCGGATCAACGCCTGGGACCTCCGACGCGCCCTGCGACGCCACCGCCCGGGGAGCGGCGACACGAAGGACGGGTGGGCCAGGGCCGCGCGGCTGGTGATGCGGCGGGCCCCGGTCTTCGCGATCGCCGCGACCGCCGGGCTGGTTCTCCTCGGTCTGCCGTTCCTGAGCGTGAAGTTCGGCAACGCCGACGACCGGCAGCTGCCCGCGAGCGCCGAGTCCCGTACCGTCCAGCAGCACATCCGCGACAAGTTCTCCGGAAGCCCCGGCGCCGCCGTCGAGGTTCTGGCCGAAGGTGCCGCCGCCCAGCCCTCGGCGCTGGCCGACTACAGCCGGCGGCTGTCCGAACTGCCCGGTGTCGTAAGGGTGGAAGGCCCCCGGGGCGCATACGCGCAGGGCAGGCTCACACAGGAGCCGGGGCCGGCCGAGGCGGCCCGGGCCGACGGCGAGGCGGCTTACATCACGGTGCTCCGCGAGGGAGCGGCGGGCGACGCGGCCGGCCAGGACCTGGTGCGTGCGGTGCGCACGGAACCGGCCTCCTTCCCGACTTCGGTCGCCGGGCCGGGGGCGGCACTGGTGGACTCCAAGGCGGTCATCGCGGACCGGCTCCCGTGGGCCCTCGGCATGATCGCGGCCGTGACTCTGGTACTGGTCTTCCTGCTCACCGGAAGTCTCCTCGTCCCGGTCCAGGCGGTGGTGCTCAACGCGCTGAGCCTGACCGCCATGTACGGCGCCGTCGTCTGGGTGTTCCAGGACGGGCACCTCTCCGGCCTGCTCGGCTTCACCAGCACCGGGGACATCGAGACGACACTGCCCGTGCTGATGTTCTGTGTCGCCTTCGGGCTTTCGATGGACTACGGCGTCTTCCTGCTCTCCCGTATCAAAGAGGAGTACGACCGCACGGGGGACCACCGGAGCGCGGTGGTCTTCGGGTTGCAGCGCACGGGCGGGCTCATCACCGCCGCGGCGGCGATCCTCGCGGTCGTCATGGTCGCGATCGGCGCCTCGCGCGTCACCAACACCAAGATGCTCGGTCTGGGGATCGCCCTGGCCGTGCTCATGGACGCCATGGTGGTCCGCAGCCTGCTCGTTCCCGCGGTGATGCGGCTGACCGGCCGGGCCACCTGGTGGGCGCCCGGGCCGCTGCGCAGGCTGCACGCACGGATCGGCCTGAGCGAGGAGGGAACCTCCGGCGGTGTCCCGGCCGCCGAGCACCCAAGGACGGTCGTCCCCTCCGGGGCGGAGTAGCCCTCGGCGGATGACCGCGTGTGGCCCCGCACCGGACCCCCGCGGTGCGGGGCTCACGACATGGCTTCAAGTGTGCCCCTCGGTCGAGGCAATACATGGAACGCTTTCGTCCGTGGAACGGTTGTAGGTACCTTTTGAGCATCATGGGAGCGGGGCAGGCGGGGGCATGGCTGCGCGAGAGGTCAGAGAGAGGACGTTCGTCCTGCCGACCCGAATCGGCAAGTCCAGGACTTCCCTCCAAGTGCGGCGTCGATGCCCGCACCGCACCCTCGCTCCCGAGGCCGCACGGATTCTTCGACGGCACGGTTTCCGGGCCCCGGCGCCACAACTCGGTATGCCCCAAAGACGTCGGCATGCCGTGAACGCCATCGATTCATAGTGACGAGCGCCGGAAACCGGCCATTCGGAAGAGAAGCACGTGCGGCGGACACCCACGGGGGACGGCCTTGCGCCGTCGGGTGTCCGAACAGTGCCCCGTTGCCGCTCAATCCGGCTCAGTACGCCGCCCGCGCACAACGAGCGGCGCGTGTTCCTGGACCATGACCACAGGGGTATTGCGTGACAACGGAATTGACAACAGTGGAACGCGCCGGCACGGACACCGGAGCCGACCGACGGCTCCGCGTGCTGGTCGCGGTCGACAGCGATGTGGTGCGACTCGGTCTGTGCTCCATGCTCGACACTCTTCCCTCAGCCCGCCAGGCGGAAGGCCACGGCCCGCTGGACGTGGCACTCCAGTCCCTGCAGACGACGGACTGCGACGTCGTCATCGCCTCGGCCCTGCTGGACGACGACACGCTGGCCAGGCTCAACGACCTGGCGCAGCGCAGCGGCGCCAAGCTCATGCTCCTGCTCCCGAGCGCGGCGCGAGAGGCGCTGTCTCCCGCCGCCGCCCAGGTGGCCGACGGCTTCATGCTGGAGGCGGCGCTGACCAGTTCGGCCCTGGAAGAGGCGCTGCGGCGACTGAAGTCGGGCGACGTGCCGGTGCCGCCCGAGTTAGCCCGCGAGCTGCTCGCCAGGGCTCACTCGGCCGTCCGCATATCCCGGCAGCGGGTGTATCTGACCCGGCGCGAGAAGCAGACCCTGAAACTGCTCGTCGAGGGACTGAGCAACAGGCAGATAGCCACCCGGATGAACATCACCGAGCACGGCGCGAAACGCCATGTCGGGAATGTGCTCGCCAAGCTCAACAGCCCCAATCGCACACTCGCGGCGGCGAAGGCGGTCAGCGAGGGACTCCTCGACGAGTAGCCGATCGGGCACCCCGTTCAACCGGCCCACAGGAGGGTGGCGGGTGAGGACTGTGCGGATTCCGGACCGCTGATTGACTCGGTCCCGTTGGACCTGTTGACCATTCAGACGCCATTCGGGGGGTCTTCATTGCTGGCCGACGAATTTCGCTCACCCGAACCGATGAAACACGCGGCGGACTTCGACGCGATCGACCCGTCGGACGATCTCGCGACGGACACGGTCGAACTCGCTCCCGGTGAGGCCAAGGAAATCGAGATCCTCGCCCGGCGGATCTCGGACTGCCGCGGCCACCTGCCTCTGCACCACCCCGACCTGATCGGGGCGGTCGAGGTGGAGGCCGGCCGCCTGCCCGCCGCGGTCGCGGGCGGTCTGGCCCGGTACCGGGAGCACGGAACGGGAAGCGGCGTACTGCTGCTCAAGGGCCTGCCGGTCGACGAGCCGCTGCCGCCCACGCCGGACGACGGCGCCCACCCGGGTGACTGGACCGACCTCGCGATCAGCACGGTCACCGAACTGATGGTGATGAGCCGCCTGGGAGCGGTCATCGCCTACGCGGACGAGAAGGCCGGGCGACTCGTGCAGGACGTCTGCCCGGTGCGCGGGGCCGAGACCCGGCAGGAGAACACCGGAAGCCGACTGCTGGAACTCCACACCGAAGACGGCTTCCACCCGCACAAGCCCGCCTTCATCGGGCTGTCCTGCCTGCGCCAGGACCACGAAGGCAGCGCGCTGACCGTCGCCGGCAGCATCCGGGCCGTCCTGCCCGTCCTGCCCGCCGAGACCGTGGAGGTGCTGCGCCGGCCGCTCTTCCGGATCCGGCTGTCGAGTTCCTTCACCGGCGACGGCGTCTCCCGCTACTCGTCACTGATGCCCGTGCTCTCCGGACCGCGGGACGACCCGGACATGTGCGTCGACTTCCACGCCATGGACTCCTTCGACGAGCGCGGGACCCGTGCCCTGAACCTTCTGCGGGACCACCTGCTCCAGGCCCTGATCGGCGTGGCCATGGAGCCGGGAGACCTGCTCATCGTGGACAACCGGCTGGCCGTACACGGCCGGACCGGATTCGTGCCCCGGCACGACGGACGAGACAGATGGCTGCGGCGGTGCTTCGCGGTGACGGACATCCGTGCTTCGCGCGGATCACGTCCGCCCGGGTCACGAGTGCACGAGCCGCTCTGACACCAGGGCATGCCGGCCATGCCCATGAGACGGAAGAGGACGAAGTGAACGCTGTTCCCACCGGTGCCGTCACCGGCAGAACACACCACCGCGGCATCATGATGGCGGTTCTGGGCTGCTGCTTCCTCGTCGTGATGATGGACAACACCATCCTCAACGTGGCCCTGCAGACCATCCAGCAGGACCTTGACGCCACCAACTCGGAACTCCAGTGGTCGGTGGACTCCTACATCCTCGTCTACGCCGCCCTGATGTTCTCCGCCGGCGTCCTCGCCGACTCCTTCGGACGCCGCCGCGTCCTCCTCGTCGGCATGCTGGTGTTCGGAGTCGCGTCCGCGCTCTCCGCCTTCGCGACCAGCCCCGAACAACTCGTCCTCTGGCGTGCCGTCATGGGCCTGGGCGGCGCCGTGGTACCCCCCGCCACCCTCGCCGTCATCAACGACACGTCCACTCCCGAGCAGCGCGGAAAGGCCATCGGCATCTGGTCCGCGATCGGCGGCCTGTCCATCGCCCTCGGCCCCATCGTCGGAGGCTTCCTCCTCGAGCACTACTGGTGGGGTTCCGTCTTCCTCATCAACGTCCCCGTCGTGGTGATCTGCGCCGCGCTCATGCTCCGCTACGTCCCCGAGTCCCGCGCCGGCAACCGGCCCAGGCTCGACACGACCGGCGTACTGCTGTCCATCCTGGGCACGGCCGCACTCGTCTACGGCGTCATCCGGGGCGGTGAGACCGACGAGTGGCTGAGCCCGGAAGCGGGCGGCGCCATCCTCGCGGGGCTCGTGCTGCTCGCCCTGCTGGTGGCGGTCGAGCGGCGGGCCACCGCTCCCGCCCTCGACGTGAGCCTGCTGCGCAAGCCGGCCTTCGCCGCCGGTACCGCGGGTATCGCGCTCGCGTTCTTCGCGCTCACCGGCGGCACCTTCCTGCTCGTGTTCTACGTGCAGGGCGTCCGGGGTCTCACCCCGCTCGAACTCGGCCTGGTACTGCTGCCGGTGGCGGTGGGCACGGTCGTCACGGCCACCCTGAGCGGCTCGCTGGCCCGCACATACGGACCGAAGGCGGTCGTCGCCTCCGGCCTGGTCCTCATGACGCTGTCCTTCCTCTGGCTGGGCGTGATCGAGAAGGACAGCGCGCTGTGGCAGCTGGAGCTCGCCCTCGGCCTGTCCGGGCTCGGCCTGGGCCTGGTGATGGGCACCACCACGACGGCCATCATGTCCGTGGTCCCCGCCGACAAGTCGGCCGTCGGCGCCGCGGTCAACAACACGCTCCGCCAGGTGGGCGCGGCCCTCGGCGTCGCCGTCCTCGGATCGGTCCTCTCCCTGAAGTACCGCGACGAACTGGGCGGCGCGGCCGGCATCCTGCCCCCCGGCCTGCGCGAGGAGGCCGGCGACTCACTCGGCGGCACACTCGGCGCACTGGCCAAGGCGCGGCAGGACCCGTCCGTCATCGGTCCGATCAAGGACCAGGTCCCGGGGCTCGTCTCCCGCGCACAGGAGGCGTACATCTCGGCGATGCACCTCACCGTGTACGTCGCCGCCGCCCTGCTCCTGGTCGCCGCGCTGGCCGTCCTGCGCTGGCTGCCCGGACGCCTGCCCGGGACGAGCCCGGCCCCGGCCGCCGACGACCTGGAGACACCGGCGAAGAGCGGGCAGTGAACCGCACGACGCCCTCGAACGGACCCTTCATCCACCACCATCCACTGACCAGGAGCGCCGAATGACGGCACCCGCCCATGGCATCGCCGCCGACGCGTCGGACCTGACGGGCGCGCAGTTCTACGACGAGTTCACCATCCGCAACACCGGGGTCGTGCCCGCGGCCGACCAGGACGTCCTGCGCCGGGCCACCGTGCTCGTCGCCGGCTGCGGATCCATCGGCGGCTCCGCGATCGAACCGCTGGCCCGCCTCGGCGTGCAGCGCTTCGTTCTGGCCGACCCCGGAACCTACGAGCTGAACAACCTCAACCGGCAGAACGCCACCGTGGCCGACCTCGGCCGCAACAAGGCCGAGGTCGCCGCGGAACACATCCGCGCGATCAACCCGCACGCCGAGGTGCTCGTCTTCCCCGAAGGCGTCACCGCCGACAACGTCGGAAAACTCACGGCCGGCTGCGACGCGGTCGTCGACGGCGTCGACGTCACGACCATGAGCGGCTGGCGCGCCAAACTGCAACTGCACCACCAGGTCGCCGAAGCCCGCCTCCCGCTGGTCACCGGCTGGGACATGGCAGGCGCCCAGTACGTGCGCTGCTACGACTACCGCACGCTGCGACGCGTCCTCGACGGCGCGCTCGTCCCCACCGACCTCGACCGGCTCGGCACATGGGAGCTGCTGCGCCGCCTGCTGCCGGTGCGCTTCGTCCCCGGCGAGATGCTGCAGACCGCCCGGGCCAATCTCCGCAACCCCGGCTTCGCGTTCCCGCAAGTCGTCCACTCCGCCGTGATGTTCGGCGCCATCAGCGCCCACGCCGTGGCCCAGCTCCTCAACAACCACCCCGTGCGCACACACATCTACGTCGACGTCCACCAGCGCGTGCGTCCCACCTCGGCCCGGCTGCTCACACGTCTGAAGTGGCCGCTCCAGGCCGCTTCCCTGCTCGCCGACCTGCGCTCGCTCGCCGGCCGGAAGTGACCGCGGCACGCACCGCCGCCGGCCGCTGACCGCGGCCGCCATTCCACACGAGAGACACACCACCACATCCGGAGGCTTCGCCATGCCCGCATTCCCGAACGAGGAGACCGCCGCCAAGGTCTTCGGCGAGCTGTTCACCATCCTCGCCGCCGACGAGGAGTTCACCTCCAAGCTGCGCGAGAGCGACCTCTCCGTACGGCTGATCCACACCAGGCCGGAGTGCACGGTCTTCGTCTCGGCGGACGAGGTCGCCGTGGGCGACGGCGCCCCGGACGAGGCGACCGTCACGATCAAGATGTCCTGCGACACCGCGCACGCCCTGTGGCTGGGCAAGCTGATGATGCCCGCCGCCGTGGCCACCGGGAAGGTCCGCATCCGCGGCAAGGTCGCCAAGGTCCTGGAGCTGGTGCCGATCCTGCGGCCCGCCTTCGACCGCTACCCCGAGATCGCCGCCGCCCACGGCATCGGCGCCTGACCCCGTCCACCCCTACACGCAACCAGGAGACCGAACACCATGACCACCGCCATCGCGGGCCCCGACCTGAACTTCGACGTCCTGCCCGCCGAGGTCCGGCGCTTCCAGCAGCAGGTCAGGGAGTACGCGCGCGACGAACTCGCCCCCCGGGCCCTGGAACTCGACCTCGCGGACGCCGCCGACTTCGACTGGGACGTCGTGCAGAAGGGCCACGAACTCGGCCTCACCCGGGCCCTGATGCCCAAGGAGTACGGCGGCCTCGGCGTCGGCGTGCTCGGCGTGGCCGTCGCCATGGAGGAACTCGCGGCGGCCTGCCCGGCGGTGGCCCTGATCTTCGGGGCCACGATGCTCGGACAGACCCCGATCCTGCTCTCCGGCGACCCCCGCCTCCAGGCCCGCTTCCTGCCCCTGTTCGCCGGGGACGAGGCCGTCCTCGCGGCCAACGGCATCGCCGAGGAGGAAGCCGGATCCGACCTGGTCATCCCGGAGAACTTCGTCCACGCGCGCATGGCCACCACCGCCCGCAGGGACGGCGACTTCTACGTCATCAACGGCCACAAGAAGTTCTGCACCAACGGCAAGGTCGCCGCCTTCGCCTCGATCTTCGCCAACATGGAGGGCCGGCCCGGCGCCACCGGCCTGACCTGCTTCATCGTGCCCCTCGACGAACCCGGCGTCACCCGCGGCGAGGTCGCCGACAAGATGGGCTACCGGGCGTGTCTCGGCACCACCCTGCACTTCGACGACGTACGCGTCCCGGCCGAGTACATGATCGGCGGTGAGGGCACCGGCACCGAGATCGACGTCGCACAGGGCAACATGGCCCGCTCCTCCGTCGCCGCCATCTCCACCGGCATCGCACGCAACGCCCTCGAACACGCCGTCGACTGGTGCGGCAAGCGCGTACAGGGCGGCAAGCCGCTGCACGAGCACCAGTTCAGCGCCGGCAAGCTCGCCGAGATGTCCGCGAACGTGGACGCGGCGCGCCTGCTCTACCAGCGCGCCGCCAACAAGGTCGACAACGAACTCCCGGCGCCCGAGTACGAGCCGGCGGTCGCCAAGCTGTTCGCCGACCGGATCGCCATCGAGACCGCCGGCGCCGCCGTCTCCCTCATGGGCGCCCGCGGCTACTGCCGGGAGTACGGCGCGGAGAAGATCCTGCGCGACTCCTACGGCACCCGCATCTTCGAGGGCACCCAGGAGGCCCTCGCGCTCACCGTCACCGCCAGCCTGTATCGGGAGGAGGACGAGCTGTGACCACGGCCGAGGAGCGGACGAGGCAGCGGCCGGCGGACGAACGCGCCAGTGACACCTGCCCGTTCGGCCCCGAGATACGGCGCTTCACCGACGACATCGTCGGCCTGCACAGCCGCCTCAGCTTCGGCCGGCTGCCGCAGGCCCTCGACGGCCCGCCGCTGTACCTCTCCGGCGACACCGGAGACGGCCTGCTCACCGTCACCATGCGCGAGAGCCAGGTGCCCGCCCGCTATATGAACGGCATTCTCGGCTTCCGGCTGGCCCAGTACCTCAAGCTCGGGCTGATCTCCGACGAACTCGTCTACCAGGAGGCCCTGTTCCACGAGCCGGCCACCAAACCGCACACGGTCGAGAACCTGCACACCGTGACCCTCGACGCCTCCGGCGGGCGCATCGTCGGCTACATCGGCCTCGTCTGCTCCCTGGACGAGAAGACGATGCCGCTGGACTCGCCGCGCCGCAGCCGGTTCCCGTCCGAGTCCGCACACCACGTCGACCTGGTGTCCCGGTTCGCCGCCCCGGACATCTCCAGCCACCAGGTCTACGAGATCAAACGCTTCGTACGCGACGCGGACATGGATCGGGGCGAGCAGCGGTGGCGGGTGCCCTGGCACCTCATCCTCGGTCTGGGCAGCGCCGTCCTGGCCGGAGGCGACGAGTTCCGGCTGCTGCTGGGGGACTCGAAGGAACACGGAGCACTGCGGCACTTCCGGCTCATCGGCTTCGACCCGGTGGTGATCGAGAACACCGAGCCGAGGCTGCCTCCCACGGAGCTCATGTGGCCGAGTTACACGCAAGAGGTCAACGCGAAGCCGTTCGTGGCCCGCGTTCCCGACGATCTCGACGCCCATATGCGCGTGATCCGCGCCGGGCTGGCCGCGGGCAGCGGCCGGTCCGAGCGGGAACTCGCCGCCCGGTTGTCGGCCCTGCGGCGGGCCCGGGAACAGGGCGGCCGCGGCTCGCAGCAGACAGCCAAGGAGACCTGAGCAGTGTCCGAGTTGCACGAGCTGACCGCGGCCGAACAGGCCGCGGCGATCCGGGCGGGCGCTGTGTCGCCCGTCGAGTTCACCGCGCACTACCTGGAGCGCGTCGACGTCCTGAACCCGAGTGTCGGGGCCTTCACCACCGTCATGGCGGAGCAGGCGCTCGACCGGGCCCGGCAGGCCGAGAAGGAAGTGGCCGCCGCGTCCCGGACGGGTGCCGTGCTGCCTCCCCTGCACGGTGTGACGATCGCCGTCAAGGACCTGGTCCAGGTCGAGGACGTGCGCTGGACCCTGGGCTCGGCGGCGTTCACCGACCAGGTCGCCGACATGGACGACCATGTGGTCACCCGCCTGCGCCAGGCGGGCACGGTGCTGCTGGGCAAGACCAACACCCCCGAACTCGCGCTGCCCTGCTACACCGAGAACGAACTCGGCCCGCCCACCCGCAACCCATGGGACCTGGACCGTTCCCCCGGAGGTTCGAGCGGCGGTTCGGCGGCCGCGGTGGCCGCGGGACTCTCCGCCCTCGGGCACGGCACCGACGCCGGCGGGTCCATCCGCATCCCCGCCTCGGCCTGCGGACTGGTCGGCCTCAAACCCAGCCGGGGACGGGTCAGCAACGGTCCCGTCGACCATGACGTGACGGGTCTGTCGGTGCACGGGCCCCTCGCGAGGACCGTCGCGGACACGGCGATGCTGCTGGACGCGATGGCCGGGCCGATGCCGGGCGACGTCTACACGGCGCCGCCCCTGGCCGCGGGAGGGACCTTCCTGGCCTGCGTGGACAGGGAGCCCGCACGCCTGAGGGTCGCGGGGCTCCCCGGCCCGATGGTCCCGGACGCCGTGGTGCATCCGGACTGCGAGGCGGCGTACCGCAAGACGGTCCAACTCCTCGAAGGCGCCGGTCACCAGGTGGACGAACTGGAGATGCCGCCCGACCCGGACGTCGTCGAGGCGTTCCAGCGGGTCTGGGCGGTGGCCGCCGCCGGACGGCGGGTCGACGAGGAGGACGAGCCGCTCCTGACCCCGTTCACCCGTTGGCTGCGGGAGAGGGGACGGCAGGTGACCGGGCTGGAGTTCGCGGCGGGACTGGCGACCTTCCGCGGCCTCGGACAGCTCTTCGCGGACGTCTTCTTCGCCTCGTACGACGTGGTCCTCACCCCGACGCTGGCGCGCCCGCCCGCCCTGACGGGGGAGTTCTACGGGAAGGACCCCGCCGCCGACTTCGACGCCATGGCGGCGTTCATGCCCTACACACCGCTCTACAACATCACGGGCCTGCCCGCGGTCTCGCTTCCGCTCCACTGGAACACGGACGGACTGCCCATCGGGGTGATGCTCGGCGGCCGCTACGGCGACGAGGCGACACTGCTCTCCCTGGCGGCCCAACTGGAGACCGCCACCCGCGAGCCCCGGCCACGCCCCGGACTGTGGTGACGCCGACCGGAAGCACGCACCGCACGCCGCCCGCAAGGCCGGCACCGGGAGGTCCCCGCCCTTCCACGACCTGTGGAAGCGGCCGGCGCCCCCATCCCGCTCCCCGCGCACATGTTCTCCCCCTCCCCCCGCACGCCCGCCGCCGGGAATACTGGAAGTCCGTGGTGACGCGGACACGGATCCGCAGGGGGAGGGGGAACGCGCCATGGGCAGATCGAATCAGGAGCGGGCAGGGGCGGGGCCCGGGCCGGCCGGTCCGGAGCAGATGATCGCGGAGGCGCGGAAGGCGTTCTTCACGATGTTCGGGTTCCTCGCGGTGGTCTGGCTGGTGCAACTGGCCAACTACACCGGCGGCTACGCCCTCTCACGGCAGTTCGGGGTGGCGTCCGGCGACCTCGGCACGCTGCCCGACATCCTCACCGCGCCCTTCCTGCACTGGAGTTGGGCGCACATCGAGAGCAACTCCGGTCCGCTGTTCATCTTCGGCTTCCTCGCCGCCTACCGGGGGGTGGCCCGCTTCCTGGGACTGAGCCTGCTCGTCGCGGTGACGAGCGGACTCACCGTCTGGTTCCTCGAACGGGGCGGCGTGGAGACCGTGGGCGCCAGCGGCCTGATCTTCGGCTACTTCGGCTACGTCGTGGTCCGCGGCCTCTTCGACCGGCACCTGATCGACACGCTGATCGGCATCGTCATGGCGGCCTCCTTCGCCTACATGCTCACCGTCGCCGTGCCCGGGACACCGGGGGTGAGCTGGCTCGGACACCTCGGAGGCCTGATCGGCGGCCTGGCCGGAGCCTGGCTCTTCCGGGACCGGCGCGCACGGCCCACCGGAGCCGGCCGTCCCGACGGCGGCACCGGGACAACCACCGGCGGCGACCTCCCGGTGCGAGCCGACAACCCGCGAGCCGACCTGCACAAGGAACTCGGCGACCTGGGGCTCCTCTAGTGCTGTGACCGGAGAGGTTCACCGGCTCGTGACGCCCGGCACGGCTCCCCCAAGCTCTTCGAGCAGGGGGACCCCCAGCCGCGTTGTCGCATCACCCGAGTACATCCAGTACGCGGGTCATGCTCCGCCTTGCGATGTTCCCCCACTGCCTGAACGGCGTGGGAGGTGCCCTCAGCACCGGACGCCGCGAGCTTCCCGGCAAACCTTTCCGGTCACAGCACTGGCCGGGAGAGCCGTATGCCCGCAAGGCCGTGCACGACGAAGCGGTCGGGATGAGCGCGACGTGCGTTCGTGAGTACGCTCAGTTGTCTCGGTTCACTCATGGAGGCGCGGGGTTACGACTGGTCGCGTCATGTTCCCGTCCGCCCCGAGTCGGGTGACTGGTCGGGTGACGGCTCGGGTGATACGGATCCGGCTACCGTCCGCGGACCGCCCCGGCTAGGGTCGGAATTACGGCACCGCGTGCCGGACATCGGTTCGGTGGGGCACGGAGGCGCCGACAAGAGGTGCCGCAGGGAGGCACACCATGAACGTGGAGCTGAACCACACCATCGTCCACGCCCGGGACAAGCAGGAGTCCGCCGAGTTCCTCGCGGACATCCTGGGCCTGGAGGTCGGCGCGCCCTGGGGCCCGTTCGTTCCCGTCGCCACCGGCAACGGCGTCACCCTCGACTACATGGCCGACCCGGAGGGACCGATCGCCTCCCAGCACTACGCCTTCCTCGTGTCCGACGAGGACTTCGACGCGGCGTTCGACCGGATCCAGCAGGCCCACGTGACGTACTACGCCGACCCGCACCTGGAGCACCCCGGCGAGATCAACCACCGCGACGGCGGCCGCGGCCTGTACTTCCAGGACCCGGTGGGCCACGCGATGGAGATCCTCACCCGCCCGTACGGCAGCGGCGAGTGAGCACGACCACGGGGGTGGACAGCTCCGAGAAGGGCGACACGCGCGACGCCCACCAGGGCAACTGGCTCTCCATGCGCCCCCCTTACTCGGCCGCCGACCCACTGAGCCTGGAGTGGGCCTTGATCATCCGGCTGCTGGTGCCGGCCTCGGCCGCGTCCCTGCCGAGGTCGTCGGCCTGGTGCTGTGCGCGATCCTGCCGACCGTGGTGCTCGGCTCCCCACGGGTACGCCACCTGGTCCGCCCACTGACCCGGCCCTCCACCGGCCGGCTCTTCGTCCCCGCCACACCCGGGTCACAGCAGCCGGAACGGGCACCTGCCCACGTACCACCCGTACCGGGACCCGTACGCACCCCGTAGCCCCTTGCGGCAGGCCCTTCGTCACTCCCCGCGAGCGGCCCCGATCTCCCTACAGCCGCCGCTCACGACCGTGTGGCGGTCCCGCACCCCGCATCGCCGGCCTCCCGCATCCGCGTCTCCATCGACGTGCTCCGGTCGTACGGGTCGACCTCGGGGCCGTCTCCCGGGCGCGTGGTCGCACGCTCCGCGCTGAACTTGGGGGTCAGATAGCCGGTGAAGGTGTCGCAGCCACCGTTGGTGGTGTCCACCTTGTAGGAGACGAGGGAGAACGTACCCGGCTCGACGACGACCTTGGCCGGGTCGTCCCAGCTCATCACGACCTCGCGGCGCACGATGGTGCGCGCGACTTCGTCGATTCCCGCTGCGGCGGGTGCGACCGGATACACGTACGTGACATCGGTGGTCACCTCGACGGCACCGCGCTCGCCTTCCCGGTACGTGATCCGTCCTCGTGTCTTGACCACATCCCCGACAAGCCGGACCTCCGTCCTGTCGAACCGGCTGAACAGCAGCAGAGGGTCGTTCTCCCGACTGGGCGCGCGGAACGCGGTCGCCAGGAAGTCCTGGACATCCCGCTGATGAGGATTGATCACCGCGATCGCCTTCCCCGGCCGCTCCCCACGCAGCACTCCAGGATCCAGACTGGACGCCGCGAGGAAGCCCCGCGTCTTCTCGAGCGCCCGCGCGACCTGCTCCTTGCTCATCCAGCCGGTCGCCCGTGCCTCAGGCATGCCGATCCCAGCCGCACCGTCGCCCCACAGCGCCGCGGGCGACCCCCTGAACGGCTGCTTCATGGTCGGCAGTTGGGCTGCCGCCTCGGTCGGCGGCGGTTGATCCGGACGTTGCGACTCCGCGGCCGGCGGCGCACTCTCGCCGCCTCCGCCTCCGCCTCCGCCCCCGAACCATCCAGCCACTCGCCCTGGATCAAGCGCCACGACCACCAAGGCGGCCGCAACCAGCAGACCGACCGCGTACCAGACCTTGCTTCCCTGCCGGCGGGCCGGTTGGTGACTCCGCCACGGCTCCGGTCGGCCGGTGTCCTCCCGCAGCCGCCGCGTCACCATCCGGGCCCGCGCCGACGGCTCCTCGGGCGCGCCCTTGGTCCCCGCCTCGGCTTCACGAAGGAAGCGCTCCCACTCCTCGTCCGGTATGGACTCCCCACCCTTGCCCACGACGGGCCCCCGCTTCTTCTCACGCACCCGGCCCCACCCCAGGACGGGTCACCCTTCGTGCATCATCACACGGCTCGACCACTTGACACTTCGGTCCCAGCCGACGCTCGTCAGTGGCCCCGCGCACCTGACCGACAAGGGGCCGGATCCCGGGCAACCGAATCCGCCGAAACTGTGGTCTGGAGGGCGAGGGAGGGTGCTTGATGCAGGCCAAACAAGAGGCCGAGTTCCAAGAATTCGTGAGAGCGCGGTGGTCCCATCTCGTACGGACCGCGTATCTGCTCACGGGCGACGTGCACCACGCCGAAGACCTGACTCAGACGGCGCTGGCCAAGGCGTACCGATCATGGCGGCGCGTTTCGCGCAGCGACAGCCCGGAGGCGTACGTCCGGCGGATACTGGTCAGCTGCAACAGCGACCGCTTCCGCAAGCGGCGGGTCAAGGAGGCTCTCACCGCCGCGCCGCCGGAGGCGGCCGGCCGGGACGAGGCCGTCTCGTGGGCCGATGAGCGCAGCGCCCTGCTCGCGGCGCTGGCCGGACTGCCGCCGAAGCAGCGGGCGGTGATCGTCATGCGCTACTGGGAGGACCTGCCCGAGGCCGAGGTCGCCGAGATCCTCGGTTGCTCGCCCGGCACGGTCAAGAGCCAGGCGTCCAAGGCGCTGGCGAAATTGCGTACGCATCCGGGACTCGCACAGGTCGTGGACGCACCTGTCCGCAGCCGAGTGTCGTCCGGGCAGGGAGCCGGCAAGTGAACGAGGAGAAGAAGCGGCAGGGAATGGGAACAGGCGGGGACTTCGAGGAGCAACTGCGCGAGCTGCTCGCCGAGGACGCGAACACCATCCGGCCCGCTCCGGTGCCGTATCCGGCGATCCGTCGCCGGGGCACGGTCGAGCGGCGGCGCCGGGTGGCGGCGGCCGGAGCGGCCCTGGTGACGCTGGCGGCGGTGCCCGTGGGGGCGTACGCGCTGACCGACGGGGACGCGGGCGGGAATACGGTGGCATCGAAACCGCCGGTCAGCGCGGCACCGCGGACGCCGGTGACACCGACGCCGTCCGCGTCGCCGGCGGGGCCCGCGCGGCCGGCGACGGAGGGCCAGCTCCTCGACGGGATCACCTTCGGGCAGGCCGCCGACGGGCTGAAGAAGTGCCTCGCAGACGACCATTTGCGCACACCCGGCCCGTCCGGCTTCCGCATGGACCTGGGCGCGGCCGAGGACTACCGGATCATCCTGGCGATGAACAGCACCGGCGACTCCAACGCGCCCGGCGACGGCATGTACGTCGTCGCGGTGAAGGAGCAACCGAAGCAGACCCGGCTGATCTGCAACCTGAAGGACGGCCAGGCAAGCGGCATCAACGCCGGCGTAGGCTCCGACGACGTGCCGGGCGCCGGCCCCGTGATGGCCGACATCAACGGCGGCAAGCTCTACCAGCAGTCGTTCCTCGACCGCGGCAACTGGAAGCTGCCGTTCCGGTGGGGTGTCATCGGCACCGTCGAGCCGTCAGTGGCCCGGGTGACCGTCTCCTACGGCGGCGCCACCAGCCAGGCCGCCCTGGACCACGGCTGGTTCGTCGCCTCCGGCGTCCTGAACCAACAGGTCTCCGTGGCCCCGCGCATCAAGGGTTATGACAGCGACGGCAAGCTGGTCTACGACTCCGACGAGGACAAGAACCACGAGAAGCAGCTGCCGTAGCGCCACCTGGCCGGGGGCGCCACACAGGGGGCGGCGCCCCCGGCTCTCGGGCAGAGGTGCGGCATGAGGGCCTTTCTGGTCGCCGGTGCGGATGTGGCGATCCACACCTAGCCGGAAGGCCCTCACTCACCTCTGCGGAACAACATCCGGTGACGTGCGCGCCGCTGACGCCGCCGGCGCCGACGGGGGAGACGGTGTGCGTAGCGTCCGCCCGCAGCGATTTCACCTCGTGGCTCCCAGACTCGCGCGATCGGCGCGGAGCACGGTACCGGCAGGACCGGCCGTTGTCCGAGGAAGGTGACAAGGACGCTCGGGCCCGCGGAGGGAAGCCGCTTACAGGCTGGCAAGACTCTTGACCAAATGGCCGATTGGACAGCCAGGGTCGGGCCGGGGATGGTGGAAACAGAGGGATGTCCACACTCCCCTGACCCCTGCGAACCACCATTATCAGGGAGTCCGTCATGACAGCCATCGACCCGGAAGCAGTCGCTGCCGCCGCCGCGCCCGACACACTCGGAAGATACCTGGCCGAGTCGGCCCGGCCGACTGGAGAGCACACGCCGGGCCCAGCACCTTCCGTCCGCACGACGGAGCACGAGGGGCACCGGATCACGGTCACCACCACCTACGACGTCGTCGTGGACGGGACACCGGTGACGGCCCGGCTGCACGTGGCTGACAGCGGCATGCTGTACAGCCCCGGCCTGCCCTATCACCAGTTCACCTCGGCGCTTGACGCCGTCCGGGCACTGATGTCCACCTATCCCGACCACTTCGGAGGAGGCGCCTGAGATGGCCTTGGTCCGGAGAAACATCCTGCACGACGAGAACTCGCGGAAGAAATACATAGCGGGCGTCGATCTGCTCAAGAAGGAGAAGACAGGGCGCACCACCAACAGCTTCGGCATCCCTGGCCCGGAAAACCCGGTGTACACCTACGACCTGTTTGTGATCTGGCACATTCAGGCGGGAACTTACCCCATTCCGCGGAACGGCGACCCGTTGCTTCGCAATTACGCCCACCGAGGGCCGGTCTTTCTGCCGTGGCACCGGTTGCTGCTCATCCTCGTGGAGTACAACATTCAACGGATACTCGGAGACAGCAGCTTCGCGCTGCCGTACTGGGACTGGTCGGCCGACGGCGACGACGGCTCGCCGACCGATGCCCCGATCTGGACGTCCTCGTACATGGGCGGGCAAGGGAACCCCGTCTCCGACGGGCCGTTCGGCTTCTTCCCGAACGACCCGGACAATTTCACCGTCCGCATCGAAAGCGGCCCCGACGGACGGCCGTCGCAGGCCGGGAACGGCCGGGGACGGGGTCTGATCCGGGAGTTTGCCCGGCCCTGGCCGGGAGGCTGGGAGACCCTGCCGACCGGCGCGGATGTGAAAGCGGCCCTCGACTTCGCACCAGACAGCCCCAATCCCAAACCGGAAGACCGGTACGACGTCGTCGACTACAGCGTCAACTCGGACGGCTTCCGCAGTCGACTCGAAGGCTGGCGCCCAGCGACACGGCCCTGGACGCACAATCAGGTTCACATGTGGACAGGCGGAGACATGCTGCCGCTGAGCTCCCCCAACGACCCGGTGTTCTTCCTGCACCACTGCAATGTGGACCGGACCTGGGAGAGCTGGCTGCGACGCTACGGCCGCATCTACACCCCAGACATGGCAGCACCGGACACGTATGCGGGTGAACGGATCGGCGACACCCTCGCCCTCCCCGCGAGCTACCCCTTCACGCCGGGAGACATGCTGGACCAGAGCAGCTGGTGCAGCTACGACCAACTGCCCTGAAACCAGCAGCGCGGCGCACCATGCCGCATGCGCTCCGCTACATCGTCGACAACGGCGTGAAGTGGCCCGCGCTGCCTGCCGAGACCTTCCGCAATCTCAGCTTGGGAAGCTGCGATCACTTGCGGCCGGATCGTCAACTGCGTAGCCGGCTGCGAGGTTTGGCATCCGAGACCCCTGGAATCCGCCTCGCGTCCAGGGGCCTCGTCGTTGCTCCATGCCTCAGTTCATCGGATAGCCGATCTCCGCAATGTCCTCTACGAGGTCTGCCAGGAAGATCTCGGAGTTCAACGCGCGGACCACTTCTTCGGTCAGAGGACGCGAAGCGAAGACGTGGCGAACGGCCTCCAGGTCGACCGGGACTTCGTAGTAGTCCTCGGCCCACCGCTGAAACGCTTCCGGTGAGCGATCCACAGTGCCCGGCCGCAGCAAACTGGGGGGCTCCTGCGACACAGCTCCGACACAATGCGCGTCCCCGTACCACAACGGACTGGCTCCAGCGCAGGTCAGACGGGATGCGAGGTTCAATCGGCGCAATCACTCCGGAGCCGTGTGCGCAGGTTCGAATCCTGCCGGGGGCACCCCTTCTGACCAACAGGTGGAAGAGGTGCCCGGCGCCGTCCGGATCTTCTGCTCCCTCGTCGGGAAAGTCGATCGTCCCCGCTCGCCAGCCGGCATCGCCCGTCCATCGCCACATACACGCGGTGACGAGAGGCATCCCGTCCTCATCCGAGAACGCCGGCTCCTCGACGCACGGCCGGAAGACGTCAGGAACCTCATCGAGCACTCCGGGCCATGGCCCGTCCGCTGCGTAGGGGCTCATAGGCGATTCGTGATCGAATCCCCGGACGTAGGCGCCGGCGGGCGAGAAAACGATCGAGTACTCGTCGCCCGATCCGTTCCGCATCGAGGCCATCGACTCCTTCTCGGACCAGTGGTCGTCGAAACTGCTATCTCGGGCAGTTGCCGAGCAACGTCATGAACGGTCACCCGCTCATCCAAGCGCACGCCTCTGACACGTCGGGTCCCTGCCTGGCTGGTGGCGGTCGCACCGACCCGAGAACTACCGGAAAGCCTGACTCACCTGCTGTCGGCGACGCTCAGAGGTGCCCAAAGACCCCGTGGCCAGCGGAGACGCTGTGTGCGGGGTCTAGTTCATCTTCGCCCGCACGAGGAGAGCGGCCGGCGCAAGGAGTGGTAGCGGTCCTCCCACTCAGGGGCTCAAGACTGCTTCCAGGATGGCCAGCGAGCGGCAGTGCTCACGGAGGACGGCGCCATGGGTCAGAGACACCTTCGTACCGAAGCAACTTGGGTAGGCGCTGACCTTGAGCCGCTGTTGCCCCTCACCTGCTCCGGTAATCCGCAGATGTGCAGGGTTGTCCGCCGCTGCAGAGTCCTCGCCAGGAAGCTGGCGAGGACTCTGCAGCAAAATGAAGGCCAGTGTTAGCGGGTTGCCCCTAACTAACCCCGAACTTGCAGCGATTCCTTTCCCTTTCCCGTGCGCTTGACGCTTTCGCGAGCGTCACGAGCTATACTTGCTGGTGCACCAGGTGTCGATGCCATTCTTGCCGGCGCAGACCTGGAATGAGACGACTGGGTTGCTTGTGGTACCCACGTCTCGGATGCCACAGCCGCTTTCAGAGCCGTTCGCATCACCAACTAGCCCACTAGCACCTGACTTCAGCCAGTAATGAGTGCGTACTCCATACCCGTCTGCAACGCTGTCGCATGCGCGTACGGTTGTGTGGTTGTTCAGGACACTGCCCCAGCCGCAGTAACCCCATATACCACAGGATAGATCTACACTGCGGTCATGCGCTGATGCGTAAGGGGCGGAGGCCAACAGGAACAAACCTGTGAGGCCCGCAACCACTGCCCCCATTACGGAGCGCTTTTTCTGCACGCTTCTCTCCCCTGTCGTGTCCATTACAGCGTCGGTGCGGGGAGTATGGCACGTGAGGCGTCTTGGCGGCAGGTTTTTCGCAGCGCAGTCAGCATTGTGCGCTTATGCCCCTTTTGCTATCGGTTAGAGTCGCTTCACGTCACCATGTGGACGTGGCCCGGACTGCTGCCTCGCAGTCCCGGATCTGCTGTGCACCCCTCGTCAGGCAAAGGTAGATCGGAAGTCGCCTCCGGCTCCTACGTCCATTGAGGGGTCGGCATCGCCGACGGCTGTAACACCCCGGGCAGTCACCCGAGACGGTACGTGTGCCTATGGCGGTGTGATCCTCAGAGAAGGCACGTCCCCAACTCCGTTGCATCCGGTTTTACTTTCGCGATGCAACTGCTTCACTGCAGCCTTGATGTGCTTCTGTCGCGCCTCGCCGAGGACGTCACCCATGACCTCGGCGTGATAGCGATCAATGAGGAAGGCACCGTGAGTTCTGAGCAAGCGTTCAATGTTGCTCTTAATCGTTGCGATCCACTCCCGCTCACGCTGCTTCTCATCCTCCTCGAACATATCGGCGCTGTCGAAAAGCGTTTCTTCAGTTCTAGGCGGCAGAATCTCTCGGCGCCAACGGCTTTGGGCAAGGCTGATGGCTTCCCCAAAGAGCCAAAGCCCGTCCTTGTGGCGGCTGAAGAGGACCAGATGATACGCAGGCTGATGGTGTGCGCGGTTGCGTACGGGGAGCATCCATGAGTGGGCTCGCACAACTGCACCTACGCGCTCGGCGTAGCCTTCCGCTATGCGCTGCACAGCTTCACGGTTGTCGGCTGCCTGCATGAACTCGTCGCGCCACCATCCGCCGCCACAGGCGGAGTCCATAGCGACCAGCGTTGCTTCCTTGCTCTTGGTCTCCTTGGTGCTACGGAGAACCCCTCCGATCCGCCGTACCGCGTTGGCGTTGAAGTTCAGGAGGACTTCAGTGGCGTCTCGTCCTGTGGCGCCTGCAGGTCGACGAGACCCGAAGAGTTGCTCAGTCAGCGCTTCGAAGCTCAGGCCGAGGCCGAAGGGATCGATGAATGCGAGGAGTGGTGCTCCCTGCGCCTGTTTGACTACGTAGTCGAGGTGCTTCTGAACTTGTCCGTTGAGTGCCTGCGCAGTGAGCCCGCGGTCACTCGCCTCTTCGACCAGCGTTGCTAGTACTCCAGTTGTAGATCGTGATCTTGTGTCTTGCGGCGGCGAAGGTTGAGCGCGTGTCTCCCGACAACGGGAGCGCCTCGACCTGGTAGGAGGCGCCGTAGCGTTACATGTTCTGGCAGGCCTTGGCTTTGAACTCCGCTATTGAGACGGTGATTGCGGATACATCGCCGTTGTCCGAGATGCTGTCGTAGCGAACCTTTCCCGGGGTGAGCCGGTCCCGGTCGGCCAGGGTGAAGGAAATGCTGTTCGCTGCCCATGAGCCGTCCTTGGTCCACCCGTAGAGCGCGTAGGTGGTCTTGGCGGTGAGCGGAGCGAGGGATCTGGTTGCGGTCCAGCCAGCAGCAGGAGAATCGAGGGGCCAGGTGGCGAGACCCGGCGTGAGGGGGCGGTCGGCAGTCCATGAACCGACCGTCACCTGCTTGTTGACGTCGTCGCTGTCCACGTAGAGGGTCGCGCCATCGATCTGATGTCCGCAGACCATCATGACGCCGAGCAGATGGCCGTCGGCGGTCACGGAGATGCCGGCGACGGCGTCGGCGGGAACGGTGCATCCTGAGGTTGCGGCCAGGGCCACGCCGACCGCGACGGCACCGACGAAGCGCCGGAACACCGGACGTGAAGTGGTCGACCACATGCTTAGCCCCTGCCCGGGGTGCGCGTGGGGCCCCCTGCCCCGGATGGTAGGGGGCGAGAGGCGTCTGGCCGCAGGGTCGCCACCCACTCGTTGCGCGCTCGTTGTTGCCTTGTAGTCGCTTGGCTGAGTCAGCCCGATCACGGCACCGATGCCCCGGCACCTTCTGCTCAACGAGTGGCGGCATGCGAAACGGATGCGACCACCGATGATCATCGGTGTGTGAAGACAGAAGATCAGGCGGTGGCCGCAGGTCACAGCATAGATCCAGCCCGCTGGCAGGACATGTTCGAGGCTCTGATGGGCCGCATCGCGGGACGGTTCACCCGAGTGGAACCACGGCGTCGGGCGCGGGAGTTCGTGCTCGGGCTCTTGTCGGACCTGCCACGCAAGAATTGCTGGACGCTGGCCGAGCACGCCGGCGATGCCACCCCGTACGGCCTGCAGCATCTGCTGTCGAGGGCGAAGTGGGATGCCGATGCGGTCCGGGACGATCTGCGTAGCTTCGCCTTCGAGCAACTGCATGATGAGGACGTGGTGTTGGTGGTCGACGAGACCGGCGACCTGAAGAAGGGCACCGCCACTGTCGGCGTGCAGCGCCAATACACCGGCACTGCCGGGCGCATCGAGAACAGCCAGGTCGCCGTCTACCTCGCCTATTCCAGCCGACGCGGGCACGCGGCGATCGACCGGGAACTGTATGTGCCGCGCTCGTGGATCACGGATGCGGCCCGCTGCCGGTTGGCCGGGATTCCCGAGGAGATCGGCTTCGCCACGAAGCCCGCGCTTGCCCTTCGTATGATCGACCGGACCCTGGATGCCGGGATCCGTGCAGCCTGGGTGGCCGCAGACGAGGTCTACGGAGGCAACCCGCAGTTGCGGAGCGCGCTGGAATACCGCCAGGTCGGCTACGTCCTCGCGGTCGCCTGCGATCACCAGATCGCCACCCGGGCGGGCAAGGTGCGGGCCGATGCACTGGCCAAGAAGCTGCCGAAACGGGCCTGGCAGAAATTCTCCGCAGGCGCCGGCGCCAAGGGGCATCGCTACTACGACTGGGCCCTGGCCGACGTTGCCGACGACCAGCCCGGTCACCGCCATCTACTCGTTCGCCGCAACCGCAACAGTGGCGAACTCGCCTTCTACCGCTGCTACTCGGCCACCCCGGTGCCGCTGGCCACGCTGGTGCGGGTGGCCGGGCGCAGGTGGACCGTCGAGGAGACGTTCCAGGCCGCCAAGGGCCTGGCCGGGCTGGACGAACACCAGGTCAGACGCTGGACATCCTGGCACCGCTGGGTCACCCTCGCGATGCTCGCCCATGCCTTCCTGGCCGCAGCCACCGCACACGAACACGACCACCACCCGGCCCCAGGCGAGCTGATTCCGTTGACCTGCAACGAGATCCAGCACCTGTTCGCCGCACTGACCACCACCGCCCGCCCAGCCGCACATCACCTCGGCTGGTCCGTCTGGCGACGACGCCATCAAGCCCGTTCCCGGGCCTGCCACTACCAACGGCAGGCTATCCATCAACGATGAAGATCATGATCTACAACTGGAGTATTAGTTCCGCTCTGGCCGCATGGACGGCCCACTACTTCACGGCCCGAACGGAGAGGGCGAGGCAAGATCACGCTGACAAGCAGGAGGATGCCAAGCGCCGCCACGAGTCGCGACTCGCCGAAGAGCAGCGAGTGCGGGAGCAGGTTGCGGCCACAGCCACAGCTATCTCGAAGATGCTGCGTGACTTCCGTAAGAAGGCTAAGGAAGCGTCTGAGGCAGTCAGCGTCCGAAGGATCGAGTTGTACGACGAGTGCGCGGCTCTCGTGCGTAAGCACCATGATGAAGCGCTGCCCGTCATCGAGGTCATGCCTGACTTCGACCTGCGAGAGAGGGCCAACAGGGTCTTCGACGCGCATGGGACCTGGGCCAGCAGGACGGCGGAAGCCATTGTGAACGGCACCGCACGACCCGAGCGTGCAGGCTTGGACGACAGCCGCGAGCGCTTCTATCGGCACGCTCGGATCGTGATCAAGAACGCTGCGGGTTGACCCACACGCCCCTCACACGCGATCAGTGCGCATCAATGAGCAAGAGCGGGAGACAGTGAGACCGTCTCCCGCTCTTCCATATCGGCATCCGCCCTAATCAGCGCGTGTTCTCTGCTGATCCTCGGCGAGTGCCCCCGCAGGATTCGAACGTGCGCACATGGCTCTCGTGAGCCTACGCAGGGGGCAGGGGAGTGACTCGATGGCCGTCCGACTGCCGCTCACCGTTGGTATCGAAAAGTTTCAGTGCACTGTGGATGCTCTTCAGGTCTGCTGTGGCATTGCTGAGCTCAAGGGCAACCGCTGCAGTTAGATTGTCCCTGAGGAGAGGCTGTTGCACCTGCTCAATGAGTTCGAGTGCGCGCACCACCTTAGCGTCCGCCTCAGCGTCCTGCCGAAGGTCTGCGAGTACTTGGATCATCATCTTTCGTTCTTCGGCCCGGTTACGGAAGAAGAAGAATGAAAGGACCTGTGAAAAGATGCCGCCCGCTGTCGTGACAACTGCCAGTGCCTGGTCGTCGGAGTGGTGCACGCCCAGCCAGATACCACCGCCAATGACGATATAGCCCACTACAGCCGCAATGAGTGCGGCGAAAAAGCTGACGTCGGCACGTCGGCCGACCTTCTTGTAATAGCCCTCCAACACTTGGGAGAGGGCCGCCTGTGCTGTGCCGTCGCGCGGTGCCTCTGGGATGGGGGGAGCCGGCTCAGGTTGGGGCGGATGGACCGGCGGATGGTCACCAGCAGGTGGTTCGGTTTCGCTGCTTGTTCGGGCGCGTAGGCGATAGAGGGCGTCCTTCCATGCGTCGCTTCCGTGGTCTGCGAGCGAGGCGCCTGCCCGTGACGCGAGGGCGGTGATCACTAGGGACACCGGATCCATTTGTTCCCCCCTTGGATGCGGAGTGTGGACGCTAGCGGAGTGCGTCACCTCCCACACAGGTCTTGGGTGAATCTGCCATGGAAAACTCGGTGAGCGCCTCGCCAGTCGTCGAGACCTGCCGCATGGGAGACCTGCAGAAGATCCCGCGCACCGCTTGCGGGTGTCCACGACGGCATGGGAGCGACAGAAGAGCGAAAACCATGGGGCACGGTCAGGCAACGTGTGGGCTCACACGCCCCTCACACGCAAACCATGAGAGACAACGAGAGAGGGCGGGAGTCAGTGAGACTGACTCCCGCCCTCTTCTGTCGGCATCCGCCCTGGTCAGCGCCTGATTTCTGCTGATCCTCGGCGAGTGCCCCCGGCAGGATTCGAACCTGCGCACACGGCTCCGGAGGGCGTTTCATGCTCCTACGTTCACGCAGGTCACGGGTTGATGATCGGCCGATGGAACGCGATCCGTCCACAGGTAGTCCACAGACGCTCAAAGAGGCTGTGAGCTAGTGCCCACGTCCATTCGGGTGCATCCCGGACCTACGTGGCGCAAACGGTGACCGTAGTTGGACACCGTCCACCGCCTTGTAGCCCGGCCGTCGTCTACCGGTCGTGGTCTAGGGCCAAGGACTACGGTCGGGCTCCGCGGGGCCGTCTGGGCTTCCACCCAGTGTGCCGGAGTGGAGGCGAAGAGCAGAATTCGTGTCACTCCAGGCCCTGAAGATGCCGCCAGAAGGCACGCCTGCGAGGCGGTGAGACCGGGTCGAGCAGCGCGAGGAGTTTGCGGGTGGCCAGGTGCGGTAGTTCGCCACCGAACAGGGGCGCTGAGGCTGGGAGCCTCAGGCGATAACGCGGTAACGGCGGCGCAGTAGCGCCAGGACTATGACGGCCGCGAAAGTCATCCACGTTTTGCCGAGGATTTGTCCAGGCAGGTAATTAAGGGAGCCGAAGGCAAGGTGGAGGAACAGGAGGCTGTCGACGAGAAGCCCGACGGCGTTTGAGGCGAGTATCGCAACCAGAAGTCCTCGCCGGCGCAGGGGTTCGTATACGACGAAGTCCATGGTCTCAGCGACTGCGAAGGCAACCGCTGAGGCAGTGGCGAGGCTGGGGTCGGCGAGGAGGTAGGAGAGGACGGTGCCGATGGCTATGGCGGCAAGGATGGCGCCTCTGCCGGTCGCCTCGCGTGCAAGGTCGCGCAGGACGAGCGCCAGGCCGACGAGGTAGACGCCGGCAGGCGCGACGTAACCGAGGCCGACGGGTACCGCGCCGAAGTGGGTGACGGCCAAGTTGGCGGCCGGGATAGTGGCGATGTAGGTGATAAGTGTGGCGATACCGGCAGGAGCGGGGGCCTTCACGATCTACTTTCTGTCTCGGTGGCGGGGTGCTGCGCTCGGCTCCAGCGGCGGACGGGCGGTGGGACGAACGTGCAGACAGTGCAGCGCACGGCACTGACATCCATAAGGCGTCAGTCCGTGCTGTGGTGTTGGGGGAAGTGCTCGGTTTCGGGGGTGTTTAAGGTCCGGGGTGTCAGGCGGCGATCCCGCGCTAAGGCACTCGGGTGGGTCTCTCAACGGCGGGCGCCAGACAGCGTCGCGGGTGCCGGCCTGCTGTACTGGCCGATGGGCGTGTGCATAGCCGCCAGTGGACGCCGCGCGGGCTCGGGCGGAACGATGCGCCTTGCCGCCGCAGGCACGGCGTAGGGAAGGGGATGGCATCCCCCTTCCCAGCCTGGGGCCGCGTGCGTGGGTTCAACTGGTGTAGGTCAGGTTGGCGATGGCGTCGTGGCTGTGAATACTTTCCAGGTTCTTCGCCCGGATCGCGTGATTCAGACCCTTTTCGCGGCATGCGAGGCTTATGTCACGAATGACGTCTTCTACGAAGACGGGATGGTCATATGCCTGCATGGTGACGACGCGTTCGTCGGGCCGCTTGATGAGGGGGAAGACGGGGGCGGAACCGGCGCTGCGCAGCAGGTCGACGATTTCGTGAATCGCCAGGGGGTAGGGCGCGTCGGTGGTCCCGGTGACCGTGAGGGTGATCTCGCTGCGCTGGTTGTGGGCGCCGTAGTCGGAGATGGCCTTGGAGCACGGGCACAGGCTGGTGACGTCGGTGGTCACCGTGGTGGCGACGGTGCAGGTGTCGGCGGTGATGCGGCCGGTAATGGTGACGTCGTGGGTTTGCCACGACTGTCGCTTACTGGCGGGTGCGGTCACGGTCGTGGCGATGGGCAGGGACAGCGTCAGTGCCAGGGTGGGGGCTTCGAGCAGTTCGAGCCCTCGTTTGAGGGCGATGGGCAACTCCTGCGGGGCGAGGGTGGCCACTTCCTCGTGCACCAGGGCGATCATGCGGCTCATGTGGGTGCCGCGCCGGTCCGCCTGCAGGCCGACGGTGACGCTGATGTCGGCGATGCCGTTCTGGCGCGTGTGGCCGTCATCGAACGTGACGGGGTAGCGCAGGCCGCTGATCCCTACTTCGTCGATGGCGATGCCGCGGGAGTCGGCCTCGTTTTGGATGTCGTGCATGCTGCTACTCGCCTCGGTAGGTGCAACCGGAGGTGCAGGTCTCGCGCACGGTGATGGCTGACAGGGCGGGGAGTTCGGCGATCATCCGGTCCCAGATCCAGCGGGCCAGGTTCTCACTGGTGGGGTTTTCCAAGCCTTCGATGTCGTTCAGGTAGTAATGATCTAGTTGTGCGTCGATGGGCTTGAATGCACGCTTGACGTCGCCGAAGTCCATTACCCAGCCTGCTTCCGCATCCACTGGCGCTTCGACGTGCACGGTGATCTTGTAGGAGTGGCCATGGAGGCGGGCGCACTTGTGTCCTTCGGGGACACGTGGCAGGCGGTGGGCTGCTTCGAAGGTGAACTCGCGAAAGATTTCCATTACTGAATTCCCAGATACTTGTGCGTCTGGAGGGAAAGTGTCCAGCGCGGGTTCTTCATGCAGTACTCGACGGCGGCGCGAGTGTGGGCCTCGCGATGAGCGTCGTCCAGGGGTTGCAGTCTGAAGTGGCGGAAGTTGAGGTCTTCGAACTGGGCGGGGTCGCCGCCGGCCTGGGGATAGACCAGTTTGAGTTCGTCGCCGTGAGTGAGGACCAGTGTGGAGCCGATCTTGGGGCTTACGCACAGCCAGTCGATACCCCGGGGTGCCGGGCGGGTGCCGTTGGTTTCCACTGCGACTTCGAAGCCGCGGTCGTGGAGGGCGTTGATGGCCTTCTCGTCCAACTGCAGTAGGGGTTCTCCTCCGGTACACACCACGAACCGGTGTGCGCGGTCGACAGTGGGCCAGGCAGCCTCCACGGCGGCGGCCAGGTCGTCGGCGGTGGTGAAGCGGCCGCCGCCTTCGCCGTCGGTGCCGACAAAGTCGGTGTCGCAGAACTGGCAGATGGCGCGGGCCCGGTCGCGCTCCCGGCCGGTCCACAGGTTGCAGCGCGAGAAGCGGCAGAAGACCGCAGGGCGTCCTGCGTGACTGCCTTCCCCTTGGAGGGTGTAGAAAATTTCCTTGATCAGGTAGGTCATCAGGCGCTCTGGTACTGGACCGGGTCCTTCACACCGGCCTCGGCGAAGCCTTTCAGGCGCAGCAGGCACGTCTCGCACTTGCCGCAGGCCTGTCCCTGCTCGTCGGGGTCGTAGCAGGAGGAGGTCAGGGAGTAGTCCACGCCCAGACGCAGGCCCTCGCGGACGATGTCGGCCTTGGACAGTGCGATCAGGGGAGAATGCAGTGTGATCTTGGAGGTGCCTTCGACGCCGGCTCGGGTGGCCAGGTTCGCCATCGTGGCAAAGGCCTCCATGTACTCGGGGCGGCAGTCGGGGTAGCCGCTGTAGTCCACGGCCGTGACCCCGGTGAAGATGTCGCTGGCGCCGACGGTCTCGGCGAAGGCCAGTGCGAACGACAGGAAGATCGTGTTGCGGGCCGGCACGTACGTGATCGGTACCCCGGACTGGGGCGTGTCCTGGAGCGACTCGTGCTTGGGCACCTCAATGTCGGCGGTCAGGGCAGAGCCGCCGAAGACCCGCAGATCGATGTCGGCGATGACGTGCCGGGCCACCCCCTGGGCCTGGGCGACTCGCTGGGCTGCCTCCAACTCGATGGAGTGGCGCTGACCGTAGCGGAAGCTGAGCGCGTAGGGAGTGAATTCCTGGTCCTTGGCGATAGCCAGCACCGTGGTCGAGTCCAGGCCGCCGCTCAGCAACACGATCGCGGGACGATGCATGCTGTCACTCCCTTGTCTGATGTCCAGTTGCCTCAGTTGAGGCAGGCGAAGCCTACCCCGGTAACTACCGGCTACAGTAATCACGACAACGGACGAGTTAGGGAAGCCAGAGGTCGATCCGCAGTGAACGAGTTGCCCATCGTGGTCACGTGCACGGACCGGAAGGCTTCACCACCCGTGACCGCCCTGCGGGCCCGCGATCTGCCCGCCGCGGATCTGCCCGAGAGGGTTGCGGAATGGGAACGCCGCCTTCAAACCGCCTCCGAGGCGCGGGTGGAGTTGGCGCATCTCTACCAAGGGGACCAGTGGCGGCGTGCTCAAGCCCTGGCTGCCGTTGCTACCCATGCCGGGTTCGCGCCCCGCCTGTATGTGGCCTCGGCCGGACTGGGTCTGCGATCAGTCTCCAGTCTTGCCCCCTCTTACGCGGCCACTTTCATGTCCCGACACGCAGATTCCGTGGCTTCCTCCACTTCCCAGGCGGCCGACTGGTGGGATCGTCTGCAGCGCATGGACGAAAGTCGCAACTTGTCCGAGATTGCGGCTTCTGCCGGACGAATCCTTGTGGTGCTGTCCGAGACGTACGCCCAAGCCATGCACCGCGACCTGCTAGCCCTGGCGGCCAGTGGAGCCGACACAGTGCTCATCGGAGGCGCCTGCGACCTGGACGGCGTGCTGCGCATCCCAGCCAACGCCGCCCTGCGTAACGCCCTGGGCGGCACCCTCACCAGCCTCAACGCCCGCATGGCGGCAGCCTGGCTGCAGCACTGCACACCCGGCCGCCTCATCACCCCTGCCGCTAAAGAGCGTTGGACGGCCTGGGTCGGCCAGGCGGCCTGCCCAGAACGTTACGCCCGCACCCCGATGTCGGACGCTGCAGTGATCGACTTCATCAAAGACATGAAAAGCCGCTACCCAGACTCGTCCCGCACGCGCCTGCTACGCCTACTGAGAGACAAGGGGATGGCCTGCGAACAAAAGCGCTTCGCAGGCCTGTACTCGTCAACGATTGGCCAACGATGACCTCCACTGTGCTTAAGCGTCGGGCTCTGCGGATCGATCAGCACCCCACGATCCCGCTGTATGTGTTCACCTTGGCGGCGGAAGAGGTCCACCAGGTCGCCGACGTTGCCCGAATCTCCCGAGACGAAGCGGGCAAACTGATCGGCTACCAACGCCCCGAGAAGAAGCAGCATGTGAAGCAGATTCTCGAGTACCTCGACGGCGAGGAGGTCCTGTTTCCCAACGGGCTGATCATGGCGCTGCCCTCCAGCGTGCGGTTCAAGTCCAGCCCGGGCCCGGGCAGCAGCGACGGCCTGTGCACCTCGGGCACGCTGGAGATCACCCTGCCCGATGCCCCCGACGCCCCCCGGCCCGCCTGGATCGTCGACGGTCAGCAGCGCAGCCTCGCCCTGGCTCGCACCCGCAACACCCGCCTGGCTGTGACCATCGCCGGCTTCGTTGCCGAAGACCTGGAAACCCAGCGCGACCAGTTCTTGCGCGTGAACACGGTGTCCCCGCTGCCCACCAATCTCGTGACCGAACTCCTCCCGGAAGTCGGCACCCTGCTGCCGACCAAGCTCTCCGCCCGCAAACTCCCCGCCGTGCTGGTCGAGGCCCTCAACCACGACAAGGACTCACCCTTTCGAGGCCTGGTGCGCCGCCCGTCCACCACGGCCGAGCAGAAGACGGACGCCGTCGTCACGGACAACAGCCTCACCACGGCCATCCAGGAATCCCTCAACTCCCCGTCAGGCGCCTTCTTTCCCTACAAAAATCTGTCCAATGGCACGGTCGACACGGCCACCATCCGCCAGATCCTCGTCGTCTACTGGACCGCGGTGCGCGACACCTTCCCCGACGCGTGGGGGCTGCCGGCGACTAAGAGTCGGCTGATGCACGGCGTCGGCATCCGCTCCATGGGACGCTTGATGGATCGCGTCATGATGGCCATCGACCCCGCCTCACCCCATGCCGTGGAGTTGGCGCGGAACGAGCTCGCCCTGATCGCACCGCACTGCCGCTGGACCCAGGGACGCTGGCCCGACCTGAACACTCCCTGGAACGAACTCCAGAACAACCCCCGCCACATCAGCACCCTGTCGAACTACCTCCTCCGTATCTATGTGCAGGAAAAGGCAAAGGCCGCGTGAAATTCTATTTCCCTGACAGCCAGGACCTGGTGAGCCCCACGTACGACTTCATCAACGATGAGTACTCGCCCTACCGAGTCCGTCAGCGCGATGACGTCTACGCCCACCAGGCCGTGACACCGATCCCCTACGACGGGATCCTTGTCAGCAAGGCGGTTGTCGACGGATCCATGAAGGGTGCAGGTAAATACTCTGCCCCCCAGCGCGAGCGCTTCTACCGCCTGGGCGTGAGGAACTTCTTCCGTCTCCCCGACGAATGCTCCACCATCGGAGACTGCGGCGCCTTCAACTATATCGACGAAGAGCGCCCACCCTACGAAGTCGACGAAGTCCTTGACTTCTACGGCCGATGCGGATTCGACGCCGGCATCAGCATCGACCACATCATCTTCGGCTACATCCCTCAAGAATCCGACACGGAACCAGAAGCGGCGTGGGTGGAACGCCAGCAGATCTCCCTGGAACTCGCTGAGAACTTTCTCACCGCGACCAAAAAGCACGGCGCCCACTTCGAACCCGTCGGCGCCGCCCAGGGGTGGGGACCCGACAGTTACGCCCACTCCGTCGCGCAACTGCAGAAAATGGGATACCGGCGTATCGCCCTCGGCGGCATGGTCCCCCTCAAGTCCCACGAGATCCTGGCCTGCTTGCGGGCCATCGACGAAGTACGCAACCACGACACCGAACTACACCTGCTCGGCATCAACCGCGTCGACAGCATGGAGCAGTTCGCCCGCCACGGCGTGACAAGCTTCGACAGCACCTCCGCCTTCCGCCAGGCCTTCATGGACGACCGCAACAACTACCACACCGACACCGGTGCCTATACCGCCATCAGAGTCCCCCAAGTCGACGGCAACCCCGCACTCAAACGCCTCATCCTGTCCGGAAGCGTCTCCCAGGCCCAGGCCATCACCGCAGAACGTGCCTGCCTGCGCGCACTACGGGAATTCGACAGCGGAGAGAACTCGCTCGAAGAAGTACTCGACGCCCTCTCTGTCTACGAGTCGCTCGTCCTCGGCCCGAAGAAGAAGAGCTACCTCGCATACTACGAGCGCATCCTCAGCGACGCTCCCTGGCGCGCTTGCCCCTGCGCCCTGTGCAAGAGACATGGCATCGAGATCGCAATATTCCGGGGAACCGAGCGGAACAAACGCCGAGGATTCCACAATCTGACCGTACTCGAGGCCAAAATGCGCTCCCTCACCTTCGGGTGAACCCCCACTTTTCTTCTTTTCACATGTCTGGAGATCCAATGGCCGACCGATACGAACTCAGGCTCCCGGCGCTCGAGATCCGCCAGGGCGGGAGAAAGATCTACTGCTTCGCCGTCGACGGCAAGAAGGTTCACAGCTTCGCCGCGGTCTCCCGCGTACGCCGCGACGACGACAGCAACCTCCAGGGGTACCAGCGCCCCGAGGTCCTCAGCCACATCCGGGGCATCCGCCGCTACCTCGAGTCCGACAACGCCATGCTCCCCAACGCCCTGGTCCTGGCCTTCGACGAAAGCGTCAGGTTCGAGAGCGGGGCGCGGCGGGTCGCCGGCGTCGACTACTCCATCCCCGGCGAGTTGGTGATCCCTGTCGACGAGTCCCTTTCCGACGAGGACAAGCCCGCCTTGATCGTCGATGGCCAGCAGCGCAGCGCCGCCATCCGTGACGCCGACCTGGTCGAATTCCCTGTCGCCGCTGTCGGGTTCATCGCCGACAACCACGACGATCAGCGCTCCCAGTTCATTCTGGTCAACTCCACCAAGCCGCTACCCAAGGGCCTCATCCATGAGCTCCTGCCCGAGACCAGTGGCCACCTCCCGCCCACCTACGCCCGCAAGCGTTTGCCCGCCCAGTTGATGACCCGCCTCAACACCGACGGCCAGGGCCCCTTTTACGGCCGTATCGCCAGCCCCACCTCGCCCGACGGCAACATCAAAGACACGGCCGTTCTCCGCATGCTGGAGCACAGCCTCTTCGAGGGCGCTCTTTACCAGTACCGCAACCCCGAAGACGGCTCCGGCGACGTCGACCGCATGCTGCTGCACCTGCGTTCTTTTTGGACCATCGTCAAGGACACCTTCAGCGACGCCTGGAAACTCCCGCCCCGCCAGTCCCGCCTCACCCACGGCGCCGGCATCCAAGCCATGGGCTTCGTCATGGACAGCCTCACCGATGGCATGCCTGCCGAAGACGTCGACTGCGACGCGGTGCGCAACGCCGTCCTGGGCCTGATGCCGATCACTGCCTGGACCTCCGGCATGTGGCGCTTCGCCGACGGCGAGCAGCGCCGCTGGAACGGTCTGCAGAACACCCCCAACGACGTTCGGCTCCTGACCGACCTGCTGGTCCGCGCCGTACACAGCTGATCTGACCGTTCCTCGGGCCCTGCCTCCGGGGCACGGCAAATGACAATAATTCGCCTGCCGCCGGCATCCGGTGGCGGGCGAATCCGTTTTCGGGGCCGCAGTAGCCGGCCGCTTGCGCGGTGCTGCTGCCAGCGCGTGTCGGCCCGGGCCGCTGGCGGGACCGAGGCCCTGGTCGCTGGTGTTGATAGACCTGCAGCAGTACCCGGTAGCAGTCGTCAACGCGATGATGAGCAGCGGGCTCACTCGAACGTAGCCGCTGGCCGGTGACGTCTCGTCCGCCACACTTGCATCCGTCCGTGCGGCAACTTTTGCGCCGCACCTTCTCCTTCCGGTCCCGTCAGGCGGGGCAGGTTGGATCTCTTCTTCGGCCCGGAGTGCCTGCAGCGTCCCGAAGCCGCGGGCATCGCTATGTTCCTGCAGCGTCAAGTGCTGATCGTTTGCGCTCAGTATTGACCGGACTGACTGCATGGGTTATGAAACTAGATGATCATCCTTATCGTGATCTCATCCCCGATGTCTGTGCGGGGTGGCGCGAAAGGATGGTGGGGTGGCTGCAGGACGGCGCTGGACGGGGCGGCGGTGAACCGGTCCGAGTTACGACTTCGGCGCGGTGACCTAGCGTCATTGAATCGTGATCGCCCAAGATCCCCACCCGGCGGGGGCGTTGTCGGTGGCACGGTTTACGCTTCAACCGGCTGGATGTGCGCATCTTGTGAAGGAAGTGCGATGTCGGGGCTGAGGGTGGGGGATTTCGTCCGTTTCGCCAGCTGTTCGGCGTGCGGGTGCAACGCAATGCCCGAAGGAGGGAAGGGTATATTCTTCCACTTTGAGGTGATGGCGGAATATCTGAGGCGGTGGCGGCGCGCGCTTCTCCATGGGGGATTGGCGATGCAGAACTGCCACATGCCGCTGTCCCCGAAGGTGCCGCTGTGCGCCGCGTCAGGCGGCAGGCTGCACGGCGGGGTCGGCCCGTGCTCAACGGCCCTGCCGTCGCGGTCCGCAGGCAGCACCTTGAGCCTCTGGGGTCGAGCTCACCTGCCGGTACTGTCGCTCTGCACTGCCGGCCGACAAGGGGGTGCAGCATGACGGACGAACCAGCCGCGTGCCCTCGGTGCGGCGCCAAAATGGTCCTGCAGTTCGCCTCGCGGGGATCCAACGCAGGCAACTGCTTTTGGGGCTGTTCGCGGTTCCCGCAATGCCGCGGTTCACGGGCCATCGATGGCGGCGTCGGCAAGGAGGCGTCGACCCGGCCCCGCACGCCGAAAGTGAGCCGTCCGGCGCGCAGCAGTGACACCTCCCGCGGCCTGTCGCTGCGCCGGGGCGACCTGCTGGTATCCAGCGCCAACACGCTCGGGGCCGGGAAACTCGTCGGCAAGGACGGCGGCGGCCTGGTCCTTGAGTACTTCGACACCCCCGGACAGCAACCGGGCGAGCGCCCTCGTCACACCGTTCCCAGGGAAGGCCTCGGGCGACTCACCCTGTCACCCGAGATGCGGGTGTTCTGGCTGAAGGGCGCCACATGGCGTTCAGGGCGCGTCATCGAGACCACGGCCCAGCGAGACATCTACGTCCGCTCGCGCAACTGGGAGGGATACGTCCCCGAAGAAGACCTATATGTCCGCTGGGGCCAGCCGCTGACCGACCCCGTTGGCTTTGCCGGCGCCGGGCTGATGGAATCGCCTCTGCTCGCCGACATGCGGCGCCCCTTCCTGCAGAGCACCCTGACGCAGCGTTCGGCGGCGCATGGCATGCGCGGTGTGCTCTCGAGCGGTATCGAGTTGTACGAGCACCAGGTCGAGACCGTGTGGCGTGTGCTGCAGGACCCGGTGCAGCGCTACCTCCTGGCCGATGAGGTCGGTCTTGGCAAGACGATCGAGGCTGGCCTTGTCGTGCGGGAACTCTTGCTGGATCAGCCCGACCTCACCGTGCAACTGATTCTCCCGCCGTTTCTCGTGGAGCAGTGGCGCCGTGAGCTGTCGGGCAAGTTCCGTACCGGCGACTTCCCGGGCGCCCGCATCGTGTACTCCCGTGACGACGCACCCGGCACGTGGGAACCAGCTGATCTGGTCGTGGTTGATGAGGCGCACAATCTGGCCCGCCTTGCTGACAGTGAGCAGGCCGAACTGGCCGGCCGCTACGCGCGCCTGGCGGAGGTTGCTACGGCCAGCCCGCGCCTGCTGCTGCTCTCGGCGACGCCAGCGCTGCACAACGAACGCGCCTTCCTGGCCATGCTCAAACTGCTCGACCCGGCCGTCTACCGGGATACGACGGCCGAGGATCTGCGCCAGCGCATGGAGGCGCGTTCGGGGCTGGGCCGACTGTTCCTCGGTCTCCAGCCTCACTTTCCCGGCGTTCTGCTGAACAAGCGCCTTACAGAGATCGGCGCCGCGTTTCCTGAAGACGCTGAGGTCGCCGCCTTGATCAGTGAGGTCAGGCAGGTAGTCGGAGGACCGGACCGGCAGGCACTGGTCGGCGCCATCGGCTCGCTGCGCACCTACGTCTCAGAGGTGTACCGGGTCCACCGGCGGATGCTGCGTACCCGCCGTACGGCTGCGCTGCATGAGTCGTACAGGGTCACCGGGCGGTTGCGTCCCCAGCAGGTGGTTCTTCCCTCGACCGCTTTTGCAGGCCTGGCCTCCCTGTTGGACAACTGGCGCCAGGAGGCTCTTGCTGCCTGTGAGTTCGACGGGAGGGCCCGCCGCGAGGCGGCGTCCGCTTTCGCGACGGCAGTCGCTTCGTCCTTGGACCCGGACGCTCTGTGCGCGTGGGCGCGGTCCCGGGCGGCCGCCACGCAAGGCGAGCAGGATGCGCTCGACCGCATGGAGAGCGACCTGCGGTTCGTCGGCCGCCGCAGCGATGTGGCACGCCCGCTGGCCGATGCCCTGACCTATCTGTTCAAAGCAGGTGAGCGGGTGGTCGTCTTCTGTCCGACACCGCAGCTGGCAGGGGAGTTGGCCGACGCATTCCGGGAACTGCTTCCTGAGGCTGTCTACCAGCACCTGGCGAGCGAATTGCCTGCCGTGTCCGAGCAGGCTGTGCGGGCTTTTGAGCAGAGCCGGACGGCAGCGGTCCTCGTTGCTGACCACTCAGCGGAAGAGGGGCGGAACCTCCAGTTCGCCGATCTCCTCATTCACGTGGGTCTGCCGCCCAGGGCGAACCGTCTTGAGCAGCGAATTGGTCGGTGTGACCGCTGGGACGCGCATCGCGAAGGCGGCGCCTGGCGCTCCTACTGGGTGGCAGAGGCGACCGACACGCAGTCCTTTGCCGCGGCGTGGATGCGGATCCTCAGCGAAGGGTTCGCCGTTTTCGACACGTCCATAGCCAGCCTGCAGCATGCGGTGGACGCTGCCACGGATGCTGCCTGGGACATGCTGTTCGAGCACGGTGTCGAAGCGGTACCCGAGGCCATCCGCACCGTCCGCACCATGCTCGAGGACGAGGTCAAACGCGTACAGGAACAGGACGCCCTGGACAGCATCGAAGCACCCGCTGACGAGCGCTCGGTGTACGGACGAATGATGGCATCGGAGAGCGAGGCAGCCTCGTTCGCCGACGTCACCGATGCACTGCTGTCCTCGCGAGGGGCGGCCGGGAACCTGCGGTTCGCACCTTCCGGCGACCCCGCCCATGCGATCGGCAGCTACGAACCCGTCAGCCGGCCAACAACCGGGCAGGTCCAGATGCCTCTGGTGTCCGCTGCACGACTGCAGCGCGACTTCGTGCCGCTCGCAGGACACCGCGGCACCTTCGTGCGCAAAGTCGCCGTCGAGCACGAAGACGTCCGCCTCTACCGCTACGGTGATCAGTTTATCGATGCAGTGTCCGACTTCCTGTGGAACGACGACCGGGGCAGAGCCTTCGGCATGTGGCGGTGGATCCCCACCTGGCCCTACGCAGAGCGCCTCGCCTACCGCTTCGACTACGCCGTCGAAGCGCAGCCGCTGCAGGCCAGCCCGGAAAGCGACCTACTGGACCAGTTGGCTGCAGCCTGGAGCAGCGACCTGGTGGACTTGCCGTCGCTGCGACGCCGGGCCGACGGGCTTTTCCCGCCGCTCATCGTGACCGTGTGGACCGACGCCGACGGCACACCGATCACCGACGAGCGCCATCTCAACGCCCTGCAGGCACACTATGCAAAGCCCGCACCCGGGCAGCTTGGAGGCGACTACGCACTCAACTCTGAGCGCATCAAACACGCATACGAACTCATTCCGGCCAGTCAGTGGGGGCGGTGCTGGCGTGTTGCCGAGCACAGTGCTCAGCGCCTGGCCCACAGCGACGATGCCGTAAGCGAGACCCGCACGCGGGCACTGGCCCTTGCCGAGACCGACATAGCCACCCGACTGCGGCAGTTGCGACTGCGTGCCGCGCGCTCGGAGGGAAACGAGCGCGCTGAGCTGGAGGAAGAAGTGGAAACGGAAGCGCTGGCGGGCCAGGAGTTGATAGCAGCCCTCCAAACGCCTTCGCTCCGCCTGGACAGCACCGGTGTGGTCGTGGTCTCGGGCCGCGGCCTGGAGCAGGACGGGTGCGCGTGACCGCTCAACTCGACATCGTTCAGCGAATAGTTCTGGGGAAGGAAACCTCGGCAGATCAGCTCACCGGCCCCCACCGGCGCTTCGCTGATGCCTGGCGCTCCAACCTTGCCGGGCCCGCCCTCAGCGGCGACATTGCCGCTCTGCTGGCTCAGATGCTTCGCCATCAAGCGGGTGTGACGGGCCAGCGCCACCACGAACTGGAGATCAACCTCCACGAACGCGGAATCGCCCTGCAGGCGCTCGACCGAGCACACCTGCGTGTCGAACGGTTCGGCGCCACACGGCACACCGTGCGCCTCGGCGATGCCTGGACGCCCCACTGGCTCCACGGCGACACCCGCTGGATCGATCTCGCCTGCGCAAGCCCTGGTCCGTTCATTGCCACCGACAACACCACGGTTGAGACCAGCGCCCGCCCGAGCAGTCCGGTGCCCGTCGATCCAGCCCTGCACGCGATCGCTCCCGACATTGACCACTACCGCTCACGCAGCCAGGCCAGCGCAGTGCGCACCGCCTCCCTGGCGGACCCGGCCTCCACCCTGCACGTCGTCCTGCCCACCGGCACCGGCAAATCCCTCGTCGGCCTGGCCCCGGGGCTGCTTCGCGCACGCGGGACCACCATCGTGGTGCTGCCCACCATCGCCCTGGCACTCGACCAGGAACGCCACCTGCGCAAGCGATTCCCGGCCTCCGTGCTCCCTCGCGAACTGGCCTATCACAGCGACCGCATCAGCGAGGAACGCCGAGCCATCAAGGAACGCCTGCGCGAGGGAACTCAGCGGATCCTTCTCACTTCGCCCGAAGCCCTCGTACGAGGATTCACCGCGACGCTGCGCACCCTTGCGACAACCGGCCAGCTCACCGGCCTGGTCATCGACGAGGCGCACCTGGTGCGCCTGTGGGGTCTGAGCTTTCGGCCAGAGTTCCAGATCGTCGCCTCACTCGTGGGTGAACTGCGAGAACTCGCCACGAGTGCCGGGCACCCCCCGCCACGCGTCACCCTCTTGTCCGCAACGCTGTCGGCACCCAGCCTTACACTCAACGACCGCCTCTTCGCCGGCAGCGCCGAGTCACTGTTCGTCGGATCGACCTTCCTGCGCTCCGAACTGCGCTACCTCCTGGGCACTACGACGTCCTCCGACGTCCGGATGGACCGTCTCACCGAGGCGATGCACCACCTCCCGCGGCCGGCGATCATCTACACCACCAAGAAGGAACCCGCAAGGATCATCGCCGAGCGCCTGCGGGCTGCCGGGTTTGCACGCACCGCCGTCTTCCACGGAGACCTTGGTTCTGCCGAGCGTCTGGGCATCATGCGCGGATGGTCCGGCGACGACGGGCCGACCACGACCGACATCGTGGTCGGCACCAGCGCTTTTGGTCTGGGAGTGGACCAGAGCGACGTCCGTACCGTGGTGCATGCGTGCGTCCCTGCCTCGGTCGACCGCTTCTACCAGGAAGTCGGCCGCGCCGGACGCGACGGCCACGCGGCGCTGTCGGTCTGGCTTCCCGCCGTGCCTGACGAGACCGAAGGCCAGCAAGTCGAAAACGCGACCGTGATCGGGGACGTCAAGGCCTGGAACCGATGGCAAGCCATGCGGGATCAGGACCGGTCCCCGAAGGAGGCGGGCAGCGGTCTGGTCCTGGACACCACGGTGGTACCCGAGCACGGCGATGAGCCCTCGGACGCCAACCAACTGTGGAACCGCAACACGCTAGTCCTCATGGAACGCGCCAACCTCATCACCATCGCAAGGCTGGCCCCCCCGGTGGTCGAGCGCATACCCGGCGAGTCCGAGCAGGCATGGCAGGCACGGTTCGACCAGGAGTGGACTGCCTTCGTGAGCCACGTCCCGGTACGGCTCAGACCGCACGTGGCCAACCTGGACCGGAAGACTTTTGAGGCTGCCCTACAGCGGACCCGCACGGAGATCAAGACCGCCGAAGCCGCCTCAACCGCGCGCATCACCCGCCTGCTGGCAAGAAGAGAATGCTGGGGACGCGTACTGAGCGAGGAATACACCTACACGGACATAGGCGCGATGCGGGCCAGCCAGAACGTGGCGCCCGCGTGCTCCGGATGTCCTGCAGAGGGGCACGCGCACCAGCCCGCCTTGCGCACCGCGCGTCCCCTCGTTGCAGAAGCGCTCATGCCCGATCTCGGCAGAAGCCCCAGCGCAGCCCTGGCGAACCTGGCCGCCGGCCACCGCAGCATCGTGGTCACCTACCCCAGCGGACGCCTCAGAACTGCCCTGAGCAACCTCATCCAGTCATGCGTCACCAACGGCGTACGCGGCATCGTCGCACTCGCCGCACTGCTTGGGCTCCCGGCCATCCGTACGGCCTCGCGGTTCGCCGACGAGGGCCTGGTCGTCGTGGACTCCTTGCGCACCGGAGGGGTACCTGCGCGTCTCTCGGTACCGAGTCTGATCCTGATGGACCACGGGCAGACGCCGCCCGTCTCATGGCTCGCCCCCACCAGCGGACCGCTGCGTGTCGTGGTCGTCCCCGAAGACATGCCCGACCCGATCTACCCAGATGCCCTCATCAAAAGCATCCGCAGCCCTCACTGGACCATTGACGACTTTCTCAGGAGACTCTGATGGCTGTTCTGAACCCACCGCGAAGCCTCCCGGCGCTCGGCCGCTCCGTCATCAACTTTCTTACCGGATCCCGACGGGCCTGGACCGAGGAAGAGTTGATCGAGGCGTTCAAACCGCCAGGTCTGAACGAGGCCGTCTCCTCCGCTGAAGGTCTCGCGGACACCCTGTCCACCTTCCGAGCGATCGGGATGCTTTGTAGCGACACGGCGGCCGGTGTGATCACTGTCAGCGACACGGTCGCTGCCAGGGGAGGCACCCTGTCGCCGGCGGCGTTCCGCCGGACACTTCAAAAGCATGCCCTCGATCTGGACCGCGACGGTGACCCGTGGCAGACCGGTCCGGGAGAGAGCCTCACCGGCGGGGCACGTGACCTGCTGAGAGCGATGTCGTGGTTCCTCGCGCAGGACGCGCTCGGGCGTCCCCTGTCGTGGACCAACGGTGTTCAGGCCCTCCAGCACGCGCAGTTCCCGGACCAGGACAATGAAACCTGGGCCATCACCAACGACACACGCTGGGGCTCCAGCGCTCGATGGGGAGAGGCACTTGGCCTTGCGGCGCCCTCGCTCGTGCAGGCCAGGTCAGGACTCGTGCCCCTCCCCGTCGTGGCGATCAACGACGTCTTGGAGGAACTGCCTGTGGGACAGATGCCCATCGGCGACTTCTTGGGCAAGTTGGCGACCAAGCTGCCTGTGCTGCACGGCGGTCTCGTCCGTGCCTCCCTCGTGGCGTACCTTCCCGACGGAGACCCCGACCCGGGCATCGCACAAGACTGCGCCGACAGTTCGGTGGGCCAGGCGCTGCGCATCCTGCAGGACCGCGGCCGACTCGTCTTCGACACCCTGCCGGACGCCGACGGCATCCGACTGTCGCGATTCGACAGCCAACGCCAAACGCACGTCACCCTGGTTCAAGGAGGAAAGCGATGACCTGGCGGGGTACTCTTCCTGCTGCATGCTGGGAGGCCCGTGAGGCCTCGACCATCATTCCGGTCGAGGCGGAGAGCACCTCTAACGGGGTCTTCCTCGCCACGCACACCTCGATCCCGATCCTCTTGCGCGACCGGGTGGACAGCGCTGTCGGCGGCACCATCGTCGACGAACACAACCTGCGGCGCACCGTCGAGGAACTGCCGGCGGACCAGCCCATCATCCCCATCCTCGGAAAGTCGGGCACAGGCAAATCGCACCTGATCCGCTGGCTTCGCATCAACCTGGAGCCCAACGACGCGACCCGGCTGATCTTTGTCCCCAAACACCGCATGTCGCTGCGCGGGATCCTCGAACTCATCCTGGAACACGCCACCAGCGAACGCGCCGTAGAGTTGCGTTCCAAGGTCGCCGCTGCTTCGGACGCTGCCGCGGACGAAACCACAGCACAACTCCGCCTGCGCAACGAGTTGGCTGTCCTGGTCGAGACCCGCGGAGCAGACAAAGACGGCACACCCGAGGAGAACGATCTCCGCGCCTTCCTCGCTTCCGCGGAGGGCCTGCCCGCACTGCTGAGCGATCCCGTCTTCCGCAGGCGGTTGCTCGCCGACAACGGTCCCATCGCGCGTCTGGTCCGGGAAAAGCTCTCCGGTAAGGGTTCGGAGGACAAGGAGGACGCGTTCGGTTTCACCGCGGCAGACCTGGACCTCTCGGTCGACGATGTCAGCAAGGCCGGCGTCGACGCCGCGAGTGTCGCCAGCGCACTCGCTAGTGATGCCCCCCTGCGGGACCTGGCAGCGAAAATGCTCAACGAGCAACTCGGGCCAGCGGTCAGTGAGGTCTTCGGGATCGGGGGAGACGACCTCAAGCAACTCCTCGTCGAACTACGCCTCGACCTGCACAGGCAGGGGCTGGAACTCCTCCTCCTGATTGAGGACTTCTCGATCTTCCAAGGCATCCAGGGCGGCCTCATCGACGCAATAACCCTGCTGCCCACCGAGACGCTCGCCCTGTGCCCGATGCGTGTCGTCATGGCCGTCACCACCGGTTACTTCGTCAACCAGATGCCGGAGACGGTGTACACGCGGACCTACAAGGTCTTCGATCTCGAACTCCCCTCGGACAAAAGCGCCCCGTTCGACCCTGCACGGTTCGCCGCCCGGTATCTCAACGCGGTACGCGTCGGCTCCGAGGAGATCGACAAGCACCGCACGCACAAACGCGTGGAGCCCAACCACTGTCTGCAGTGCCCCGTCCGGGACAAGTGCCACCAGGCGTTCGGGGAGGTTGAAGGCGTCGGTCTGTTCCCGTTCAACAGGAGGGCACTCGACCGGGCCATCCGCAGCCAGTCCAAGGGCGATGCCTTCGTCGCCCGCGACGTGCTGACCCGCGTCCTGCGCCCCGTCCTCCAACGCGACCAGACCGAACTCGACGAAGGCCGCTTTCCCAGCACCGGATTCGAGAGCGACTTCCGCACCGGTGCGCTGGACATCCTCGACAACGTCGAGGACCAGGTCCGGCTGCGCACGCCAGGTGACCCCGAACTCTCCGAGCGCCGCGTGCGGATGGTGCGTTTTTGGGGGCCGGGCCACGGACCGCAGAACCTGCACCCGACGATTCACGAAGCATTCGCCATCTCGCCCCTGCCTGACCTCATCACCGAGCAGCAGACCCTCCCGCATCAGCCGTCAGTGCCAGAGCCCGTCCGGCCCTTGAACGGTACGAAAACACCCATTGTGGTGGACCCGTCGACGCCGCCCCCGCCGGCTCTCAAGCCGACTCTGGTCCAGGCCGTCGACGAATGGCACAGCAGCGGCAAGCTTCTTCAAAGCCACCGCAACGATCTCCGGAAAATCGTGCACAGCGCCGTCATCGGCTTTCTGGGACTCGAAGACGGATACGGAGGCGACAGCGGAGACTGGACGAAGGCAAGGGCAGAATTCACGCCGAGCTTTGATGCCAACACCTCGATCGCACTGGACGGCAGTGCCCTGCAGACCGCGCTAATCTCGATCGACCACCGCAACGTGGAGGACGTCCGCGTTCTCCGCGCCCTCGCCTGGGTGAACGCAAAAGGGTCCTGGGAGGACGTGCCGCAAGGAGACGCGCTGCAGAGCCTGTGCGTGAACAGGGTCCAGGAATGGGCGGACAGCGTGTCAGCTTGCCTCCTTCCGTCGGAAGGCGACGACGCCGAACTGGGCCGGCTCGCGCACGCTCTTCTGTCCGTCAGCAAGGCCCTGGGGATCGCCGACTCGTACAGGAACGACGCACTCAGCCGGGTCAAGGCGCTCTTCGCCAGCCCGTCGAAGTTGGCCGATCCCGTGCATCGGCCCCACATGAGACGACTGCAGGACCGCTTCGTCGACCCGAAAGCGGATCGAGACACCCTTCAGCGGCGACTGCTCCGCCTGACGTCCTACCGCCAGGGCACCGGCAAACCGCTGGCCATTGACCTGCCCCGCCTTGTGCGCGCAATGCGCGACGACGCCGCTGAGGCGCCCTGGCCCGAGCACGTCCCCGAGCAGATCAGAAAAGCGGCGGACGACATCAAGAAGCGAACCACCGCGCTGGATCCGATGCTCGACGAAACCCGACGGCTGGCACCCGACGTAAGCGATCTCGGCGGTGACGTCGCCGAGGTGGCCCATGCCCTCAACACCCTGCTCTCCGACCTGGCGGCGCTTGGCCAGTCAACCAATTCGATCAATCCGCTCGCCCTCCATGACGCGGCGAAGTCAGTGAAAGCCAGTGATCTGAAGAAGGTGACAGACCTGACTGAGGGCCTCGACGCCTGGCCCACCCTCACCGCCGATCAGCGCCTGCGCCTGATGACCCTGGACGAAAGGCCAGCTCTACGCATCCGAGCCTGGCTCGACCCTGCGCGGGAAGCCGTGAACGCACTGGAGCAAAAACTTCAGGCCGGATCCGCCTCGGAAGCTCAGCGTGAGTACGACGAGACCCTCCAGCGGCTCGTGGCCGGACTGGAGACCTTGAGCCGTGAGGTCATGGACGTGGCTGGACCCGAGGGGGGCGCATGACGCTTATTGAACAAGTTCAGCGTCTGCGTGTGGCAGCGGTCGCTGCCCACGACGAGGACAAGATCAACCGCCGCACCGGCGAGTTGGCCGCACAGGCCGAGAACGTCGAGACCCTCATCGAGACGATCCAGCGCCTCAGCCGGGGCGTCGCCGAACTGCGCACAGCTCATGCTGCCTTGGACACGGACCTCGGTCCGCAGGCCGCCCAACTTGCCGCAGACCTGCACGCGCTCGCCGAAATGCTCCCCAGCCAGGACGCCGATGCCCCACTGCAAGCACTGAAGGCTCAGGTCAAGGCAGCCGATGGCTTCGTGAAGGGCCTTCGTAAGTCCGTTGAGCAGGCATGGACTGCTGAACGCAACCGTGAAGTGCCGTTGATCAATGAGGATCTCGTCGCTACGCTGAGCAAGAGCGGGATCGACGTGGAAGAGATCCGCATCAAGATCGAGAAGGCGCAAGGCGTCCTCAATGTCCTGAACAACCGCGCCGTCCCCGAGTCGGGTGACGTCGCCAGGCTGACCGCGGCGCTGGAGAGCCTCCAGGCATGCGGCAAGCAGATCTCCGTACTCGTTGACCCGATCCTCGCCCGAGTGATCACGGGCGCCCAGGAAGCCACCGGGGCGCCCTTGAACTCCTTCACCCCCGAGGTCCTTGCCGGGCTGTCGAGGCTGGGAATCCTGGACCGCTTCTGGGTGAGGCTGCGGTGACTCCTGAGACCGAGAGTGAAATCGTCGGCGTCCTCGAAGCACATGAGGACCCCCTGCTGTCCTGGGGCGTTGTCGACGGCGGATTCACCGAAGACGAACTGCACACCCACGTCGATGACGTCCTCATGGAGCGCGGCGAACTCGACACTGCCCAGGAGGCCATCGAGGCCCTCGAGGACAAGGGCCTGATCATCCGCGATGATGCAGTCTCGCCGTCACGGTGGCGTACCCGCAACGGCGAGACGCTGCGTCTGCTGGCCCGGCTGCGCCAGATCTTCCCCTCCAACGACCCCGCGGCGTGGCGCCAAGGCGCCGCGCTCGTCTCGGACTTCCGCTACGCGCGGCGCCCTCGTGCCTACCCTCGGCGCGACCAGTCCAGACACGCAGTCATCGACGGCACCGATGCGCTCCACGATCTCTACCGCCAGGTCATCGATGCCATGACGCGCCGGGGACCCCAACACGCCGACCTCAGCGGGTTCCAGGTCCGTGCCAGCCGCCAGATCTTCACGGCCCTGCAGTCCAACATCACCACCGCCACCGTCGTGGGTGCCGGCACCGGTAGCGGCAAGACACTCGCCTTCTACCTGCCAGCCTTCGCCTACCTGACGGGACTCCAGGACAAGTCGGCATGGACGCGTGCGCTGGCCGTCTACCCGCGCAACGAACTCCTCAAGGACCAACTCAACACCGCTTTCGCGAACGCCAGGCGACTCGACCACCTGTGGACGAAGACCAACGGCCGGCCCATGACCATCGGGGTACTCAACAAGGACACCCCAACCAGCACGAAGAGCCTGACGGCCTCCTATTCCGCATGGACGAAACGGGCCGAAGGCTTTCAGTGCCCTCACTTCACCTGTCCCGGTGACGGACACACCGTGTGCGGGGGCACACTTTTCTGGTCCGAGCAGGACGCCAGGGCCAGAACGGAACGCCTGACCTGCAGTACCTGCAAGCGCGTGTTCGATGACTCCATGCTGGTCCTGACCCGGAACCGGATGAGCCAGAGGCCTCCGGACGTGCTGTTCACCACCACAGAGATGCTCAACCGCGGTCTGTCCGACCTGTCCCTGGGCACACTCTTCGGCGTCGGCGCGGTCAAGAAGCCCCGCTTGATGCTGCTCGACGAGATCCATACCTACAGCGGCACCACCGGCGCCCAGGCAGCCCTCGTCCTGCGACGCTGGCACCACTCTCTGCGGAGTCCGGTCACCTTCGTCGGCTTGTCCGCGACGCTGTCGAACGCCGTTCGCCACATGGCCGATCTGACGGGCGTTGACGACGGACTCGTCACCAACATCGAACCGGGCGCAGACGAGATGGAGTACGAGGGCGCCGAATACATGGTCGCCGTGCGCAGCGATCCCACCAGCGGCGCCTCGGTGCTGTCCACCACCATCCAGACAGCGATGCTCCTCCCGCGCGTCCTCGACCACCCGGCAGAGCGCACATCCCAGGGACTTCTGGGCACCAAGGCGTTCGTCTTCACCGACGACCTCGACGTCACCAACCGGCTCTTCTTCTACCTCCTCGACGCGGAGGGCCAGCGCTACCGCGCCCCCCGCACCCAGCAGTTCAAAGACCCCCTGGCATCCCTGCGACGTCCCGTACAAGACGGCGTCACCGACCAGCGGCGCGCCGGCCAGGTCTGGGACCTGCCGGTGAAACTGGGCCACAAACTCGACCGCCCAGGCCTCAACGTAAGCCGGACCACCTCGCAAGACGCGGGAGTCGACACCGCCTCCCAACTCGTCGTCGCAACTGCCTCGCTCGAGGTCGGTTTCGACGATCCGGACGTCGGTGCCGTGCTGCAGCACAAGGCGCCCCGCGGCGTCGCCGCATTCCTGCAGCGCAAGGGCCGAGCCGGGCGAAGCCGCCGCATGCGCCCATATACCGTGGTTGTGCTCTCCGACTACGGACGCGACCGTGCCACCTACGAGGCCTGGGACGCGCTGTTCGATCCCGTCCTGCCCGAACTGGTACTTCCCATCCGCAACCGGGCAGTCCTGCGCATCCAAGCCACCCTGGCGATGCTTGACTGGCTGGCAGCACAACTGCAGCCCGTTCACCAGTACGCAAAGCTGTGGCGTGACTTGAAGCGGCTCGCCGATCCGGAGTACTCGGACAACCGCAAGGTCCAGCAGACAGCCGTCACCATTCTGCGCGATCTACTGCGCGATCCCGGGCGCCAGCGCAGCCTCCGTCTGTGGATCGAAGGAGCACTCCAGGTCTCTGAGGAGTTGGCCGCCGAGATCCTGTGGCACCCCCCTCGCCCGCTCATCCTGGCGGCCGTGCCCACGCTGGCCCGACGGTTGGACAGCGAGTGGGCCGTTGCGGAGGACTACATGTACGTCAAGGGCAAGGATTTGATGGGCAAGAATCCGCTGCCCGACTTCTTCCCCGAGAACCTCTTCAGCGAACTCGCGCTTCCCGAAGGGTACGTGGTCATACCCCCGCAGCAGCCGTGGGAGAAGGAACCTGAACTGCAGGCGATGGGCCTGGCTCAGATGCTGCGCGAGTATGCGCCCGGACGAGTGTCACGGCGCTTTGCCACCCGCAACCTTGAGCACCGGCATTGGATCCCCGTTCCCTACGGCCAGCGCGAGACCGTCATGGATCTCGCCCCTGCCCTGCAGGCGCACCATCGGGAGGAGACTGCCACCGTCGAAGTCGGCGGAGTCCCTACCCTCATCCCCATCGTCCGCCCCGACAGGGTGGAACTCCAACTCGCACCGCCAGAACTTAAGGATGCTTCCAACGCGGCCCTAGTTTGGCGATCCCAGTTCCTGGAGAGGGGCCTCGGCCTGGTCGCCCGCCTTCCCCTCTCGGTCCCCATCGGCAGCCTCATCGACGAAGCACGCTTCTTCCTGCACGCTCAAAACGCTCACGTCGAGGTTCGCCGTCTTGCCGTTCAGAGCGAGGCCAGTTTGGTCTTCGCCCGCGGCGGCGAAGCCCGGGTCAAAGCACAGTTCTCGCTCGATGACGAGCGGGTCGGTCTTGGAGCCACCTACGATGTCGACGGCCTGCGCCTGACCGTGACGGTGCCGGACGTGATTGCTCCATCCGGCGACCTCGACCCGGCCCTGCGCAGCGCCTGGTTCCAGCACGTTCTGACAAGCGACCCTGAACTGCTGGAACAGATGAACAAGTTCCAGTTGGAATGGCTGCACCAGACGATCGAATGCATGCTGCTGATGTCCGCCGTGAGTGACGGCACGTCGCTTCCCCACGCCTACCGGGCGATGCGGGAAAGCTTCGCCGACCGGTTGACGGACACCCTGAAGGCGATGTTCCGCAGTTCTGACGTCGAGGAGAGCGAAAGCGCCACACTCGGCCGAGTGGGTGAGCGACTGCGCCAACTTCTTGCCGACAAGGACATCATTGCCCGCTTGGACCACCTGACGGACCAGGTCTGGAACCCTGACTCGGCACAATTCCAAGCCTGGCTGCGCCAGCGCGTCCTTGCCACCCTTGGACAGGCAGCCCTGTGGGCTGCCCGGGAGATCTGCCCCGAGCACGACCCCGAAGGCGTCATCGTCGACATAGAACCCGGCTACGCCCTCGACGGCACATGGCGTCGTGGCCAGGTCTGGCTCACTGAAGCCTCTATCGGCGGCGGCGGCTTCATCGAGGCGCTGGCGACGCGCGTACGCCCCGACCCGCGGCGGTTCTTGCGGCTGATCATGAGAGCCGTCCAGCCCTCCACCAGCGAACTGGTCGACGCGCACATGCGGCGGATCGTCCGCTACACGACCGAGCGCAGCGACTGGCTCGACCTCGTTGCAGAATACCGAGGCTCGGCGACACAGGCGGACCGGGTGAAAAGCCTTGACCGCATACGGGCGCAGTTGCGCGACTCAGGCATCCACGGCGCGGAGCAGTCCGTCGTCTCGAGCCTGGCGAACCGCCTGCTCCGGCCCGGATCGACCGCACAGACGGACCAGGCAATACGTACCCTCATCGACGAGTGGGAGATCCAAGAGCAACGCCTGGGCCTTGAAATCTCGCCGCGTACCTGGGCTTATCTGATGCGTCAGAGGCACGACCTGGACGCTGGACTGAACCTGTCCGCGAACTCCTCGGACCGCCAGCGCATCGACGCCATCCAAAGCGCACTCTGGCCACGCGGATGGGCCATACGCGCCGGAGCACTGCAGTCGTGGAACCCCTACTTCGACAATCCGCCGGCCGCACCCGAGCTCATCCGGGGGCTGTTCACGTCCACAGACGACCTCATCAGCGTGACAGATCCCGACGCAGACAACCTGGTGCGCACGCGCCTGGCCCAACAGGGATCCGCCCAGCTCATCGCGCCTCCCGAGGACGTACCCGCCCTGGCAGACATGCTGGTGGACCTGTCGATTCGCGCCATCGAAACGGACTTCCTCCAAGTGTTCCCACGAGTCGTCGAGATCGACCACCGCTCCGAGGGCAGCGTCGTGGCTACCCTCGAACTTGCCGAGGTGTCCGCATGAGAAGGATCACCACCGTCGGGGCCGGTGAGACCCGGCAACTCACCGATCTGCTGCAGAACCTCCTGGTGTCCGAGTTGCTGGCCCCGTCAAGTCGCCTGTGGGTACTGTCCCCGTGGATCTCCGACATTGTCGTCATCGACAATGCATCCGGACAGTTCAAGAGCGTGCTCCCCGCCTTGCCGGCCCGCCCCATCCGGCTGACGGAAGTACTCATCGAACTCGCCCGCCGTGGCTCGGACGTCCGAGTGATCATGCGGGATGAGCCGCGCAACGCCGTCACAGGACAACGCCTTACCGACCTCGCCCCGGTGGGGCCACGGCCGACCCAGCTCATCAGGAACACCCTGCACGACAAGGGCATGGTGAGCGACAGATTCCACGTTCACGGCTCGATGAACTTCACCTTCTTCGGCCAGAGAGTGAACCAGGAAGGCGTCACCGTCGTATCCGACCCCGACCAGATCGCCCGCGCTTGGGTCGAATACCAGAACAGGTACCAATTGCCATGAGCGTTGACTTCAAGGAATTCTTCGGTCCAGGCAACGACATCACGCCCACACGGGTAGAACCGAACCTGCAACTCATCCTCGAGAACTTCATGGCAGGCATCCAGCAACGCCAGGTCGGATTCCTGCCGCGAAGTTCCGGCGGCCGTCTGTGGTGGTACGGCTTCGCTCCCACCCCGCGCCAGCGGCGCGAGACACTCGCCATCCTCGACAGTTGGATCGGCCCCACCTTCAGCGACCTGCCCCGCCACCGTGGTGCCCTCAACCCGGCTGATCCCTTCGACGCCGCACTGGTACAGGCACCTGTCAAGCCACTGCGCTTTGAGGTGCTGCCCCGTCCGACAGCAGGTTCGAAGGCTGCGGGACACGCGCGAGGCCAGGTACGCGACGCCCTGCTGGTGCTCAGCAAACTGCTCAACGGCCGGCCGCCCTCGGAGTTCGACGCCCCCCGGACCACCGTCGAGGTCCTCGACGACCTCGGACACGCCATCGCTGCCCGCGACCGTACTGTCGCCTTGGCCTGCCTGCGCGAACTTGAGGCCACCGCTGATCTCGACCAGGCGAACCTGGCCTTCCTGCGGCTGCGGCTCTTCGCCGGGCTCGAGGATTGGAAGGCCGTTCTCGGGGACCGGGATCTCGACCACGTCCTCGCCATGCGCCGCCCCTTGAGCGTCACTCAAGTGATCCAGCAGGCGGTCTACGCCAGATGGTTCGCCCGGCACGACGCAGCAGGCAAAGAGGAAGAACTGCTCGGTGCCGTTGCCGCGCTCCCTGCGGCGTTCCGGCCGCTGTTCTCGGGCACACCGACAACGAGTCGGGCGCAGGCCGTCGTGGAATTCCTCATTGCGGTCGAAGACGACGCGGGAGACGACACACTCAACCGACTCCTCGACGAAGCCGGAACGATCGAACCCGGCCTCCCCGCCCACCTGCGCAATGTGCTCCACCTGCACCGGGAACAAACTCCTCAGCCCACCGCCCCGTCGGAGCCGCCCGCCCCCCTGGATCAACTCGGCTCCCCGAGCGAATCGCCCCTCGAGCGCGCGACCGGGATGATGGCCCGGGGCGAACTTCAGGCAGCCATCGACCTCGTACTGACGCTCGAACCGAGCCTGCACGCGGCATACCTGCTCCTGACCTGTACACGCGACCTGCAGTCACCACAGCAAGCAGCGTTGGCACTTGAGTACATCTCCACGCATCACCTGCGTAACTTGATCGACGGAGCGAGTGCACGCCTGCGCGATGATTTTGCGTGGCTGGAGCAGTTCACCCAGGACGGTCCCCGCCTGGACTGGCACACTTGGCTGGACGCTCTGGACGGAGACCAGGGCAGCGCAGCGTTGGCTGCCAGCCCCGAAATCACGGATGCCTGGACGCCACTGAGCAGCAAAGCACTGACCACATGGCTTCACGATGCCTCCGACGAGGTACTCGGCAGACTCGGTGAGAGTGGAGGCCGGTTCATGGCGGCGCACCGCGACATCTTCACTGAAGATGGAGCGGCTGAACTCAGTGAACGTGTCCTTGCCGGTCTCGCGCTCAGCGGCAAGAACTCGGCCGGCGTTCGAGTGCAGACCCAAGCCCTACTGGACTATCTGCTGTCCGCCAACCCCACATCCGCAGTGTTCGCCTCAGCACTCGAGTGGATCGATCTCATCATCTCCGCGAACGTCTCGGCCGTGACCACGACATGGGCGATCGACGTACTACAGACGGCGACAGCTACATCGGCAGCGGCAACGAGCCCCGCCACTGTCGAGTTCTTCTACAAGATCACCAATACGGTAAGGCCGTTCAAGACGGCACTGGACCCAACCGACCTTGAGGCCATCAAACTCATAGCCGGCGAACTGGGAATCGGCGTCCCGGAAGACCTGCTTGCCGAGCAGGTAGAGGACGCCGACCCCGGAGCGCCGTACCGGTACCTGCAGGACTCAAAGGTGGTCCTGTACTCCCTCACCGAGTCGGCCACCACCCGTGCAGCACAGATACTGCGCATTTTGGTGCCCAAGATCGACATCGAGACGAGTGCCGAACACGACGGGAGCAGCAAGCTTGCCGCACAGGCAGCCAACGCTGACGTTTTTGTGGTGGTGACGGCATCGGCAAAGCATGCCGCCACTGACTTCATCACCGCCAAGCGTGGGACACGACCAGTCGTGCTCGTCAACTCGCGTGGCTCATCAGCGATTTTGCGTGAACTGGCGGAAGGATGACGGTCCACAATGCAGAAGGCTAACGCTTCTCTCGCAGTGATCAAGCGCTGAAAAGATTCGGCAAGCCGTGGTGAGCCGGTCCGATCGCCCTATGCCAGCACCGTTTCGGGTCGCGGAGTGCCGATGCCGTCTGCCGTGGTTGCCGTCAGCACTGACGTCACTGCCGTCGGCGACGCCGGAGTGTGACCACCGCATTAGGAGTTCGATCGCTCCTCGGCACTGCCGGGAAATCACCCGGCCACACTGGCCGTGGCAGACCGCTCAGGAGTGTCGGCGTCCGGCGTCGTTGATGTCACTCGTGGATGTCAGAACGGAGCAACCCGCGCTCGCTCGCTGGCACGATGGTCGCGTGGTTGACCTGGAGCGCATCAGAGCAGAGACCGTGGCGTACTTCCGAGCACTCGATGAGAACACCACCCTGCGGCACCACTTCCGTCACGCCGATGAGGAGGGCGGTCTGTGGTACATCGAGGCCGTACCCGACCGCGGCGAGTTGATCGTCGTCAAGCAAGCCGAGTTGACCTCGGCCGGCCAGCTCCACCGGTACAGCTGGGAGCACCTGGAGGACGAGCACGGCGGCCTGACAGACCAAGCGATCGACCCTGAAGAGGACCTGCTGGAGGCCATCCCGGCCGAGGAGTTCCAGCGGGTGTGGACGCGGTGATCACGCTGGACAACCACTTTAGGAGAGAGGTAGGGGAGTCTTGCCTGTGACCTGCGGCCTTCATGGCGGAGCTAGCAGGCATGGATACGCCCGCCAGACACCGTTGTTGACCGCGGCTGACCCTCGTATCTGGCACGGCTGTGGCACGCGACCTCTTCGTCCCGAACTATCGGCTGGACGGCCATTGAGGTCCATGACGCTGGTCGTAGGGTCTTCGGAGGTCATTGCCGGTCGGCTGTGGCAGCGGTGGTTGCTGTACTTCGCTGCTGTACAGCAACCACCGGCGGACGCTCGTGCACTGCTGGTTCAGCCATCGCTGCAACCGGCGGACGTGGAAGCCGGCTCGGCGGTCTGGGCGGTGCAGCAGCCGTCGCCGGTGGCGTTGGGGGGCAGTGCTCTTGCCCACGGCGTCGGCGTCGGTCTTCACGACGTACACCTCCAGCTGGGGCTGATCCGGCGAGTGCCGCGTTTCCCACCCGCGCCGTGCCTGACCCGCGCACCGTTACGAAACTGAGGAACTACCAGGCACTAAAATGGACACTGTGTAGTCAAGTGCACACTGACGGCGATGGTTGGGGTGGGCTTGCACCGCTGCTGACCAGCCGTGGTGGCGTTTTCTGAACTCCTACGCGAGCGCTGTGTTTTCGCGATAGCGTTCCTCTCTGTCGGGCACAGCTGTGCCCACACTCGATGAGGTCCGCCCCATGGCGGGCCTTTTTGCTGTTCGCTTCGCCGAAGGCCCCCGCAACTGCGGGGGCCTTCGGCGTTTTCAGCTCCGTAGAGAGGAGAGCGCTGTGCCGACTTTCGCCCTGATCACGCTGATGGTCTCGATGGCGGTGGCCGTGCTGCTAGCCGCGATTGCGGTTCACGGGCGCATCGCCGGGCAGGCCGTGCGTCGCGCCCGAACTGAGGACGTGCCCGAAGTGCTTGAGATCAGCAGCCGCGCACTGGCCGGCATGGTTGGATGCCTGCGGTTCCGGCTGCGGCAGGTGTTGCCTGGCACTGACTCCACCTCAGCCGGGACCACGACGGTCGCTGCAGCTGACAGGGGGGCAGCCTCAACCTCTGAGGCGGGTACCGAAGGGGTGGCATCGTGAGGCGCAGAGGGTTTGGACCGGACTGGGATCCCGTGGGCCGACACGCTGGCGAAGACGTATTGGGTCGCGCCCTGTCCGAACTGGAGGAGCCCCTCCGCATTGCCGTCATCCACGGTGTGCATGGTGCGCCCACGGAGCAACTCGTCCGTGAGCTTGGGCTCTCTAGTTCGTTCGAGCTTCGTGCTCTCGTTGCCGCAGCGCTTGAGCAGTTGGCTGGGTCAGACCACGCCGATGCCCTGCGCCAGGAGCTGCGGACGCTGCACGGCCCACGTCATTCACCTGTGTTGCGGGCTGAGGCTGCTCGAGTGGCTGTTCAGCGCTGCGAGCGTCCAGGATGTGGCTCGCCGCCGCTGCAGCAGCGTCCCATCGGTCGGCGGCGCCGATACTGTTCCGGTGCGTGCCGCCAAGCGGCCTATCGAATGCGTCACCGCGGGGTTACGCATCAGAGCGAGGGCGGAAGTACGAGAACTTACGTGGTGAGGGACTACTGGTCGGATCCCGCCCCGCTTCCAGAGCCTCGGGAGAACAGGCAGTGGGCCCAGGAATTCGTCGGCAGGTACGCCCGAAGGCGCGAAAGCGCCACCCAGCGGACTGGGCCTCGATGGTCACGAGAGAGCGTGACACTGTACCTTCAACGTCTCGGCCCTCGGCGTCCGGAGCTTCACAAGCCGATCTGGCGCCATGATGGTGAAGAAGCAGCCATCTTCGATCCCCCGGCCCCCAGTCCGGCGCTCCGGCGTCTGATCGACCATCTGGGGGACTACCGCTGGTACTGGAGGCTGGACCTACTCCAGTATGAGACCTCCGCCCCCCTCGCTCGCTGGTGCCATCGGTTGGCGAATCCACTTCAGACCTGCGTCCCTCAACGTCCCATCGACGTCTGGCAAGTCACTAACCGCACCTGGTTTCCTCCGCCCCCTGCCAGGCTGATGGAACACAACAACTGATCACCGGCGGCCGTGACCAGCGGCCACCTCATCGATCAACCGCCTGACCTGCTGCCGAACTGGCGGCACCTGTAGGCGTTGGTCACTGCTGAGCGCCCTTTCACGGCCCAAGAGCGGTCTGGGAGGGCGCTCATGCGTAGAACACCGCATTAGGAGTTCGGTCGGAGCCCGGCCTGGCGTCCTTCGTTGGCTGGTGTGATGGCCAGACAGAGTCGCTGGCGTATGCCTGTGTCCGGTGTCGTTGATGTCAGCCGTGGATGTCACGTTTCCCGCCCTGTTCGACTACGGGCGGAGGTAGACGGCATGGTCGGTTCCGGGTGCCGGAGCCGGCCGTCAAGTCTAGGATCAGGGGCCGCTGGCGCTCAGCCTGGGTCGGGTTGCTGTCCAACTGGCCTGCGCAAGCGGCTTGCTGAGGGCGCATGTCAGTGGTGACCCGTACGATCCGTGCGTCAGTGTTGAGTGACCATGGGGGGCGCAGTGGCCGAGTCTGCGGAGCACGCTTTTCTTTCTGATTCGATTCTGCAAATCATGGATGCCGCGTCCGAGTCTCGTCTGTATGCATACAGAGAGGCGGAACGTAAGCGTTTCGACTTTGCTTGTGATCTGGCAACCAACTGGAAGAGGGCTGTCTCAGGTCAGACTCTCTGGAAGCACACCGAGGGCGTCGATAAGGATGTTCGGATGCTGCTATCCGAATCGGAATCCGATGCTCTCATTTACGTGGCGCGCAGCACCATGAAGAATAAAGCTGTCCTTTATGAAGCTATCTCTGACTACAAGAAAACGGGGCTCTCGGAGAGGCTTGATCGGCTGCGTGTCTTCTGGGTCCCTGAGGATTTTGACGCGGACTCGGAAAGTCATCGAAAACTGGTTCACTCGGAGTTGAAAGAATCCGTCTCCCGCGACCTCTTGCTGTCGGTCGTGCTAGGAGGGATCACCGACCGAGACGTCTCTTCGTTCGCGACGTGGAGCGGCACCAGTGGACTTAGTCTCGCTGTCCTAGCGGAAGTTGAAGATTCCGGCTTCGGTAACTACACGCAGCTCGCCAAGAAGATCGGAATTAGTGCTGGCCCGATTAAGGAGCGGATTATCCGCCTAAGCCTTACCGGTTTCATCGTTCCGAGTTCAGATCCTCGGATCTCCGGTACGATCTATGAAGTCGCACCTAAAGGGTACGCCCTCATGGATCTGTGTGGCAGACTCTTTGCTGAACGCGATAAATTCGGCGCGGTTGACTCTGGTCTCGGATATATTTGCACGCTCCTGGGTATCGACCCGTACAAGGTTGATCTGTGGGCGTTTTCGCCAGGATTCGATTTCATAGCCTCGAACGGTCGCAACGTGCTACTGAATCCTCGGCATGACGCTTCGTCGCGACTGGCAGTCGAGATTCACTCAGCGATGGATAGATGGGACGTATCACTGCCGGAACCTTTTTACCAAATCCCTGGTCGAGACATTTCTTGAGACCGGCGGAAACCCGATAGGCACGCGAGACTGGTCTTTGCGCCTTGGGTGTTTCAGTGGTCTCAGCAACCCACCTCGTCGCAGATCTGGGCTACACCGCTGCGCTTTAGTGGTTGGCATCACTGTTGGTGGCGGTTGAGCGACGTCGGACGGCCCAGTGGCGGGCTCGGTTTCGGGCCGGCTGGGTGGTGTGGCCTTCTGATCCGTAGCTCTGTACAGGCCGGTCGCTAGAGGTCGTACCAACTGGTGCAACCGCCCACAGGATCAGAAAGGGTTGGCAGCGGTTGCCGTAGTTGCGGTACTTCGTTGCTGTACTGCGCTGGTGACCGACAGCCAGTCGGTACGCACAGCACTCGCATGACATCCAAGCGGCTTGGGAAGTAAATAACCCAAATGTCGATAATAGCAGCAAGCGAGAAGAAAGGAACACCATGACCCGCCCTCCCCGCAACGGCTACAAAATACTCCAGGAAATAGCCGGGCACGCCCCCGCAGAGCTGTCTATTTGGAATTCCGGAACAGCAGCGCTACACGCATTGCTGGCCTCAGTCTCCGTTCGATACCTACGAGAAGTGCAGAAGGGATCCCCCGGCGCACGAGACAGGGAAGATGGCGAGCCAGGCGGAGAAACTCGCGACTGGGCAAACATGACAGCCCACCTCATAGAGTGGGCTTTCCTGTATTGCGATTCATCAATTTCTGGCGAGCCCACCTTACAGCAAATAAACGAGGCACTCGATCTAGCCCAAAACTGGAGCGTCATTGAAATCGGCCTGGAAGGCGGGAAGGCGGGCCGCGTCCGAGTGGAGCAGAAAGGAGGGGAGCTACTGATAGACCCGATCGCCAACCCATCCGTCGAGGTCCTCGATATGCTCCTCGAGGAGATAGACACAAGGAATGTAGACGAAAACACGGTTGGCCCAAGCTTGGAACCCGCCTATGCATTCTTTCGCTCCCAACAAGGGCGCCGAGGCGTATACAGGAACATACCAACCTGGATTGGCGGGCTCTATATCCAGCACATGAAGAACTATGTTTCGAATAGACCATGGGAGATGCCCCTGGATACTGATCTAGGGGGGTTGACACTCAGAGAAGCCATTCCCCTTATGGGTGCCATCAAGGAATGTCATTTCTTCAATTGACACTCTTTCGTGGCGAGCCAAACTTGGAGACTGCCTACCTGGCGATGCGTCCAGAGACGCTCACACGGTGGTTGAAGAGGTATAACCCCAAGAGTACCGTCATAGACAAGTTCATCGATCTTTTCACCTATAGGGGTCCAGGCGGAAAGACACCTTTCTCCGCTCCCATCATCCCGTGGGGCGACCAACTAAGGGCTGTCCCGTAACTGCTGGTCATCTCCGACGGGAGACTGCCTGCGGCGGTCAGCCGAAGATGAGCTCGACGTCCTTGTCCAAGCAGTAC